>JAICJM010000022.1 GCA_025928435.1 Thermoleophilia bacterium
CGCGTCCGCCTGGGCGATCCACGCCCGGGCCTGGGCCGCGCCGACGGGGTCGCCGTCGAACGTGGCCGCGTCGAGCGCCGGGGCGATCTTGTCGGCGAGGGTGTTACGCCGCACCGTCAGGCGGGCGATGCGGTTCTCGATCTTCGAGTAGACCGCATTCGACCCTTCGATCGCCTTCGTGGACGCGGCGATCCCGTCCTCACCGACCACGCCGAACGGCGCGTCGATCTGCTTGAGGGCGGCACCGAGCCGCTTGGCCATGTCCGTGTTGGTGCGCAACCCGGCCGGGATCGCCCGGTCGGTCAGCACCGACAGGATGGCGCGGCCGTCGTGGCCGTAGTCGTCCCGCAGGCCGGCCAGCGCGAGCATCGTCGGCCGCAGGTCGGTGTGATCCGTCCACGGCGTGTGCGTCTCACCGAGGTGCCGGACGCCCGGGCCGACGATCCCGATCCAGGTGTTCGCCACCTTCGGGACGAGTCCACCGTGGTTCCATGCGAACCCCGGCTGCACCTGCGAGCAGGGGCTCGCGGCCGTGCACGTCGTGCCGCCTGCGAACCCGAACATGTCGGGGTTCAGGAAGCTGATGAACGTCGGTGTGCGCAGCGGGTCGCCGGTGACCATGTGCAGGAGCCGCATGCCCACCGGATCGATCAGCTGCCGGCTCACGTCGACGTCGTGCCCCGCGTGGGGGTTCAGCGCCTTGAGCGCCGCCACGTCGTGCTCGAACGTGCGCGTGACGGTCGCGTCGCGGGCCGGGTCGCCGGTCAGGTAGAAGGCCGGCGCCATGTCGCTGTGGACGTCGAACGGCGTCGTGTTGTTCCGCTGCGTGGCCAGCAGGCCGCGCAGGTTCACGTTCACCTCGCCGACCGCGTTTCCCGGGCAGGTCGCCACCGACGTGCTCGGGCAGGTCACGTGCGAGTACTGGCACGGCGTCGTGACGCCGTCGCAGGACGGGTTTGACGGCGGGCCGCCGGCGAAGTGGTCGCCCTCCTCGACGGTGACGACGAAGAGCGAGTTCGACTTGTTGATGCCGTCGCTCTTCAGGCGGTCGAAGAAGCGCGCGAACGCCTGGTCGTAGTCGTGCAGCTGGTTGACGTATCCAGCCTCGCCGGGCCCGTACGGGCCCGTGTCCACGCCGGTCGAGTGGTTGTCATGGGCGTCGGACAGGTACGCGTACGTCACGGGGATGCCGTGCTCCTGCATGGCCGCGACGTACGAGAGCGAGACGTCGGGGGGCATGCCGTCGAAGCCGGGGAAGCCGACGTTGCCGTGCAGGTCCTGGATCGTGTGCCCGCTCAGCGTCTGCATGGGCCCGTTGGGGCTGATCACCGGCGCGACGTACCTGTTTCCGAACAGGCCGTCGAAGCCGGTGTAGCCACCGGGTTCGTCGGGCAGAAGGTCGGGCTTGGCGTCGGTCGAGCCGGCGCAGACCGATGAGCCGCCCCGGGCGCAGTGGACGGCGATGCCGACGAAGTCAGCGGCCGCCTTGTCCGGGTTTGCCGCGGCCTCCTGGGCCTCGGGCGATCCGGCGCCGAACACCTTCGGCACGTCCGGTCCCGTGTTCTCGAGCTCCATGTTGGCGAGGCCGGCCGCACCGAAGTCGCAGCCCGCGCGGGTGTAGGGCACCCATGGCGCAGGGGCCTGCTTGCCCGTGTCGGTGATCATGTTCGGCGCGGTGTCCGACGGCGTCGACGTGGCCGGGTCGAAGATCCCGTCCGCCCAGTACGCGAACGAGACGCCCGTGCCGGTGGTGCCGTCCGGATGGAAGTAGCGGAAGCTGTTCGCGACCGACTGGCCGTGGCGGTCGGGGTAGACGCCGGTCAGCGACGTCAGGATCCCGTTCGCCGTATGCGAGATCAGCTGCGTGTGGTCGTTCGCAAGCAGCGTCCCGTTCCCGCGCAGGAACTTCAGCAGGTGCGGCATCTGCTCGAGGTCGGACGGGACGTTCGCCCGGTCGCGGCGCAGGTGCGTGTTGTCGAACTGCAGGTAGATCACGTGCTTGATCGGGCTCGAACCGCCCGCGCACGGCAGCGCGCCCAGACCTCCGGGCACCGCCAGTGGCGACGCGGTGTTCGCGACCGGTGTCGCCGCGGCCGGCGCCGTGCCGGCCGGCTTTGGTCGCGTGTGGCTCTTGTGCGGTGTCGCGCCGACGGCGGTTGTACCACCGACGGTCATCGCGGTCGCAACCACGAGCGCGGCCAGGAACCTTCGGGAGACCATCTGCCCACCCCCCAGGGGTTTGAAGGGATCCGTTACCGGAACCTAGCTGCCCAGGCGTGACCACTCGGAAACGGTCCGGTCAGAATCGGTTAGGGGGGCATCCGACGCGGCAAGCCTCCCGGGCCGGCGACCCTCTCGCCGACCCGGGGAGACGTTGCCGGTGCGCTCGGCGGCGGACGGTGCCTGGGCGTGGCTCGTCCCGAGCCGCATATGGCGCGACCGTTTGGCGTGTGCTGCCGCGGGCAAGGCTACCCGCGAGGCGTTAACGCCTGGAAATGATCACGTAAGGGATCCGGGGAGGATGGATGTAACGCCGGGGTCACGCGGTGTGGCGAGAGCGTCCGAAAACTGCAAATGACACATGCCGACAGCGCCAACCGCCAGATCCCGCAAGGGGTTTCACCCCGATAGGTCGCTGTTGGCGGCAGAGCCCCTGCGGGCTTCCGAATCCGACCGACGACTACCGCACGTCAAGATCCTCGGCAGCGCAGCGCTCCACGCGAGAGCCGGCGGAGCTGCGGGGGGCGGCCGGAGGGCCGCTCTACGGCCTGGCCGACCTCAGACCGGGGCGTCCCAGAGGGGGTACCAGCGCTCGAGCTCGGGCTCGATGGGGAGCTCGTGCTCGAGCTTGCCCTGCAGCTGGAGCTCGCGCTCGGAGTCGCGCTTCTTGTCCGCGACGGGGACGAACGGGTAGAAGGAGCCGCGCTTGAAGTTGTAGATGAAGCGGACATGGCCCGGCTCGAAGCCGAAGACGGCGCACAGGAGCTGCTCGCCGAAGCCGTCGTCCGTCATCGACTGGGCGGCGACGTGGATCGTCGTCACGAGATCCTCGAAGTCGTCGTCGCTCAGCTTCAGCCACTCGTAGCCGAACTCGTCCACGCTGCGATCCATGCGCGTGCCCTCGTCGCGGAAGGCGAGCTTCACCATGTCCTCGATGTCGGCGCCGCTCTCGCGGAACCGCGCGGAGGCCATGGGCTTGAAGCAGATCGCGGCCGTCTTGGACGGCGCGAGCCCGAGGCTCGTGTCGAGCGTGACCTGGGCGGTCGAGATCGCGAAGAGCCGCTCGAGCGTCGGCTTCGCGACCTTGGTGCGCCCCAGCAGTCCGTCCAGGAATCCCATCCGGTCGGGCTAGAGCGTCTCGAGCTGGCGCTCGAGCCGGCGCAGCTGCTCCAGCCGGGCCTCGAGCGGCGGGTGGTCGGAGACGAGCGTCGAGATGCCGCTCTTGAGCCCGGCCGGGATGATGAAGAACTGGTTCAGGCCCTCCGCCATGCGCATGTCGCGCTGGGGGATGCGGCCCATCGCCCCGGAGATCTTGACCAGCGCGGAGGCCAGGCTCGACGGCGACTTGGTGAGGATGGCCGCGCCGCGGTCGGCGGCGAACTCGCGGTAGCGCGAGAGCGCCCGGATCAGGAAGAACGAGATCGCGTAGACGACGACCGAGACCAGCAGGATCACCATGAACGACGCGCCGGAGTTGTTGCGGTCGTCGCGCCCGCCGCCGAACCCGCCGCCGAACATCCCGCCGAAGTAGAAGCCCCAGCGGGTGATGAACCCGGCCACCATGGCGAAGAAGCTCGCGAGCGTCATCACGGCCACGTCGCGGTGGGCGACGTGCGAGAGCTCATGGGCGATCACGCCCTCCAGCTCGTGCGGCTCGAGCCGGTCGAGCAGGCCCTGGGTCACGGCGACGGCCGCGTGCTTGGGGCTGCGCCCGGTCGCGAAGGCGTTTGGCATGTCCGTCGGGCAGATCGCGACCCGCGGCATCGGCAGGCCGGCGGTCAGGCAGAGGCGCTGCACGATCGCATGCAGCTCGGGGGCTTGGCTCTCGTCGACGATCTTGGCCCGGGCTGACGCGAGCGCGATCTTGTCCGACGTCCAGTACTGGACGACGAGCAGCCCGCCGGCGAGCACGATCACCACCGGAAGCGCCAGGCCGACGGCCTGCAGCAGGACGACGAAGAAGATGACGTACACCAGTCCGAGCAGGAACACCGTGCCCGTCATGCGGGCCAGGAGGCCCGGGTCGCGGTCGAGCGTCGGTCGTCTGCGAGCCATGCGAGAAGTGTATCCGTCTCGCCTAAGGGCTTCTTGAGCCGTCAGGCCAGGAGGTGGATGTCGGGCAGGTTGCGGAAGCGCTGGTGGTGCGCGAGTCCGTAGCCCACGCAGTAGCGCTCCGCCGCCGTGAACCCGACGTAGGCGACGTCCAGCTCGACCAGGCGCCGGTGGGGCCGGTCGAGCAGCGTGCAGATGCGCACCGACTCAGGCCCGCGCGCCCGCAGCGAGCGCATCAGGTTGTGCATGGTGAGGCCCGTGTCGATCACGTCCTCGACCACGACGACGTGCTCACCGCGCACCGGGTGGTCGAGGTCCTTCAGGAGCCGGATGCGGCCGCTGCGGCAGTCGGCGCCCGAGTAGGCCGAGAGCGCCATCGTGTCGAGCCGGTGAGGGATCGTGAGCGCCCGCGAGAGGTCGGCGGCGAACACGGCCGCCCCCTTGAGGACGGCCACGAGCACGAGCCGCTGGCCGCGGTGGTCGCGGTCGATGGCCGCGGCCAGCTCGGCCACGCGCGCTGCCACGAGCTCCGCGGGCAGGTACACCTCGCCGGGCGCGGGCGCAGCTGCGCGCTCGGCGACGGTGCTCATGCCGGCCGGGCCAGGTCGTACCGGTCGGCGAGCGCCTCGATGTCGCGCCGGTAGAGCATCTTGATGCGCACGTCCGGATACAGCTCGCGCAACCGCCGCATCTTGCGGTTCTTCTTCGTGACGAGCGACTGCTTCATGGTCGTGACCTCGATGTAGAGGTCCTGCTCCGGCAGGTAGAAGTCCGGCGTGAAGGCGTGGAGCACCTCGCCGCCCGGGCCCGCCTCGAGCACGAACGTATGTGGCTCGTACTGCCAGGCGATGCCGTGAAAGTCGAGCATGCGACTGAGGTCGTGCTCGGTGTCGTTGGCGAAACGTGGGGGCATCCGGCGCGTCCAGGGTACCGGCCGGGTCGGATGGCGCCCGGCTGGAGCGGCACCCGCGCGGTCGGTACGATGCGGCTCCCATGGCCGAGGTCCGACCGTTCGTGATCGCGCACCTGTCCGACCTGCACTGCGGCTCGCCGTACTTCGTGGAGAACCTGCTGCAGCGGGCGATCATGGAGATCAACGCGCTCGAGCCGGACGTGGTCGTCTGCTCGGGCGACCTGACCACGTTCGGCTACAAGCAGGAATACCGGCAGGCGCGCGAGTACCTGGGCCGGCTCGAGTGCCCCGACGTCATCACGGTGCCCGGGAACCACGACTCGCGCAACGTCGGCCACGTCCACTTCGAGGAGCTGATCGGGCCGCGGGCCTCGGTGCTGCACAAGTCGGGGATCACCTTCGTCGCCGTCGACTCGTCGGAGCCCGACCTCGACAACGGCACCGTCGGCCGGGGACGCTACCCGTGGATCGAGGAGCAGTTCGCGCCACCCGCGGACTTCCGGGTGTTCGTGCTGCACCACCATCTCCTTCCGATCCCCGGCACGGGCCGGGAGCGCAACGTCGTCCACGACGCGGGCGACACGCTCGAGGTGCTGCAGCGCGCGAACGTGAACCTGGTGCTCTCGGGCCACAAGCACGTGCCGTACGCGTGGCGACTGGAGGATCTCTTCGTCGTGAACGCCGGCACGGTCTCGTCGCTGCGCCTGCGCGGCCACACCCGCCCCTGTTACAACATCGTCGAGGTGGGCCCGGCCGAGGTCGGCGTCTACCGCAAGTACCCGTTCCACGACCGCGAGCGGCTGATCCGCTTCTCGCCGCAGACCGCCGAGTACGAGAAGCAGTCCCCGCCGCCGCACGAGACCGCGTCGGGGCCGAAGTGACCGCGCGCGCCCTCGCGCTCGTCGACGGGGAGCACTACCCGCCGGTCGTGCGGGCGGCGATCGCCGCGGCCGGGCCCGAGGACCAGGTCGTGGCCGCGCTGCTCCTGGGCGGCACCGAGAAGCTGCGGGGGGCGCCCGACTACGGCGTCCCGCTCGAGGACGCCGGCCGCGACGCCGCCGCGGGCATGGTGGCGGCCGCCCGCAAGCACGCGGCCGGCCGGATCGTCGACCTCTCCGACGAGCCGGTGCTGAGCGAGCGCGAGCGCTTCCGCCTCGTCAGCCACGCCCTCGCCGCCGGGCTCTCCTACCGCGGCGCGGACTTCGAGTTCCGGGCGCCGCCGCGACCCGCTGCCGGGGTGCCGGCCATCGCCGTCATCGGGACCGGCAAGCGGATCGGCAAGACCGCGGTGTGCGGGCACCTGGCCCGGCTCCTGGGCGAGCGCCACCGGGTCGTCCTGGTCGCGATGGGGCGGGGCGGGCCCGAGCAGCCCGAGCTCGTCGACGGCGCGGCCGAGGCGCCCACCCTCGACGACCTGCTCGCGCGCTCCCGGGCCGGCCAGCACGCCGCCTCCGACTTCCTCGAGGACGCCGCCCTCGCCCGCGTGACCGCCGTCGGCGCCCGCCGGTGCGGGAGCGGCCTCGCGGGGACGCCGTTCCTCTCGAACGTCGAGGAGGCGGTCGCGGTCGCGCGCGGGCACGAACCCGAGCTCCTGCTCCTGGAGGGGTCCGGGGCGGCACTGCCACCGGTCGCGGCCGATCGCACCGTGCTCATCACGTCCGCGGCCCGGCCGGCCGCGGAGCTGGAGGTGGGACTCGGCCCATACCGGGTACTGGTGTCCGACGTGGTCGTGATCACGATGAGCGAGGGCCCGCTCGCGGAATCGCACCAGGTCGATGCCGTGCGCGCAGCGGTGCGGGCGATCCGGCCCGACGCCACCGTCATCGCGGCCGTGCTGCGGCCGCACCCGGCCGAGCCGGTCGCGGGCGAGCGGGTGGCCTTGTTCACGACCGCCGGCGCCGCGATCCACGATCGGCTGGCGGCCTTCCTGCGCGACGAGCACGGCGCCGACGTGACCGCCGTCGTCGGCTCGCTGAGCGACCGGACGGCCCTGGCCGCCGACCTCGACGCCCCCGGCGTCCTCGCGGCCGGCACGTACCTCATCGAGATCAAGGCCGCCGCGATCGACGTGGTTGCCGAGGCGGCCCGCGAGCGAGGGGCCCGGGTCGTCTTCTGCGATAACCGCCCGCGGTCGATCGCCGGCGAGCCCGACCTCGACGCCGTGGCCCTCGACCTGGCCGCCGGGGTGGTGGCGGTCGGTGCCTAGGCTGCCCCGCCGACCCGCCTGGCTGCGCCGCGACCCGGCAGCGGTAACCCCTCCGTCGCCGCCCGCGCGCGAGCCGCGCATCCTGGCGACGCGGGGCGCCCCCATGCCGTTCTCGAAGGGGCGCATGGCCCAGGCGCTCGTGCTGGCCGGCGCCGACCCCGAGCGCGCGTACCAGATCGCGATGCGGATCGAGCGCGAGGTCAACGCGACCGCCGCCGAGGAGATCCCGATCGACCAGCTCCACGGCATGGTCGAGGACCTGCTGGCGCGCGAGGGCCCGGATCTCGTCTCGCGCTATCACGGGTGGCGGGAGGTGCTGCGGCTCGACCGGCCGCTGATGCTCCTGATCGGCGGCGCCACCGGGACGGGGAAGAGCACGCTCGCGACCGAGATCGCCTACCGGCTCGGGATCAGCCGGATCACCTCGACCGACGTCATCCGCCAGGCGATGCGGGCGTTCTTCGCCCAGGAGCTCATGCCGGAGCTGCACTACTCGTCGTTCGACGCCGCCGAGGGGCTGAAGATCCCGCTCCCCGATCCGGACGACGAGGACCGGGCGCTCTACGGGTTCATCCAGCAGGCCGGGCAGGTGGCGGTGGGCGCGAACGCCGTCGTCGAGCGGGCCGTGCTCGAGGGCCTCTCAACCGTCGTGGAGGGGATCCATGTCGTCCCGGGCCTGGTCACCGCCGACAAGCACGCGGGCGCCGTGGTCGTGCAGGTGATGCTGACCCTCGCGGACGAGGAGGTGCACCAGGCGCACTTCTTCTCCCGCGGCACCGACTCGGGCGGGTTGCGCGCGATGGAGCGGTACCTGAAGCGGTTCGGCGAGATCCGCCGCATCCAGGAGTACCTGGTGGCGCGGGCAGAGAAGCAGGGCTGGCCGGTGGTCGAGTCGGCCGACCCCGCCCAGGCGCTCCTGAGTGTCATGGACGTGATCCTCGAGCGCGCCACCGCCCGCCCCCCGGCGGTACCCTGAGGGCATGGCGTCGACGGAGCGTGAGGCCGAGGCCGAAGCCGGGGATCCAGGTGTCGCGGCGCGATGCCCGTGCACCGACCTCGCGGCGGTGACGGAGCGCAGCGCGCTCGCCGCCGGCCGCCTGCTCGGCCGCGGCAACCCGGAGATGGCCGACCGGGCCGCCTCGGTGGCGATGCGCGAGGCGCTCGACGCGGTCCCCATCTCGGGCACGCTCGTGATCGGGCGCGACAACGAGGGGCATGCCCTGCACGAGGGCGCCGACCTGGGGTCGGGCGGTCATCAGCTCGATCTCGCGTGCGACCCGGTCGGGAACGGCACGGCGGTCGCCGGCGGCCGCCCCGGCGCGCTCTCGATCCTGGCGGCCAGCGATCCGGGCGGCCTCATGCAGGTGCCGCGCATGTACATGCGCAAGATGGCCGTCGGGCCGGTCGCCAAGGGGCGGATCGACCTGCGCCGGCCGGTGCGCGAGAACCTGGAGGCGATCGCCGACGCGTTCGGGCGCACCGTGGCCGACGTGACCGCGATCGTGCTCGACCGGACGCGCCACGACGACCTGGTGGCCGAGATCCGCGAGGCCGGCGCCCGCATCAAGCTGATCGCCGACGGCGACATCATGGCCTCGATCAGCGCCGCGATCCGGGGCACGAACGACCACCTCGCGATCGGCATCGGCGGGGCCCCGGAGGGCATCATCGCCGCCGCGGCGCTGCGGTGCCTGGGGGGCGAGATCCAGGGCCAGCTGTGGCCGATGAGCCGCACGGAGATCAACCGCGCGGCCGAGGACGGGATCGACGACGTCAGCCGCATCTTCGGCATCGACGACCTCGTCCGCGGCCACCAGACCGTGGTCGCGACCGGCATCTCGGGCGGCGATCTGCTGCGCGGCGTCCGCTACATGGCCGACGGCGCGCGGACGCAGTCGGTGGTCCTGTGCTCGCGCTGCAACCGGGTCCGGTTCATCGACTCGATACACCTCTTCTCGGGCGACCGGCATGAGGAGATCCGGCTCTAGTCCGGCCAGGCGGGGACTGTCCCCGCCGAGCGGGGACAGTCCCCATCGCGCCCCTCCGCCGGGAGCCGAGATACGCTGACGCCCGTGAACGCGAACGCCGAGCCCCTCCTGTACGAGCTGCACGACCGCGCCCGCGACGCGGGCCTCGACGGCTACCGGCGCATGTCCAAGGCGGCGCTGCTCGAGGCACTCGACGGCGTGGAGCCGGGGCCGACCACCGTCGAGTCGGCGGTGCGCGGCGGCCTCGGCCTGGTCACCTTCCGGGGCGGGCGCGAGAACGTGCTGGCGCTGGAGACACTCGAGGCGCTGGCCGGCGCGGCGGAGGCGCTGGCCGAGGATCCCGAGGTGCGCGTCGTCGGGATCGTCGGCGGCGGCACGCGCATCTTCTCCGCCGGCGCCGACCTGAAGGCGCTCCGGGGCCTGCGCGGCGAGGAGGTCGGCGGGCGCGGTGCCGCCGCGCTCGAGCGGATCGAGGCGGTCGCGGTGCCGACCGTGGCGCTCCTGAACGGGCATGTCGTCGGGGGCGGGATCGACCTGTGCCTGGCCTGCGACTGGCGGGTCGCCGTCGAGGGCGCCAAGCTGCGCTTCATCCACAACGAGCTCGGCTACACGCCGCCATGGGGTGCCGCGCTGCGCCTCGGCGCGCTGATCGGCCGCGGCGCCGCCCTACGCCTGTTCGCGACCTGCGAGCTGGTCTCGTCCCAGGAGGCGCGCACAGTCGGCATCGTCGACGAGGTGGTCGCGCCGCACAAGCTCCTCTCCCGGGCCGAGTCGCTCGCCGTGCGGGTGGGAAGGTCCGATCGCGAGGCCCTTGCCGGCACGAAGCGGCTGCTGCGCCCGGGGGTCACCGGCGAGGAGCACACGCGCGCCTTCGCCGCGCTGTGGGACGCCCGGCCCGCTACCCTTCCGGAATGAGCCTGACCAGCGAAGACGTCTTCGAGGCCCTGCGGGTCGTCGAGGATCCGGAGCTCGGCATGGACGTCGTTGATCTCGGCCTCGTCTACGAGGTCAAGGTGGAGGGCGACGCGGTCGCCGTCATCTATTCGCTCACGTCGATGGGATGCCCGGCGGGCGCGCAGATCGAGCAGGACATCAAGGACGTCGTCGGCAGCATGGAGGGCGTGGGCGCGGTTACGACCGAGCTCACCTTCACGCCGCCGTGGTCGCCGGACCGGATGTCCGACGACGCCAAGTTCGTCCTCGGCTTCTAGACCAACGAGCTCCGGCCGCGAGGCCACAGCCAGCGCCCCCACGGCGCCGCCGGGTCGATGATCGCGGCGGCCGCGAAGATCTTGGCGATGTCGCCGAGCACGAACGGCCACAGGCCGTAGTGGAGCGTCGTGGGGCCGGAGCCCGTCCACGGCACCGGGATCGCCTGATGCAGCCACACGAGCGCGATCGCGTAGAAGCACACGCTCCCGAGCAGCATCGCGGGAACCGTCACGTAGAAGCTGCGGCCGTAGCGGTCGCAGATCAGGCCGACGACGAGCGCGGCCACCGGGAAGCCCCACAGGTAGCCGCCGGTCGCGTGCAGCGGGTCGGCCCGCGTGATCCAGTCGAGCCCGGCGTGGCCGTCCGCGAAGATCGGCGCTCCCAGAGCGCCGACGCCGAGGTAGAGCAGCTGCGAGGCGGCGCCGCGGCGCGCCCCCAGGAATGCGCCCGAGCCGAGCACGGCGAACGTCTGCAGCGTCGTCGGAACCGGATAACCGAACGAGATCCGGGCGCAGATGGCCGTGATCGCAGCCGCCCCGACGACGAGCCCGATGTTCTCCCACAGGCGCTCGGTCGTCGCGGTTTGGGTTCGGTACATGCAGCAGCCTCCGGCTCGGGTTCCGACGTGACCGCCGTTGGACGCGCGATGACCCTCGCGGGTTGCGCCGCCCCCCATCTACAGTGAACGGCGTGGACGCAGGCGAGCTTACCCGAGCGCTGCTCCAGGAGGCGGGCGTGGTGGGCATCGATGCCTGCGGCGTCTGCGCCGCCGAGCCGTACGCCGAGACCGAGCGGCTGATCGGCGAGCGCCGCGACGCCGGCCTCTTCGCCGACATGGGCTTCACCATCCGCCGCCCCGACCGCTCGTGCCATCCCGAGGGGCTGCTGCGCAACGCCCGCTCGGTGGTCGTCGCCGCCCGCAGCTACGCCCGCCCCGAGCCGGAGAAGCCCGACGACGAGCCACGCGGCCGCATGCCCCGCTACACCCGCCGGGACGAGTACGCCGTCCTGCGGGAGTCGCTCAGGGAGCTGGGCGCGCGCCTGCAGGGGCTGAGGCCGCGGTCGCGCTTCGCCGTCTACGTCGACTCGAACCACCACGTCGACCGCGAGGCCGCGGCGCGGGCCGGGATCGCGGTCTACGGCAAGAACACGCTCGCGATCACGCGCCGGCACGGATCGTGGGTCGTGCTCGGCGTGCTCGTCACCGACGCGGAGCTCGAGCCGACCCATGTGGCGGCGGACGGCCCGGCCTGGGACGCGTGCGGGTCGTGCCGCGCCTGCATGGACGCCTGCCCGACCGGCGCGATCGTGGACGAGGGCGTGCTCGACGCCCGCCGCTGCCTGTCGTGGCTCTCGCAGTCGCGGCTGCCCGAGCTGCCGCACGCCGGGGCATTCGGCGACCGCGTCTACGGCTGCGACATCTGCCAGGACGTGTGCCCCTGGAACACGGGTGCGGAGCGGCGCGCGGCCGGCCTCGAGCCGGACGACGTCGACGCGGCCTTCCCGCGGCTGCGCGACTGGCTCGACGCCGACCCCGACGCCCTGGCGGCCCGGTACCGGCGGCTCTACGTGCCCGACCGGGACGGCCTCCACCTGCAGCGCAACGCCCGCGTCGTGCTCGCGAATCTGGCCGGAAATCGGGGACTGTCCCCGTCAGGCGGGGACAGTCCCCATTCCTAGTGCGTGTGGTAGCAGCTGTTCGGCCGCGTCGGCACGGGGTCGATCTTGCGCTGGTCGGCGTTGAGCCGGTGGTCGAGCCGGCGGCTGTAGGGGCCGCGAGCGTCCCTCGTCGGCTGCAGGTTGCCGAGGCCGGGGACGTAGTAGCCCGGGCCGTAGTTGCGCCATGACACGATCGGCGTCACCCCGGGCCCGTTGGCGGTGATCCGGTACTGCAGCCCGCGGCCCGGCTTCGGCCGGCTGCGGACGCCCGCGATCGTGCGGTAGACGCCGGGGCAGAAGTCGCCGTGGGGCCGGTGGGTGAGGAACGAGTTGAACCGGTACCAGCCGCCGACCTGGCGGTAGCCCTTCTTCCACGGCGGCTTGAGGGTGTCCATGTAGACCAGGCGGCCGAAGCTGTCGGTGGGGGCGCCTGCGGCGGTCGAGCCGAACCCGTACACCGGCGTGCCGTGGTACGTGAACGTCCCGTAGATGTGGTCGTACGGGCCGCCGCGCGCGCCGGCGTAGATCCAGTCCGCCTTGAACCACAGGTCCGGAAGCGCCCCCGACCAGTGGCTCACGTGCAGCTCCCACGCGGACTGGCCGCGGGCGTTGGGCTTCCAGCCGTTGTCGCGCAGGCCGCGCTGCCACACCTGGAGCGCCCAGTTGGTGCCGTCCGGCGCCGTGCACGCCTTCACGAGCCCGAAGAGCGGCGGGCCGGTGTAGGGGCCGCAGACGTTGTGCCTGGAGACGTGGCGCCAGTAGCCGCGACCGAGCACGGAGCCGTATCCGCCCGCGTAATTCACGTGGAACTTCACCTGACTCTTCGGGTGCGCGGCGTTCGGCCGGACGGCGTTCTTGGCCCCCCAGAGGAGCGCATGGATCGTGCGGCCGTGCGCGTAGTAGGTGACGAGCGCGACCCGGCTCGAGTCGACCTTCAGCGTCTCGTAGCGGGCGTTGCGGTCGAGCAGCTTGCTCGCGGCGGCAGGCCCTGCGAGCGGCCCGGCCAGGGCGGCCGCGGCAGCGGCGAGGCACACGAGCGCGAGGCACCGGCGCGCAGGGATGCGGAGCTGCAAACCCAAAACATCAGGCTACCAGCACCCGCGGGAAGGTGTCGAGGAGCCCGCCTACCGCGCGGTCAGCCGGCCGCGACGGCCGTGAACTCCTCGAGCAGCGCGGCCGCGGCGTCGGCCACCTCCTGGCGCACGGTGGCCGGCTCGAGCACCTCGGCCTGGCCGCGGTAGCGCAGGATCTCGGAGACCAGCCATGCCCGGGAGCCGTAGGTCACCTCGGCCACGGCCGAGCCGTCCTCGAGCGGGCGCGTCCCCGGCCGGCCCTCGAGCTCCCACCGCGCCCGCTCGGCCGAGAACCACACCCGGGCCACGCCGACGTCACCGCCGAGCTGATGGTCGAGGTCCGCCATCTCGGCCCGCGGCTCGTACGGCTCGTCGATGAGGTCGGCGTCCTTGATGTAGGCGACCTTGAAGGTGCGCCGCCCGCCGCGGGTGCGGTCGAACGCCTCGACGTACCAGCCACGGTCGTCGCGGCGCAGCAGATAGGGCTCGATCGTTCTGGTGGACAGCTCGTCCGACGAGCGTGAGAGGTAGGTGATCTCGACCAGCAGGCGGCTGCGCACGCCCTCGTTCAGGATCGTGACGGCGTGCTCCTCGGCGCCCTCCTCCTGCGGCATCGGGGTGTCGGCGAGCGGGAAGCGGCCGAACGCCGCCTCGACCTTCTCGCGCACGGTCTGGAGCGACGTGTCGGCCTCGGCCGCGACGAGCGGCGCCACCACGTCGAGGGCGCGCAGGAGCGCCTTGGCCTCGAGCGGGGACAGCCGCGCCGGCCGCCGGAAGGCGTCGCCGTAGAGCTCCTTGTCGACCACCACGTGGCCGTTGTCGGGGTAGCAGTAGACGGCATAGCAGCCGCCGCCGAAGTTCACGAGGTTCAGCAGCTCGAGGCTCTCCTTGAGCTCCTGGGATGTCAGCTGGAACCGCTCCTCGACCTCGGCCGCCTCGACGCGCGCCGAAGAGCCCTCGCCGGTGCGGTTGAGCAGGAACGCGAGCAGCGCCTGCAGGAGGGCGAAGCGCTCGGGCGCAACGGCGCTCGGGCCGCGGGCCTGGAGCGAGGGCTCGGGCGGCCGCGAGGGCTTCGCGGCCCCCGGCAGGTCGCGCGCCGGCGCGGTGTGCGCGTCGGCGACGGTCTTCAGGTCGGCCGCGACGGCATCGACCAGCGCGGCCGGCTCGACCGGCACCGCCCGGCCGCCCAGCGACAGGATCCAGGCCGAGAGCGGCTCGATCTCCGAGTAGACCGTGGTGAAGCGCCCGGAGCCGTCCGCCTGCTCCTCGAACTCGCCGTAGGCGCCGAAGCGGCGCTCGACCAGCCAGCTCGCGTCGGGGTCGATGTTCAGGACGGCCGTGCCCGTCTCCTCCGCGGCCAGCCGCCAGGGTGCGCGATCGCGGTAGGCGGTGACGTTGAAGTCGGCCGGCATGCGGAAGTCGCGCTCGCGACGGGTGGCGAACTTGATCTCGCCGCGGATGCGGGACACCCGGAACGTGCGGCGGCGGTCGGCCGCCTCGTCCCGCTCGAGGTCGTCACCCACGACGTACCACACGCCGTCTCGCTCGAAGAGGCCGTACGGATTGACGGTGCGCTCGGCCTCGGAGTCCGACGTGATCGTCCAGTACCGGAACTTGACCGTGCGCTGGCGCGAGATCGCCTGCTCGAGCTTCGCCAGCCGCTGGGCGACCTCGCTCGTGTACGACGGCCCGAGCAGCTCGACGGTCGCCGTCTTGGGGCCCGGGTCGCCGACCGGCCAGGCCCGGCCGAGCGCCAGGTTCTGGAGCGCGAGCCGCAGCGGCTCGGCGTACGCGAACTGCCCCTCGAGCAGGTAGAAGCTCGTCTGCAGCGCCGCCAGCTCGGAGTCCGTCAGCTCGACCGGCGGCAGGAAGTACTGCTCCTCGCGCAGGCTGTAGAGCTCCTCGGAGGTGAACTCGTCGCGGACGGAGGCGATCGGCACGCCCAGCCCCTGGAGCTCGGAGCGGTCGGCGTAGAAACGGCGCGCGAAGGCCTCGTCGCCCATGTTGGCGTAGCCCTCGACGCGCAGCTTCACGTCGCGCGCGGTCACGGGTCGCTGCTCTGCCATGAGGTACGCCACGAGCGAGAGCTGGCGGATGAGCTTGTCGGCGTCGTGGGTCAAGGCAGGAACGTAGTGTACCGGCCGCGGGCAGGCGGCCGCGGCCTCTTCCGGTGCCGGAGGCGCGCCGAATTCGTCACCGCCGGTCACTATCCTCGCGGGTGTGATCGCGCACCTCGACCTTGACGCGTTCTTCGCCGCGGTCGAGCTGCACCGCCACCCGGGGATGCGCGGCAAGCCGGTCGTCGTCGGCGGCGACCCGGACGGGCGCGGTGTGGTCGCCACGGCGAGCTACGAGGCCCGCCGCTACGGCATCCGCTCGGCGATGAGCAGCGCGGAGGCGCGGAGGCGCTGCCCGCACGTCGTGTTCCTGCGGCCCGACCACCGCACCTACCGGGACTGGTCGCGGCAGGTGTGGTCGCTCGTCGCCGCGCTGGCGCCGGTGGTCGAGCAGGTCGGGATCGACGAGGGCTACCTGGTGCTCCCCGACGGCGACCCCGGCGAGCAGGCGGCCCTGATCCAGCTCGCGATCCGCGAGCGGCTGCGGCTCTCGTGCTCCCTCGGCGTCGCGACGTGCAAGGTCGTCGCCAAGATCGGGTCGGACGCGCGCAAGCCGGGTGGCATCACGGTGGTGCCTCCCGGCGGCGAGGCGGCGTTCCTGGCGCCGCTGCCGGTGCGGGCGCTCCCGGGCGTCGGGCCGAAGGCGGGAGCGCGGCTGGCCGAGGCAGGCATCGCGACGATCGGCCGCCTGGCGGAGCTCGAGGATTCCCGGCTCGCGTCGCTCCTGCCCGGGCGCGTCGGCCTCGAGCTGCGGCGGCGGGCGCAGGGGATCGACCCCCGGCCGGTGCTGGCCGAGCCGGCCGAGGCGGTGTCGTTCTCGACCGAGGAGACCTTCCCGCGCGACGTCGGCGACCGCGGGGTGCTGCACGGGTACCTGCGTGGGATGGCCGGGTCGCTGGCGGAGGGGCTGGTGCGGCGGGGGATGACGGCGCGGACCGTGACGACGAAGCTGCGCTACCCGGACTTCGCGATCGTCACCCGGTCACGGAGCCTCGACGTCGGCATCGACGACGCCGAGACGATCGCCGATCTCGCCTGCGAGCTGCTCGACCGCGCGTTCAAGGACCGGCCGGGGCCGGTGCGGCTGGCCGGGGTCGGCGTCGCCGGCTTCGACCGGCACAAGCAGCTCGTGCTCCCCGGGACGGAGGCGGAGCCGGTGGAGGTGGTTGATCGGTAACGCCCGTGATGTCCTGGGCGGCTGCGAACCGAGCAGCGCAAGGACGCAGGGAGCGTTCATATTGGGCGAAATATGGGCGCGACCGAGGACGAAGCGATGCGACGGTTCGCAGCCGCAGCCTCACCAGCGAACCAAACCCTCGCCGACCGCCTGACGTCCAGGCGCGCGAGGAGTTACCGATCAACCACCTCAGACGATCGCGGGGGCGCGCTCTTCGAGGTGCTGATGCGACGGGCAGTACTCGCGGTCGGGGAGCGGCGTGCGCTGGCACGGCTTGCCCTTCCGCGTGGTCGCCTTGCACTGCTGCGCGGTGCCTTCGCCGGCGCGCTCGAGCTCCTCCATGATGAACTCGATCGCCTTGCAGATATGGCGGTCGATGGAGCGGTAGACGCGGGCCTGGTCGGAGATCGAGAAGAGGTGCCGGATCTCCGAGAAGAGGCTCTGGCTGGGCTTCGCGAAGTAGCGCGGGTCGCGGGCCAGCCGCTCGATGGTCGCCTCCGAACAGTGCAGGACGTACCGCTTCGCCTCCGCCTCGCTGATGGTCTCCGGATGCGGGTCGACGAGATCCTTGATCTCGACGAAAATTGCCCTGCTGAATCGATACATGCGAACTCCTCGAGCTGTCACAAATCCTGGGAACCGCCGGGGCCTAGTATGCCCTATCACGTGTTCAGCTAACCAGGTGCGAGTGTTAAGCGCAGGTTAACCTGCCCGTTTCATTCGGCGAAAGCCGCAAATTCCCAACGATCCTCTCCCGGACCCGCATGTCACAATCCTCACCGATCCGCTGTTACATGGATGACGTGTTCCGGTGCCACGATCCGGGGCCCCATCCGGAGCGGCCGGCTCGCTACGACGCCGTCTCCGAGGCGGTTGAGGGCTCGTCCGCCGAGGTGGCGGAGGCGCCGGTCGCGCCGATCGAGGCGCTCGCGCGCGTCCACGACGGCGCCTACCTGACGGCGATGGAGCGCTATTGCGCCGCCGGCGGGGGGCAACTCGATCCCGACACGATCGTGAACGGCTGCAGCTTCGAGGCCGCGCTGCGGGCGTCCGGCGCAGCCATCGCCGCCGTCGACGCGGTGCTGGCCGGCGAGCTCGGGGCGGCGTTCACGGGCGGGCGGCCTCCGGGGCATCACGCCGAGGCGGCGACGCCGATGGGCTTCTGCATCGTCAACCACGTCGCGGTCGCCGCCGCCCATGCACGAGCCTCGGGCGTCGAGCGGGTGGCGATCCTCGACTGGGACGCCCACCACGGGAACGGCACCCAGGCCATGTTCTGGACCGACCCGTCGGTGCTCTACGTCTCGCTGCACCAGTTCCCGTTCTACCCGGGCACGGGCGCGGCGTCCGAGCGCGGGGAGGGGGACGGCGCCGGCGCGACCGTGAACGTGCCGCTCCGGGCCGGATCGAGCCAGGGCGAGTTCCTGGCGGCGTTCCGCGATGCCGCGCTGCCCGCGCTGCGCGACTTCGAGCCCGGCCTGCTCCTCGTGTCGGCCGGCTTCGACGCGCACGCGTCCGACCCGCTCTGCCAGCTCGGCCTGCGGGCGGACGCCTTCGCGACGATGACGCGCGAGCTGCGCGGCATCGGCGCCGGCCCCGTGATGGTGCTCGAGGGCGGCTACGACCTGACGGCGTTGCGCGACAGCGTCACCGCCGTGCTCGCCGCGCTGGCTGAATAAACGGGGTCAGACCCCTTTTATTCACGCTCAGTAGCCGATGACGACCAGGCGCGGCTCGGTCATCTCGTGCACGGCGTACTTCGGCCCCTCGCGGGTGTTCCCGGACTCCTTCACGCCGCCGTACGGCATCTGGTCGGCGCGGTAGGTCGGCGCCTCGTTCACCGTGACGCCGCCGAAGTCGAGCACCCTCGTCGCCTGCAGCGCCTTGTTGATGTTCGACGTGAAGATCCCGGCCTGGAGGCCGTAGCCCGTGCCGTTCGCCTTCTCGACCGCCTCGTCGAGATCGCGAACGCGCGCCAGGGTGACGACCGGCCCGAACACCTCGTCGCAGGCGACCTTCATGTCGAGGTCGACGTCGCCGAGGAGGGTCGGCCGCAGCAGGCCGGCGTCGTCGGTCCCGCCGCCGGTCAGGAGCGTGGCGCCGCCGGAGACGGCCTCCTTGACCCACTCCAGGATGCGGTCGCGGTTGCCCTCGTCGATGACGGGGCCGACCTGGGTGTCGGCGTCGAGCGGGTCGCCGGTCACGAGCGCCTCGACCTTCGGTCGCACCTTCTCGACGAACTCGTCGTAGGCGGCGTCCTCGACGTAGACGCGCTGCACCGAGATGCAGCTCTGGCCCGCGAACGAGTAGCCGTGCGTCGCGACCGCGGTGGCCGCCTTCTCGATGTCGGCGTCGGCCAGGACGATGACCGGCGTCGAGTTCCCGAGCTCGAGCGAGACCTTCTTGCGGGAGGCGCGTTCGCGCAGCTTCCAGCCGACCGCCGACGAGCCGGTGAACGTGATCAGGCGGACGCGCTCGTCCTCGATCATCGCGTCGCCGATCTCGCTCGACTTGCCGACGACGACGTTCAGCCACCCGGCCGGCTGGCCGGCCTCCTCGAACGCCTGGGCCAGCAGGAGCGCGGACAGCGGCGTCGCCCCGGCCGGCTTCAGCACGACGGCGCAGCCGGCGGCGAACGCCGGTGCGATCTTGTGCGCGACCAGGTTGAGCGGGAAGTTGAACGGCGAGATCGCGCCCACGATGCCGATCGGCAGCCGCATCACGAGCCCGGCGTGGCCGCCGCCGGCCGGGTGCGCGTCCATCCCGATCACCTCACCGCCGAGCGAGCGGGCCTCGACGGCGGAGAACAGCACCGTCTGCACGGCCCGGTCGGCCTCGGCCTGCGCGGTCGCGAGCGGCTTGCCCGCCTCCTGGGCGATGGTGCGGCCGAACTCGTCGCGGCGGTCGCGCAGGATCGCGGCCAGCCGGTCGAGGATCGCCGCCCGCTCGTGGGCGGGCACCGGCGTCTTCATCGCCTTCGCCGCCGCGTCGATCGCGCGGCGGGCGTCGGCGGCGCCGCCGTAGGCGACCTGCGCGATCACGCTGCCGTCGAACGGCGACCGCACGTCGAGCGTCTCGCCGGTCTCGTACCACTCGCCGTCGACCAGGATCTTGCGGACAGCCTGGGTCGTCGTTGCCATCTAGACCACTCCTTCCTCGACCTTGCCGAGGTCGGCAAGGCGCTGCGAGAAGCGCGCGTTCTCGCGGTAATCGATCGGAATTTCGACCACCGACGACACGTCGAGCTCGAGCGCCCGCCGCAGCACCGGCGTCACCTGGTCGGCCGACTCGACGCGCAGTCCGGCGAGCCCGAACGACTCGGCCAGTGCGACCCAGTCGGGGTTGTCGAACTTCGTGCCCGCGAGGCGCCCGAACTTGCGCCCCTGGTGCATCTCGATGACGCCGTACGCGTTGTCGGTCCAGACGATGTTGACGATGGCGAGCCCGAGCCGCTTCGCGGTCTCGAGCTCCTGGAAGTTCATGAGGAAGCCGCCGTCGCCCGAGATCGTGACGACCCGGCGGTCGCGCGGCAGGACGAGCCGGGCTGCGAGCGCCGCCGGGACGGCGAAGCCCATCGCCGCGGCGCCGTTCGAGATCAGCACCGTGTTCGGCTTGCGGGTCGGCCACAGGCGCGAGATCCACAGCTTGTGCGCGCCGACGTCGGAGATCAGCACGTCGTCCGGCCCCATCAGCTCGCGCAGGTCGCGCAGCGCCCGCTGCGGCTTGACCGGGAAGCCGTCGTCGCTGCCCTGGTCGAGCGCCGCGCGCAGCAGGTCGCGATAGGGCGGCGCGACGAGCCGGGCGGGCGGCTTCTCGGAGACGAGATTCCCGAGGTGTGTGAGGATGTGGGCGATGTCGCCGGTCAGCTCGACGTCCGGGACGTAGTGCTCGTCGATCTCGGCCGCGACGGTGTCGATGCAGATGATGCGGCGGTCGCGGCCGGGGTTCCAGGCGACCGGCGACCACTCGACCAGGTCGTAGCCGACGCACACGACGAGGTCGGCCTGGCCCATGAAGCCGCCCGGGTAGTCCTGCGCGCGCAGTCCGGCGGTGAAGAGCGCGTGGGGGTCGTCGGCGTCGAGGACGCCCTTCCCCATGAAGGTCGTGATCACGTTCAGGCCCGTCTGCCGGCAGAAGCGGCGCAGGGCGACCGACGCACTCTGGCGGGCGACGCCGTTCCCGGCCAGGATGACCGGCCGCGCGGCTCCCTGCAGGAGCGCGGCCGCCCGGTGCAGCTCGCCGGCGACGGGCTCGATCAGCGGCCGTGCGCGACGGGGGACGGGGGCGCCGACGGTCTCGGTCTCCATCACGTCGTCGGGCAGCTCGAGATGGGTCGCGCCGGGCTTCTCTCGCTCGGCCACGGCGAAGGCCTTGCGCACCGCCTCGGGGATGATCTCCGGATCGTGGATGCTGGCGTTCCACTTGGTCACCGGCTTCATCATCCGGACGACGTCGATGTACTGGTGGCTCTCCTTGTGCATCTCGGCGAGGCCGGTCTGCCCGGTCAGCGCCACCACCGGCGCCCGGTCGAGGAACGCGTCCGCGAGCCCGGTCATGAGGTTCGTCGCGCCCGGGCCGAGTGTCCCCAGGCACACGCCGGCCTGTCCGGTCAGGCGCCCGTAGGCGTCGGCCATGAAGGCGGCGCCCTGCTCGTGGCGGACGGGGATGAAGGCGATCTGGCTCGATGCGTCGAGCGCGTCGTTCAGGTCGAGCGTCTCCTCGCCCGGGATGCCGAAGACGTAGCGGACGCCCTCGTTCTCGAGGCACTGAACGAAGAGATCTGCGGCGCGCGGCATGGCGAGGAGTGTAGTGGCGGCCGGCCGTTAGCATCCGCCCCGTGGGGGGAGTCGTCGTCGTCACAGGGAGCTCGCGCGGCATCGGCGCGGCGACGGCCCGGCTGGCGGCCGAGCGCGGCTACGCCGTGGTCGTCAACTACCGCTCCGACCGCGCGGGTGCCGACGCCGTCGCGGGCGAGATCATGGACGGCGGCGGAGAGGCGGTCGCGATCCGGGCCGACATCTCGGACGAGGCCGACGTGGTCGCCTTCTTCGCGAAGGTCGACGAGTGGCGCGAGTCCCGCCCGCTCACCGGCCTCGTGAACAACGCGGGCGTCGACGGCGGGCGCGACCCGATCGAGCAGGTGACCGCCGGCGCGATCGCGCCCCTGTACACCGTGAACGTGGTCGGCACGGCCCTGTGCTGCCGGGAAGCGGTGCGGCGCATGGCCGCCCGAAACGGCGGCCCGGGCGGCGCGATCGTGAACGTCTCGTCCATGTCGGCGACCATCGGAGGCCGGCCGGGCGCCGCCTTCTACGCCGCATCGAAGGCCGCCGTCGACACGCTGACGGTCGGCCTGGCGAAGGAGGTCGCCGGCGAGGGCGTGCGCGTGAACGCCGTCCGTCCGGGCATGACGCTGACCGACATGACGGCCGAGCGGCTCACCGACCCCGCCCGCCGGGCCGAGATCGACGCGACGATCCCGATGCACCGGCCGGCGACGGTCGAGGAGGTGGCGGCGCCCATCGTGTGGCTGCTCTCGGACGAGGCCTCGTTCGTGTCCGGCTGCCTGCTCGACGTGTCAGGCGGCGGCTTCGTCATCGGCGCGCCGCGGCCGGCGGGCTAGATGCCGGCGGACTTGTAGCAGGAGTCGCCGGAGCCGGCCACGGCCTTCTCCTCCGACGTGAAGCTCTGGTCGTAGCCCCTGCTGTAGGCGAGCACGCTGCCCAGAGGTCCGGCGGGCAGCGAGTTGTAGTTCGGGCCGCCCTCGGCGCGCTGGGCGAAGCCGCCCGGCTGGTACTGGCCGGGGCCGGGGCCCTGCCACATCACGATCGGCGTGACGCCGGGGCCCATGGCGGTCGCCCGGTACGCGCTCCCGCGCCCGGCGGGGCCGCGGCCGAACAGGTTCGTGAAGACGCCGGCGCAGAAGTTCCCGCGCGGGTTGTGGGCGAGGAAGCCGTTGAACCGCATCCAGCCGCCGGCCTGCTTGTAGCCGGTCGTCCAGGCGGGCGGCTTGAGCGTGTCGACGTAGATGTTGCGCCCGTAGGTGTCGGTCGGGTTGCCGACGCCGTTGTTGCCGAAGCCGTGCACGGCCTCGTCGCGGTAGGAGAACTTGCCGTACAGGTGGTCGTACTGGCCGCCGTAGACCCAGTCCCACTTCAGCCACAGGACGGGCAACGCGCCGGTCCAGTGGGAGACCTGCAGCTCGTGCGCGCTCTGCTCCGAGCTGCGCGGCTTCTCGCCGGAGTTCGGGAGCTCGCGCTGCCACGACTGGAGGGCCCAGTTCTGGCCGCTCTTCGTGGTGCAGGCGACGACCTTCCAGGCCAGCGCCGGGCCGGTGTAGGGGCCGCAGACGTTGTGCTTCACGATCGTCTTCCAGAAGCCGTGGCCGAAGCTGCCGTAGCCGCCGGAATAGTCGATGTGGAACTTCACCTGCGGCACCGATCGGGACGGCTGGCGGGCGTTCATCGCGCCCCAGACGAGCACGTGGTGCCAGGCGCCGGCCCGCACGTACGAGACGACGGCGCGGTGCTTGCTGTCCACGGCGATCGAGACGTGGGTGGCGTTCCGATCGATCAGCTGGCTCGCGAAGGCGCTCGCGGGCGCGGCGAGCAGCAGGACGGCAGGGACGAGGAGGAAGCGGGTGAAGCGACCCACTGCTCTTGCATCGGCGCGTTGGAGGAGCGGCTCATCCCGCGGACGGGGGAAGGTGTCACGGAACCCGGGCCAAATCGGCACACCCGCGTGGCCGCCCGCGCCTTGTTCCGTGACTGCGCGCGGCGGGACGCTGTCCTCCCATGAGACGACCCGAGGAGGAGGCGATGTTGAAGGCAGTTGCCGGAGCCCACGTGCGGGCGCTGCGGCTCTTCGGCCGCATGCGCGGCGACGAGGAGGGACAGGGGACGGTCGAGTACGTCGGCCTGGCGATGGCCGTCGGCGTGCTGCTGCTGGCGGTGAGCTCGTTCGTCGGCGGCACCGACCACGGCATCGGCAGCGTCATCACGAGCGCGATCAAGTCGGCCGTGCAGCGGGCGGCGGGAGGGGGGAAGTAGCGGCTGGGAGGAATGCCCGGCGCGTCTCTCAGGGCGCGCCGGGCCGGCGCGGGGCCATCGACCGATTGCCGCGCGCCGCCGCGCGCAGTACCGTCGTGACATGGGGATCATTCGCCTTCTGCGGGCCGTGAAGCGTCGGCTGACGCCGCCGGGCAGCCGCGGGCCGATCGACGAGTCCTACCGGCAGCCGCACATCACCGCGTCGGGAACGAACGTGTCGTCCCCGATGGCGAACCACGACAAGGGCGGGGGCTCGTCGTTCTGACGGCGTGAGGGTCGGCGGCCGGCGCAGGCTCTGCCGCCGTCGGCCGGCCACCGGCCAGGATCGACGCGGCGCCGATCAGCAGCCCCAGCGCGGCGAGCGCCAGGCCGGCGCGCATCCCGCTCGTGAAGGCGTCGGCCGCGAGCTCGCCGAAGCGGTTGCCGACCCGCGATGTCACGTCCTCGATCTGGCCGCCGGCGACGGACTGCCCGAGGCCGTGGGCGGCGTGCCCTGCCCGGTGGTTCCACGAGCGCTCCGCCACGGTGACGGCCGCCGATCCGAAGGCCGCGATCCCGAGCACTGCGCCGAGCTGGCGGGCGGCGTTGACGATGCCGGCCGCGAGGCCCGAGTGTGCTGCCTCGACGGCGCTCATGGCGACCGTGGCCACGCTCGGTGTGATCGCGGCGAACCCCGCGCCGAGCAGCAGATACGGCGCCAGGAACAGCGCATACGGTGTGGTGTGGTCCGTCAGGGCGATGGCGCCGATCGAGGCGGCCGCCGCGACGCACCCGGCGGCGATCACGCGGGGCGTGCCGAAACGCGTGCCGGCGCGGCCGGCGAACGGCGCGAGCACGCCGAACGAGAGGCTGATCGGCACCACCGTCAGTCCCGCGTCGAACGGGCTGTAGCCCCGGACGTCCTGGAAGAACAGGGTCATCATGTAGAGGACGATGCCGAGCGCGGCGTACGCGCAGATGGTCGTCAGCACCACCGCCACCAGCCGGCGGTCCCGAAACAGGCCGAGGGGCACCATCGGCTCCGACGCGCGGGCCTCCCACCAGACGAAGACGCCACTCCCCAGCGCCGCCAGGGCCAGCATCCCCAGCGTGCGCGGAGCGAGCCAGGGGTGCGTGGCGGTGCCGATCAGCGCCAGCGTCAGTACCAGTAGGGTTGTGCCCGCAAGGGCCGCGCCCCAGCCGTCCAGCCGCCGGGCGGAGGGATCGCGCGACTCGCGCACCGCCAGCAGTGTCAGTCCGCCGCACAGCAGCCCCAGCGGCACGTTCACCCAGAACACGGCGGACCAATCGAAGCGGTCGACCAGAAAGCCGCCGACGACCGGGCCGGAGCCGAATCCGAGGCTGCCCACCGCCGCCCAGATGCCGATCGCTCCGGCACGCCGCTCGGCAGGGAAGGTGGCGACCAGGATCGACAGCGTCAGCGGGCTCATGGCGGCGGCGCCCACGCCCTGCACCGCCCGCAGCGCGATCAGCTCGGGGTCGTCCGGCGACAGCGCGCAGCCGAGCGACCCCAGCGTGAACACGGCCAGGCCGAACACGAACACCCGCTTTCGCCCGTAGCGGTCGCCGAGCACGCCGCCGACGAGGATCAGCGCTGCCAGCGCCAGCGTGTAGGCGTTGACGATCCACTCCAGGTTCGTGGGCGGCACGCCGAGCTCCGACTGGATCGACGGCAACGCCACGTTCACGATCGTCATGTCCAGCATGATCATCACCTGCGCGACGCACATCGCCGTGAGCGTGAGGTGCTCGATCCCGGATCGGGTGGTTGCCAGGCGGCGCATCGCCCGCCCATTCCACCAGAGATCCACGGCAATGTCGCGGATCGCTCGTGAGGCTGCTCCCGCCGGGGAACCGGCCCGGGCACGAGGGCAGGCATCGACGGCGAGGCTGCGGCGCGCCGCGGTCCCTCGACGGATGCGTCGTCTCCCGGTGCGCGCTCCTGGTCGCGCCTCGGGAACCGTGGGGCGCTCGAGTCGTCGTACGGGCAGCCCAACGGCGCGGGCACTCAGCTCCCGTCGGAGATGGGCGCGGCCCAGCACGGACACGACGTCACGCGGTAACCGCGGCGAGGGATAGCTGCCCGCGGCGGGTACCCTGCAGGCATGCCGAACCGCGAGCTGGCACCGCCGCCGGGGCTGGAGCAGCAGGTCGCGTGCGTGTGGATCGGCGACGGGAGCGCCGTGCATGTCCTTCCCGACGCCTGCGTCGACATCGTCTGGACGAAGGGGCGCCTGATGGTCGCCGGGCCGGCCACCGGGCCCGACCTGGCCCCGGCCACGCCCGGCCAGGGCCGCTGCGGCATGCGCTTCCGCGTCGGCGCCGCCGGCGCCGCGCTCGGCCTGCCGGCGTCGGAGCTGCTCGACGAGATCGTGCCGCTCGAGGAGATCTGGGGTGACGCCGGCCGCCGGCTGGGTGATCGTCTCGCGCTCGCCGAACGCCCGCTCGACGCCCTCGTCGCCGGTGTCTACGAGCGCATCTCGGGGGCCGGGGACGACCTCGTGCGCGAGGCGGTCTTCCGCCTTCGCGGCGGCGAGGACAGCGTGCAGCGCCTCGCCCGCGCAACGGCGGTAAGCGAGCGCCAGCTGCGGCGCCGGTTCGAGCGCGGGGTCGGCTACGGGCCGCGGACGCTGCGGCGGGTGCTGCGCTTCCAGCGCTTCCTCGGCCTCGCGCAGGGCGGCGGCTCGCTGGCCCGGATGGCCGCGGACGCGGGCTATGCAGACCAGGCCCACCTCGTGCGGGACTGCCGCCGGCTCGCCGGCACCACCCCGACGGCGCTGCTCGCGGCCGGCGCCACGCCCGCCGGCGAGCGGGCGAACGTGGCCGAAACGTTCAAGCCGCCGGCGATCGGCCCTGCGACACTCGTCGCATGACCGACACACATGCCGCGCGACGCTTCGTCACGCTCCACGCCCGCCTGATCGACCGCCGCCGCATGGACGGCGATCCGGCCCTCATCCGCTCCGCGCTGGCCGCCTACCAGAACCCGGACGGCGGCTTCGGCTACCTCGAGCCCGATCTGCCCGACCCGGGCAGCCAGCCGATCACGGCGCTCGCTGCCCTCGAGCTGCTGCACGAGATCGAGGCGCCGCCGGACGATCCGCTGATCGCCGGTCTGGCCCGCTGGCTCGAGACCGTCACCCGCCCCGACGGCGGGCTCGACTTCGTGCTCCCGTACGACACGGACGCGATCCCGCACGCGCCGTGGATGGCGCCGCCGGAGGAGCGGTCGTCGTCGCTGCACATGACCGCGGCGGTCGCCGCCGCCGCGCACCGCGCAGGGATGGGACACGGCCCGGGCTGGGCCTGGCTCGAACGCGTCTCCGCCTTCGTCTGGGAGCGGCTCGAGCATCCGGGCCCGCGGCCGGGCTACGAGACGAAGTACGCGATCGGCTACCTCGACGCCGTGCCCGACCGCGAGCGGGCCGAGCCGGCGCTCGACGCCATCGCCCGGACGCTTCCGAGCCGCGAGTCGATCCCGGTGCCGGGCGGCACGGAGGACGAGGCCCTGACGGCGCTCACGATCGCCCCGTGGCCCGGCCATGCGGGTCGCCGCCTGTTCGACGCCGGGGCGATCGAGCGCCAGCTGGAGGGGCTGGCCGCCGGCCAGCAGGCCGACGGCGGCTGGACGTTCGACTGGCTGGCGTGGGACGACGCCGTGGCCTGGGCGTGGCGGGGCAAGCTGACCGTGGACGCCCTGCGCACGCTCGCGGCCAACGGCCGGCCGGCCGCGGCGACCGCCTGATAGGTTCCCCTCCGTGGTGCCCGAGACGACGTACGAGAAGGCCGAGAACGGGACGCTCCCGAAGGGCGAGGGCTGGTTCGTCCTGAACGCCCGCGACGCCGCCTGGCGCGACAGCGACTTCGGCGCCTACACGCGCGTCGAGGGCGACGTCCCCTTCCCGCAGATCGGGATCAACATCGGGATCCTCGCCCCGGGTCAGCCGTCGTGCATGTACCACGGCGAGGACGAGCAGGAGGACTTCCTCGTGCTCTCCGGCGAGTGCCTGCTTCTGATCGAGGGCGAGGAGCGGCGACTACAGGCGTGGGACTTCGTTCACTGCCCCGCCTGGACGGAGCACGTCTTCGTCGGCGCCGGCGACGGGCCGTGCGCCCTGCTCGCGATCGGCGGGCGCACCGGCGGCGACGTCGTCTACCCGGCCTCGGAGCTGGCCCAGCGCCACAAGGCCGGTGTCGAACGGGAGACGAAGGAGCCCAAGGAGGCGTACGCCTCGTACACGGACGACCGTTCCGTCCCGTTCGACGAGCGCTGGCTGACCTAGGCCCGGAGGCGATCGTGGACCCGCGCTACGCCGTCGTTCGCATCGTCGAGGTCGAGCCGGGCCGGGACTTCGCCGGGCTGCGCTTCCGGCCGCTGCGGCCGTTGCTCGGGATCGAGGCGTTCGGCGTCGCCGGCCGGGCCGCCGACGCCGGCGAGGAGGTCATCGTCGACCACACCGAGCGCGACGAGGGCCAGGAGGAGCTCTACGTCGTCCTGGCCGGCCGGGCGCGCTTCGTGATCGGAGAGGACGAGGAGGTCGCCGCCGGCGGGCGACCGCGGAGGCGGACGGCACGAGCGTCCTCGCCGTCGGCGCGCAGTGGGGCTCGGCCGACCGGGCGCCGGGCTGGGCCCTGGCGGGACAGCGGGAGGAGGCGCTCGAGCACCTGCGCCGCGCGCGGCACGCGCGCTCGGACTCGGATCTCGAGGCGATCAGGGACGACCCCAGGTTCGCCGCCGTGCTGGGCTAGCGCGGCTCGACCGGGAACGCGATCTTCACGAGCACGTTCCAGCGGGCGATCTGGCCCTCGTCGACGTCGCAGGTGATCGAGACGACCTCGACGCGCGAGATGCCGCGGATCGAGCGGCCGGCGGACGCCACCGCCTCGCGCACGGCCGCGTCGGCGCCGTCGGCGGAGCTCCCGATCACCTCGATGACCTTCGTGACCGGCATGCCGGTCAGGCCCGCGGGGCGGAGGGGTTCGCCTCCTCGTGCGGCTCGGTGGCGCGGAAGAGGTCGCGGACGCCGGACTGACGCGGGCGCTCGACCGTGACCTGGAGCGGCTGGTCGAGCCGGGCGGCGACGCCCGTGACCGACGAGTTCATCCGGGAGACCGAGCCCGAGACGTCGGCGACGTCCTGACGCAGGGCGGCCATTCCGCTCGAGATCAGGTCGACGAGCAGCTCGAGGTCCTCGATCCGGCCGAGCCGCTCCGCCAGCAGGTCGCGGTTGACCTGCTCCATCTGCCCCGCCAGCGCCCGCACGAGCTCGCGCAGCTCGGACAGCCGGCGCGGGGTGGAGCGCTCGTCCATCGCCCGCTCGACGGCCCGCTCGACCGCCTCGGGCAGCGCCTGCTCGAGATTGGCCGCCGTCTGGCGCAGCTCGCCGACGTTGGCCTCGGCGCGGGCCAGGATGGTGCGCAGGTCGGGCATGGATGCGGGCGTGTCGCCGGTGCCGCCCTGGGGGCGGTCCGCCCGGGCCCGGGCACGCAGCTCCTGGATCCGCCGGTAGAGCTGGGCCTCGGCCTCGGCCATGGGATTCCGCTCCTCGTCTTCCATGCGCCCACCAGTCTATCCCCCGTCCGCCCTCACTGCTAGGCTCGAGAGGCGCAATTTCTTTGCCATCCAGGAGTTCAGATGGACGACGATCAGCCCAGCTTCACGCGCATCATCGAGCCCGCGTCCGCCGGTGCCGCCCCGCAGCCGGTCGCGGCGGGCGAGCACCCGACCCTGGTGTGGCGCCCGAAGCTCGGCGACGAGCAGGCGTTCCCGCTCGCCCACCGCACGGCGACGATCGGCCGCCACGCGGAGAACGACATCGTGCTCGCCGGCCCGACGGTGTCCGCGCGCCACGCGACCGTCCGGCGCGAGTCGGTCGGCGTCGTGCTCGAGGACGAGGGCAGCCTGAACGGCACGTTCGTGAACGGCCAGCTCGTGCAGCAGCACCTGCTCGAGGCCGGCGACCAGATCCAGGTCGGCCCGCATCTGCTCGTGTTCGTCCCGCCGGCCGGTGGTGCCCCGGGCACCGCGTGACTGCCGGCCGGGCCGTCGCGCCCGGCGCTGCGGGTCAGCCGGTGAACCGGAGCGGCGCCCAGCTCGGCACGGGTGCCACGTCGACGACCGGGGTCTGGTCGGTCGGCATCCGGTAGGCGAACCGGCCCGCCCCCTCGTCGAAGGTGATGTCGAGCAGGCCGCTCTTGAGCCGGTGGTCGAGCCACGCGCCCCGGAAGACGAGCTTGCGCAGCCAGTAGGCGAGGCCGTCGCCGTGGAGGCTGTCGAGCTGCCCGGCGTTCGCGGCCAGGTGGCGCCCGAGCCGGCTGCGGGGGTGGTCGACCCGACCGGCGCTGGCGAGCTCGACCAGGTCGGCGGTCTCGTTGGCGTTGAGGTCGCGGGCGGGGACGAGCTCGAGCCGCACCGCCGCGGCGGTCACCCGCTGCTCGAAATCGGTGTGGGAGAACCCGTAGCGGTAATCGAGGAACTCGACCACATAGTCGTCCCCGGACACGTACTCGAACTCGGAATGCTCTGTGGGCGGCTCGGTGTGCCCCATATGAGGGAATTGTAGTTGCCCCGGATCCGATTGGAACGCGGGCCGGTCGTGTGCGAGCGGGGCGAGCTCGCGACGACCCTGTGGTCGCGCACCAAGGGGCTGCTGGGCCGGTCGGGTCTCGCGGACGACGAGGGCCTGTGGATCCCCACGAGCTCGATCCACATGTTCGGGATGCGGTTCCCGATCGACGTCGTCTACGCCGACCGCGAGGGCCGCGTGCTGAAGCTCGTGCGCGCCATCAAGCCGTGGCGGACATCCTGGTGCATGGGCGCGAAGACGGCGCTCGAGCTCCCCGTCGGCGCGATCGACCGCGCCGGCGTCGAGGTGGGCGACCACCTCGTCATCGAGCACATCTGAGCGCACGCTCCGCCGCCTATCGGCAGGGGTGATGCCGAATTTACCCGATCAAGTGATTCGAATGTCTTGTCGACATAGTGTTTCAGATGTTTGGCAAGTATTCTCTAGCGCTTGGCCTCACCCTCGCAGCCGCGACGCTCTTCGGCGGGTGCGGAGGCTCCGCCTCGGCGGCGCCTGCCCCGCACGCAGCGAAGTTCACGCGCACGTCGGCCCGCGAGGCGCCCCAGCTCGGGGCGGCGGTGAACGCCGTCATGCTGCAGCAGGGCGGCCCCCGCTACGTGCGGACGCTGCTCGATCACTTCCGCTCCATCACGCCCGAGTACGAGATGGAGATGAGCCAGCTCGAGCCGGCGCGAGGCCACTTCACCTTCGCGGCCGCCGACCGGATCGTCGCCTTCGCGAACCGCCACCACATGCCCGTCCGCGGCCACAC
>JAICJM010000170.1 GCA_025928435.1 Thermoleophilia bacterium
AGCCGGGCGCCTCCCGCGACGGCGGCCTCGAGATCCCGCCGCAGCTCGAGAAGCTCGGCTACAAGGGCGTCGAGACGACCGAGCTCGTGTTCTCCGACCACCGTGTGCCGGCCCGGAACCTGCTCGGCGGCGCGGAGGGGCGGGGCTTCCAGCAGATGATGTCCGGCATCGAGGTCGGGCGGGTGAACGTCGCCGCCCGCGGCGTCGGCGTCGCCCAGCGCGCGTTCGAGATCGCGATCCGCTACGCCCAGGAGCGGCAGGCGTTCGGGCGCCCGATCGCCCGCCACCAGGCGATCCAGTTCAAGCTCGCCGACATGGGCACGAAGATCGAGGCCGCCCGCCTGCTCATGCTCTCGGCGGCACGGAAGAAGGACGCGGGCGAGCGCTCCGACGTCGAGGCCGGGATGGCCAAGCTGTTCGCGACCGAGATCTGCAACGAGGTGGTGCAGGACGCCCTGCGCATCCACGGCGGCTACGGCTACTCGAAGGAGTACGAGATCGAGCGCCTCTACCGGGACGCGCCGCTGCTCTTGATCGGCGAGGGCACGTCCGAGATCCAGAAGCTCATCATCGCCCGCGGGCTGCTCGCGAGGAACCCCCTGTGATCTGCCCAGCGACAGACCGGGGACTGTCCCCGGTGGGGACAGTCCCCGGAGTGCCCTGATGCCCCGCGAGATCGACGCCCGCGAGACCCGCTTCGGTCGCTACCTGGAGGACTTTCAGGTCGGCGACGTCTACAAGCACTGGCCCGGCAAGACCATCACCGAGGCGGACGACCACCTGTTCTGCATGATCACGATGAACCACCACCCGCTGCACACCGACGCCCACTACGCCGAGACCGAGACGCAGTTCAAAAGGAACGTCGTCGTCGGCAACCTGGTGTACTCGCTCGTGCTGGGGATGAGCGTGCCGGACGTCTCCGGCAAGGCGATCGCGAACCTCGAGGTGGAGTCGCTCAAGCACGCGAAGCCGACCTTCCACGGCGACACGATCTACGCCCGGACCACCGTCGTGGACGTCGTCCCCTCGCGCTCGAAGCCCGACCGCGGCGTCGTCACCGTGGACACGATCGGGACGAACCAGCGCGGCGACGTGGTATGCGAGTTCCGGCGGAAGGTGCTCGTGCCGAAGCGCAACCCCGGCTGACCGGGCGGCGATACCCTCCGTGGCGATGGACGCTGCCATCTCGGTCGCCGGCCTGACCAAGCGCTACGGCGGCCGCACCGTGGTCGACGCCGTGTCGTTCGATGTCACGCAGGGCGAGTCGTTCGGGATCCTGGGGCCGAACGGGGCGGGCAAGACCACGACGCTCGAGATGATCGAGGGCCTGCGCAAGCCGGACGGCGGCGAGATCACGCTGCTCGGCGAGCCGGTGTGGCCGGACCCGCGCCGGATCCAGGCCCGGATCGGCGTCCAGCTCCAGAGCACCTCGCTCTTCGACATGCTGACGGCGCGGGAGCTGCTCGAGCTCTTCGCCCGCTTCTACCTGCGCCCGGACTTCGCGGAGCGGGCGCGGCTCTCGCTCGAGCTCGTCGGGCTCGAGTCCAAGGCCGGCGACTACGCGAAGCGGCTCTCGGGCGGCCAGCAGCAGCGGCTCGCGATCGCGCTCGCGCTCGTCCACGACCCGGACATCGTCTTCCTGGACGAGCCGACCACCGGCCTCGACCCGCAGGCCCGGCGCAACCTGTGGGACGTCATCCGCTCGATCAACACCGACCAGGGCAAGACCGTCGTCCTGACGACGCACTACCTGGAGGAGGCCGAGGAGCTGTGCCACCGGGTGGCGATCATGGACGAGTCGCGCATCGTCGCGCTCGACTCGCCGGGCGGCCTGATCGCCTCACTCGACGCCGACGCACGCGTCTCCTACACCGACGCGTCCGGCGACCACACGGTCTACGTCAAGGACGCCCAGGCCACCGTGCTCGAGGTGCTCGAGCACGCCCGCGCGGGCGGCGAGGCCGTCACCAACCTGGCGGTCAAGGGCGCCGACCTCGAGGACGTCTTCATGCAGCTCACCGGGCGGGAGTACCGCGAGTGAACCCCGGCCGCTTCCTCGCCACCACCCGGGCGCAGCTGCAGATGACGTTCCGGCGCCGGATCACGCTCTTCTGGTCGCTCGTCTTCCCGATGATCCTGATGACGCTGCTCGGGCTCCTCTTCGGCCGGTCGCTGAACGCCGGCACGATCGCCGTCGTGCCGGTGAACGCCCCGGCCCCGCAGGCGGTCACCCGCGTCCTCGAGCACACGAACGGCCTGACGGTGAAGCGCTCGGCGAAGGCGGAGGAGGCGATCCACCAGGTGCGCGACGGCGACCGCGACGCGGCCGTCGTGTTCGCGCCCTCCGGCGATGGGTCGTACCGCGTGCGGCTGTACACGTCGAACACCTCGGCCGACCAGGCGGGCATCATTCGCGGCATCGTCTCGGGGGCGACCGACGGGGTCGCGGTGGCTGCGACCGGGACGGCGCCGGCGCTGCGGTTCCAGCCGCAGTCGGTCGACTCCTCGTCGCTCAGCTACATCGACTTCCTGCTGCCGGGCATCCTGGCCCTCTCGATCATGATCTCGGCCGTCATCGGGCTGGCGACGATCATGGTCGACTGGCGCCAGCGCGGCATCCTGCGGCGGCTGAAGCTGACGCCGATCCCGCTGGCGGAGTTCTTCGCCGCCCGCATCACCGCGTCGCTCGTCGTCGCCCTCATGCAGGTGGTCGTCCTGCTCGCCTTCGGCAGGCTCGTGTTCGGGATCCACATCTCGTCGACGGCCTGGGCGGCGATCCCGGTGGCGATGGCCGGCTGCCTGTGCTTCCTGGCGATGGGGTTCGCGATCGGCTCGGTCGTCTCGAACCCGGAGACCGGCGACGCCGTCTCCAACGTGATCACGAACCCGATGATGTTCCTCTCGGGCACGTTCTTCCCCGTCGCCGCGATGCCGTCGTACGTCCAGGCCATCGCCCGTGTCCTGCCGCTGTACTACATGGCCAACGGACTGCGCGACACAACCGTGCGAGGGCTCTCAATCACACATGTTGCGCCAGACATCGGGGTACTGTTGGGCGTGACCGCGATCCTGTCGGTGATCGCGTTGCGGTCGTTCCGGTGGGAGCCTTCGATCTAGCTTGGGTTAGGGGGACGCTAGTGCGCTACGAACACGTCATCGTCGGCGGTGGTCTGGCCGGCGGCATGGTCGCCCAGGAGTTCCGCGAGCAGGGCGGCGACGGATCGGTCCTGCTCGTGGCCCGCGAGCAGCACACGCCCTATCACCGGCCTCCGCTGACGAAGGGCTACCTGCGCGGCGAGGCCGGCCTCGACGAGGTGTACATGCACCCCGAGGACTGGTGGAAGGAGCAGTCGGTCGAGGTCCGCACCGGCACCGAGGCGACCGCGATCGACACGTCGGCGCACACGGTCACCCTCTCGGGCGGCGAGGACGTCGGGTACGGCAAGCTCGTCCTGGCGACGGGCGCCACGCCGCGGACGCTGCCCGACACGGTCGCCCTCCGCACACTCGACGACTCCCAGGCGCTGGCGAAGAAGCTCGACGCCGGGTCGGGACACCTGGGCGTGATCGGCGGCGGGTTCATCGGCGTCGAGGCGGCCGCGAGCGCGCGCATGAAGGGCTGGGACGTGACGATGGCCGTGCCCGAGAGCGTCGTCTGGGAGCACCTGTTCGGCGCGGAGGTGGCGAAGTACTTCCAACGCCACCTGGAGGAGCACGGCGTCAAGGTGCACACGGGGACGAAAGAGCTCCCCGACGGCAGCTACGACGTGAAGCTGGCCGGGATCGGCGTCACGCCGAACACCCAGCTCGCCGAGGCGGCCGGGCTGGCGGTCTCGAACGGCGTCGAGACGGACGACCACCTGCGCGCCGGGGACGACGTGTGGGCGATCGGCGACATCGCGAACTACCAGAGCGTCATTCACGGCAAGCGGCTGCGGATCGAGCACTGGGACGTCGCCCTCAACCAGGGCAGCTACGTCGGCCGCACCTGGGCCGGCAAGGAGGACGGGCCGTACGCCGTCGTGCCGTACTTCTTTTCCGACATCGGCGACTGGACGTGGCTCGAGTACGTCGGGCCCGGCAGCGGCCGCGTCGACGTGCGCGGGTCGATGGACGACGACGACTTCGTCGCCTACTACCTCGACGACGACGACCGCGTGGTCGCCTGCCTGGGCGTGAACCGCAGCGACGACGTCGAGGCGGCCAAGGCGCTCATCTCCGAGCACCAGGCGGCGCCGGCGGCGTAGCGGGCACGTGGGGACTGTCCCCGCTTCGCCGGGGACAGTCCCCGGTTCTCAGACCGCCGTGACGGCGGGCGCGAGCATGCGCACGTAGCGGGCGATGTGCTCGACCGTCACGACGGGCAGGTCGTGGCGGCGGCAGAAGGACTGGAGGTCGCGGCCGCGCGCCATCGTGCCGTCGTCGTTGATCACCTCGCACAGCACGCCGCCCGGCGTGAGGCCGGCGAGCCGGGTCAGGTCGACCGCCGCCTCGGTCTGTCCGCGGCGGTCGAGCACCCCGCCGCGGCGGGCCCGCAGCGGGAAGACGTGGCCCGGGCGCACCAGGTCGGCCGGGCCCGAGCCCGGGTCGACGGCGACGCGGATCGTGCGCGCGCGGTCGGCGGCCGAGATCCCCGTGGTGACGCCCGCGGCGGCCTCGATCGAGACGGTGAAGCCGGTGACGTCCGAGCCGGCGTTCCCCGGCACCATCAGCGGCAGGTCGAGCTCGTCGCAGCGCTCCTCGGGCAGGGAGAGACAGATCAGCCCACGGGCGTTGCAGGCCATGAACGCGACCGCCTCCGGCGTCACGAGCTCGGCCGCCATGCAGACGTCGCCCTCGTCCTCACGCTCGGGGTCGTCGCATACGACCACCATCCCGCCGGCCCGCAGCTTCTCGAGCGCGCGAGCGAGCTGGCCGGGCATTTCGGGGACGCCGCTCACGAGCGGCCGATGATAGCGCACACGCCCTGTTTGAGCCTTCAGATCTGGGCCGCCGATGCGGGTCGGTAGGCCCCGAACTGCGAGCGCAGCGTCGCGCAGATCTCGCCCAGCGTCGCCTCGGCCGAGACGGCCGCGATGATCGCCGGCATCAGGTTCTCGGTCGCGCCCGCGGCGCGCTCGAGCTCGGCCAGCGCGGCCCCGACGGCGGCCCGGTCGCGCTCGGCGCGGAGCGTCTCCAGCCGCCGGCGCTGGTCGGCGGCAAGCTGCGGCGGCACGTCGAAGCGCTCGGGCAGCACGGCCGAGTCGTCGACGAACGCGTTCACGCCGACGACGACGTCCTCGCCCCCCGCGACCCGGCGCTCGCGCTCGTAGGCCTCGTCGGCGATCACGCGCTGGTAGAAGCCGGCCTCGATCGCGGCGACAGCCCCGCCCAGGTCGTCGATCTGGCCGATCAGCTCGCGCGCCTCCCGCTCCAGCCGGTCGGTCAGCGCCTCGACGTGCCACGAGCCGCCCATCGGGTCGGCGACGTCCGTGATGCCGAACTCGTGCTGGAGCATCTGCTGCGTGCGCACCGCAAGCGTCTGGGCATGCTGGGTCGGGATCGCGATGGCCTCGTCGAAGCACGAGAGCGCCATCGATTGCACCCCGCCGAGCGCCGCCGCCAGCGCCTGCACCGCCGCCCGCACGATGTTGTTCTCGGGCTGCTGCAGCGTCAGCGCGGAGCCGGCGGTCTGGGTGTGGGTGCGCAGCATCATCGAGCGCGGGTCGCGGGCGCCGAAGCGGTCGCGCATGACGTGCGCCCACAGACGCCGCAGGGCCCGGTACTTGGCGATCTCCTCGAAGAAGTTCATCTGCGTGTTGAAGATCCACGACAGCCGGGGCGCGAACGCATCCACGTCGACGCCCCGCTCGGTCACCGCGGAGACGTAGGCGATGGCGTTCGCGATCCCGAAGGCCATCTCCTGGGCGGCCGTGCAGCCCGCCTCGCGCATGTGGTAGCCGGAGAGCGAGATCGCGTTGAACCGCGGCGCGGCGCTCGTCGACCACTCGATCACATCGGCCGCCAGCCGCAGCGACGGCCGCGGCGGGTAGATGTAGGTGCCGCGGGCGACGTATTCCTTGAGCACGTCGTTCTGGGCGGTGCCGCGGATGCGGCCCGGCTCGCGGCCCTGGCGCTCGCAGGCGACGTAGTACATGGCGACGAGCACGGCGGCCGGCGCGTTGATCGTCATCGACGTCGACACCTCGTCGAGCGGAATGCCGTCGAAGACCTCCTCCATGTCGCGCACGGAGTCGATGGCGACCCCGACGCGGCCGACCTCGCCCTCGGCCATCGGGTCGTCGGAGTCCATCCCCATCTGGGTGGGCAGGTCGAACGCCGTCGAGAGCCCCGGCTGGCCCTGCTCGATCAGGTAGCGGAAGCGGCGGTTGGTCTCGTCGGCGGTGCCGAACCCCGCGTACTGGCGGATCGACCACGGCCGGCCCGCGTACATGTCGCGGTGGATCCCGCGCGTGAACGGGAACTCGCCGGGATCTCCCAGGTCGCGGGCGTAATCGGGATGGGCGTCGTCGGGGGTGGCGAAGCGGCGCTCGCTCACTCGCTGCGGCCCTCGCCCTCGCGCTCCGCCCCGACCAGCACGACCATCTTCCCGACGTGCTGGTTCTCCTTCATCATCTGGTGCGGCACCGGGCACTCCGCGAAGGGGAACACGCGCGAGAGCACCGGCTTGATCTTGCCCTCGGCGATCAGCTGGTTCGCCCGCTGGCACTCGTAGGCGTTCGCGAAGTGGCTGCCGACGATCGACTTCTGGCGCATCCACAGGTAGCGCACGTCGAAGTCGAGCTGGAACCCCGACGTCGCGCCGCAGATGACAACCGTGCCGAAGGTCCGGCACACGAACACGCTCGTGAAGAACGTGGCCGCGCCGACGTGCTCGAACACGACGTCGCAGTCGACCCCGCCGGTGAGGCCGCGGATCGCGCCGCCGAAGCGCTTGATCTCGTCGAAGTTGCGCTCGCCGGTGTCCGGGTCGGAGAGCGCGAAGTCGCGCCGGTCGATCACGGCCGCGGCGCCCAGCGCGCGCACCAGGTCGACCTTGTCGTCGGAGGAGACGACCGCGATCGCGTTCGCGCCGTGCAGCGCGCACAGCTGGACGGCGAAGGTGCCGAGCCCGCCGCCGGCCCCCCAGACGAGCACGTTGTCGCCCGGCCGGATCCGGGCCCGGTCGACCAGCATCCGGTACGCGGTGAAGTAGGTCAGCCCGTACGAGGCCGCCTCCTCCCACGTCAGCCGCGGCGGCTTCGGCAGCAGCTGCTGGGCCTGGACGAGGCAGTGCTCGGCGAAGCTGCCCCAGTTCGACTCGTACGCCCAGATGCGCTGGCGCGAGCAGGCCATCGGGTCGCGGCCGTTGCACTCGGCGCACTCGCCGCAGCTCTGGTTGCAGTGGACGACGACCTCGTCGCCCTCCTTCCACCGGGTCACGCCGGGCCCGACCGCGTCGACGACGCCCGAGGCGTCCGACCCGGCGATGTGGAAGTCGTAGCCCGTGTAGCGGAAGATCGAGACGGGGAGCCCGGCCGCCGCCCAGACGCCGTTGTAGTTCACGCCGGCGGCCATCACCCGCACGCGCACCTCGCCCGGGCCGGGGTCGGGGACGTCGATGCGCTCGAGCTGCATCGCCTGCACGGGATCGCCCAGCCGGTCGGGCCGGATCACCCAGGCGTCCATCGTGCCCGCGGGAGACATGGCCTATCGTACCGCGGCGCGCCGCAGCGCCCGGCGCCGAGCGGTCGCCCCGGCCACGGCGAGCTGGCCGCAGGCCGCGTCGATGTCGCCGCCGTGGGAGCGGCGGTAGGTCGAGGCGACGCCGCGCCGGCGCAGCTCGGCGGCGAAGGCCTCGACCCGGTCGGGCGGGGAGCCGCGGTAGCCGGCCGCGGTCGGGTTGTAGGCGATCAGGTTCACGTGGAAGCCCTCCCCGGCGCCCAGCAGCCGGGCCAGCCCGGCGGCCTCGGCCGGCGAGTCGTTGACGCCGTCGAGCAACAGGTACTCCACGAAGATACGCCGCCCCGTGCGGGTGCGATAGTCGCGGCAGGCCCGCATCAGCCGGTCGAGCGGGAAGCGCTTCGTCACCGGCATCAGCGTCGTGCGCAGCTCGTCGGTGGGCGCGTGCAGCGAGAGCGCGAGCCGCAGCTGCAGCGGCTCGTCCGCCAGCCGCTCGATCCCCGGCACCCAGCCCGCGGTCGAGATGGCGACGTGGCGGGCGCCGAGGCCGTAGCCGTCGGGGTCGGTGATGGTGCGGCAGGCGGCGAGCACGTTGTCGTAGTTCAGGAACGGCTCGCCCATGCCCATCATGACGACGTTCCCGATCCTCCCACCGCCGGCGTCGCGCACCATGCGGGCGAGGAGCAGCAGCTGCTCGGCGATCTCGCCGGCGGTCAGGTTGCGGCCGAGGCCCATCGACCCGGTGGCGCAGAAGGTGCACTGCAGCGGGCAGCCCGACTGCGATGAGAGGCAGGCGGTGCGGCGGTTGTGGTGGCGCATGACCACCGCCTCGAGCGGGAACCCGTCGGCGGTCTCGAGCCGCAGCTTGATCGTGCCGTCGCGCGAGGTCTGCGTCTCGGTGGCCCGCAACTCGTGCAGCGGCGCCTCACTCGCAAGCGCCCGGCGCAGCGCGGCGGGGAGCGCGGTCAGCTCGTCGTACCCCTCGGCGAGGCCGCGCGTGGCCCCCTCGTAGACCTGCCGGAAGCGGTACGCGGGCTCGCCGCGAGCCGCCAGGATTGTGCGGATCTTTTCGAAATCCATCGTGGTAGTGTGGCCGCAAACCCCCGTACGGAGGTGCAGCATGCCCACGAAGATTCGCACTGACAAGGTCGCCGAGCAGATCACGCCCATCGTCAACCGCGTCACGCAGGACGACGAG
>JAICJM010000322.1 GCA_025928435.1 Thermoleophilia bacterium
GGTCACCCCCTGCGCGGTGGTCACCGCGCGGCAGAGCGTGGGGTGGGCCGTGAACGGCAGGTCGCCGCCGGTCAGCGCCCGGAACCCATCGTCGTGCGCGGCCCGCCACGCGTCCGGCGACTCCCACTCCACGACGTTGACCAGGCCGAACGGGGCGTCGTCGTCGAGGCGTCGGTGCAGTCGGTGCCACCGGTAGCCCGGCTTGCGCACCATGTAGTGGTTGACCCGTTCCCAGGCGGCGAACGCCTCGTCATGCCGCTCCGGGGCGAAGCGCATGCAGTTGACGAAGACGACGCTCTCGTCCGGACGGGCGGCGTCGAACGCCTCCGCTGCCTGGTCGTTGGAGTGGAAGGCCTCGTACCTCCCGGACAGCGCGCCCCGGCGGCCCTTCGCGCCGGCGACGACCAGCGCCGCCGCCTCGGGCGAGTCGGCCTCGCCGAGGTCGATCCAGGAGTACGACGCGGGGGCGCCGACGGCGCGATGCATCGTGTGGCCCTCGGCCAGCGCGGTCGGGGCGGACGCGTCGTCCGGCAGCTCGTACACGGTGATGACGGTGGTCATGGTCTGAATCCTCTCCGGAGCTGTCGTCGGCGTCACTGGAGTCGGTGGCCCTGGTAGGGGCCGTCGTGGAACAGGGCGGCGGTGTGCGTGGTGCCGGCTCCGGCCGAGACGACCCACGCCTGCCTGGCGTCCGGGTCGTCCTGCTCGAGCGGCACCACGGTCACGCCGAACAGCCAGGCCCAGCGCGGAACACCGGCGGGGCGGGTACGCCGGGCACGGCGCGTGACTTTGACGAAGCGGGCGGTGCTGGGGGCTGCTACTGCGCAGTCGGTCATCTCAGTTCCTCTCGGTCTCGAGCTCGTCTCGAGATCTTTGTTGCACTTGTGTGCAATGAATGCACAGCGGTATAGTGGAACGAGACCGACAACCTGTCAAGACGGAGGAGCAAGCGAGTGACCGAGGAACGTGCGGAGACCGGTCGGGCGGCCCAGCGCCGGCGTACCCGTCGCGCGATCCTCGACGCCACCGCCGAGCTGCTCCACACCGGGACCGAGCCCTCGGTCAACGAGATCGCGGCTGCGGCCGACGTCTCGCGCCGCACGGTGTACCTCTACTACCCGACCCTCGACCAGCTGATCCTCGACGCAACGCTGGGAACCCTGAACGTCGACGTCGACTCCGCGCTGGCCGCCGAGGGTTCGACGGACCCTCGGAAGCGGGTTCGTACGCTGGTCGGCGAGCTCTTCGCGTCGATGGAGCGCTCCCTCCCGCTCGGTCGCAAGCTGATCAAGCTGACCATCGACGCACCGCCACCCGGAGAAGGGGAGCCGAGACGGGGCCACCGGCGGATCGGCTGGATCGAGTGGGCCGTCGAGCCCTGTCGGGGCCACCTCACCCGCAAGGACTACGACGACCTCGTGTCGTCGCTGGCCCTGGTCATCGGCTGGGAGGCGTTCATCGTGCTCCTCGACGTCCGGGGTCTCTCGCCACGAGCGGCGAAGGCGCTGACCCTGCGCGCGGCGGAAGCGATCCTCGACGGCATGCTCCCCGACCTGCCCCTGGAGGCCTGAGCGCCTGCCTGCGGAGGCCAGAGCGATCGGGGCCGGAGACACGTCACGCGTGCGTCGCAATGACGCACGCGTGACGCCTAGCCCCCCGGCCAAACACCGGCAGTCTATCCGTGATGGGTTCGAGTGCCGACGGTGGAGAATCTAGTCGTTCGGGTGGTCTCGAGTAGTCCATTCGGGTCAGATCGCTCGAATTTGCCTCCAAACCCGCACGTCTTGTCAGATTTCTTGCCCGGATCGTCGATCGCTCGGTCACAATCCCGCTATGGACGTCCGGGACACAGACCTGCTGAAGGAGATCGACCCCGCCGAGCTGGGTCATCGCATCCGCGCTGCCCGCGTCGCCAAGGGGTGGACGCAGACCCAGCTGGCCGGCGACGACATCTCTGTCGGCTACGTGTCCCGCATCGAGTCCGGGCAGCGTCGCCCGAACAGCCAGACCCTCGACGACCTCGCCGCGCGCCTCGGCGTACCGACCGAGCACCTGCTCCGCGGTGTGACCGCGCGTGAGTACGACGAGATCAAGCTGACCCTGGACTTCGCCGAGCTCTCGCTCGAGACCGGCGAGCACCTCGAGGCCGAGGCCCAGGCCCGCGATGCGGTGGAGCGGGCCACGATCGGGTCGCAGGACGAGCTGGCGTTCCGCGGGCGCTACATCATCGCCCGAGCTCTGGAAGGGCA
>JAICJM010000319.1 GCA_025928435.1 Thermoleophilia bacterium
ACGACGTGCGCCGGCGCCTGACCGCGCGGGAGCGCGCCGGCGGGGCGCTGCGGCTGCGCGCGGTGCTCTCGCAGGCTACGCTCGGAAGCTGACCCGGCCGATGACAGGAGCATGGCGGAGCACGAGGACACCTACGACCTTTTTCAGCGCGGGCGCGAGCACATGCGCCGCGGCGACAACGCCCAGGCCACGGTCTCCCTGGAGAAGGCGAAGCGACGCGAGCCCGACAAGGCCTCGATCCGCGAGGCCCTCGGCGTCGCCTACCTGCGCATGCACCGCTACCAGGAGGCCGCGGCCGAGTTCGAGCACATCCTGGCGGCCGCGCCGGCGAACGACTACGCGCACTACTGCCTCGGCCGCTGCCTCGACCGGATGGGCGACCGCCGCATCGCGCGCGGCCACTACAAGATGGCCCTCTGGCTGCGCCCGAGCGTGACGTACTACCAGGAAGCGGTCGACGGCCTGCTCGACTGAATAAACGGGGTCAGACCCCTTTTATTCACGCGGCGCCGGCGGCCAATCGAGCCAGATCGTGACCGGCCCGTCGTTCACGAGCGAGACCTGCATGTGCGCGCCGAACCGCCCGGTCTGCACCGGCACTCCCGGCGCGCGGAGGGCAGCCACGAACGCGTCGACGAGCTGCTCGCCGACCTCGGGCGGCGCCGCCCCCGTGAACCCGGGCCGGTTGCCCCGTCGCACGTCGGCGTAGAGCGTGAACTGCGACACGACGAGCGCCTCGCCGCCGACGTCGGTGATCGAACGGTTCATGCGGCCCTCGGCGTCGGGGAAGATCCGCAGCCGGGCCACCTTCGCCGCCAGTTGCGCGGGGGCTTCGGGCGGGTCGCCCGCGCCCGCGGCGACGAGGACGAGCAGGCCGCTGCCGACGGCCGCGATGCGCTCGCCGTCGACCTCCACGGAGGCCTCGCTGACACGCTGGATCAGTGCTCGCACGGGCCGCCCGAGTTTCTCATCGGAATAGGTCCGGTGCTACACTCAAAGTCGTTTCAAGTTGTCGAGAGCGGTCGTTCGAGGTGGGCTCTGACCCGCCTCTTTTTTCGCCCGCGATCGGCGTGCGAGGGTTGCTGAAAGACGTGAACGAACAGTTGCAGACAGAGATCGAGAAGATGCTCCGAGACGCGAGTCCGGACGTGGAAGTCGTGCTTGCCGAGCAGGCCGGCCCCGGCCTGGTCCGGGTGGTCATCGACCACCCCGACGGGGTCGACACCGACCTGTGCGAGCGCGTCAGCCGCGAGCTCTCGCCCATCCGCGACCGCTACGCGCTCGAGGTGTCGTCGCCGGGCGTCGAGCGGCCCCTGGTGCGCCCGCAGCACTACCAGCGGGTGGTCGGGAAGCACGTCGACGTGCGCACGATCGAGCCGATCGACGGAAGGCGGCACTTCACCGCCCGGTTGGCCGACGCCGACGACGCAGGCATCGATCTCGATCAGGACGGCCGGACGGTGCGGATCGGCTACGGCGAGATCCGGCGCGGCCGGTTGGTGTTCGACTCCTGGGGAGGGCGCTCGTGAGCAAGGAAATCCTCGAGGGCGTCAAGCTCGTCGAGAAAGAGAAGGGGATCGAGCCGGGGACGCTCCTGGCGGCGATCGAGGACGCGCTGCTGGCGGCCTACCGCAAGATGCCGGACGCGCGCCATCCCGTGCGGGTGGACCTCGACCGGGACACGGGCGACTTCACGGCCTGGACCGTGACCGACGACGCCTGGCAGTCCTATCTCGAGGCGCACCCGCACCACCAGGTGCTGGCCGAGGCGCCCGCCGTCGACGAGGCGCCGCCCGTGCCCGGCGAGGAGCCGGCCGAGGAGGAGGAGCCGGAGCCCGAGATCGAGTGGGACTGGTTCACCGACAACGTGCTCGTCGACGTGACCCCCGACAACTTCAGCCGGATCGCCGGGCAGACCGCCAAGCAGGTCCTGCGCCAGCGGATCAACGAGGCCGAGCGCTCCATGATGTACGACGAGTACGCCGACCGCGTCGGCGAGATCGTGACCGGGATCGTCCAGCAGGACGACCACCGCTACGCGTTCGTCGACCTCGGCCGCATGGAGGCGATCCTCCCCGGCTCGGAGAAGGTGCCCGGCGAGCGCTACGAGCAGGGCAGCCGGATCAAGGCCGTCATCATCGAGGTGCGGGCCGAGGGTAAGGGCCCGCAGGTCGTGCTCTCGCGCCGCTCCGACGAGCTTATCCGGCAGCTGTTCGAGCTCGAGGTGCCCGAGATCGCCGACGGCCTCGTGCACATCCGCGCCGTCGCCCGCGAGCCCGGCTACCGGGCCAAGATCGCGGTCGAGTCGCGCGTCCAGGGCGTCGATCCGGTCGGCGCCTGCGTCGGCCCGCGCGGGTCGCGCGTGCGCATGGTCGTCTCCGAGCTGCGCGGCGAGAAGATCGACATCATCCCCTACAACGACGAGCCCGCCCGCTTCGTCGCCAAGGCGCTCTCGCC
>JAICJM010000178.1 GCA_025928435.1 Thermoleophilia bacterium
CCCTCCTCGACGTTCACGACGCCGTCCTTGCCGACCTTGTCGATCGCGTCGGCGATGATGTCGCCGATCTCGTCGTCGGCAGCCGAGATGGCGGCCACGCGAGCGATCTGGTCCTTGCCGGACACTTCCTTCGCCTGCTCGCGGATGTTCTCCACGACGGCGTCGACCGCACGCTCGATCCCGCGGCGCAGGCCGAGGGGGTTGGCGCCGGCCGCCACGTTCTTCAGGCCGTTGCGGACGATCGCCTGAGCCAGGACGGTGGCGGTTGTGGTGCCGTCGCCTGCCACGTCGTTGGTCGCCGTGGCGACCTCGCGGACGAGCTGGGCGCCCTGGTTCTGGAAGACGTCCTCGACCTCGATCTCACGCGCGATCGTGACGCCGTCGTTCGTGATGGTGGGGGCGCCGAACTTCTTGTCCAGCACGACGTAGCGGCCCTTGGGGCCGAGCGTCACCTTGACCGCGTCGGCGAGGGTGTCGACCCCCCGCTGAAGCGAGCGGCGCGCATCCTCGTTGAACTTGAGCTCCTTGTGTGCCATTCAGATATCCCTTCCTACGCCTTCGCGGCGACCTTACTCGTGACGACCTTGGCGAGGATGTCGGACTCCCGGAGGATCAAGTACTCGTCCCCGGACAGCTTGACCTCGGTGCCGCCGTACTTCGAAAAGATGATCTCGTCGCCCTTCTTGACATCGAGCGGCACGAGCTTGCCGTCTTCGTAACGGCCTGGACCGACGGCCAGGACCTTGCCGCGCTGCGGCTTCTCCTTTGCCGTATCAGGGAGGACGATCCCGCTATAGGTGACCTCCTCCTCGTCCAGAACCTCGACGATCACACGATCGCCCAGAGGCTTCAGATCCATGCATCCCTCCTCGGAAAATGATCTTGCGTTGCAAACCTTGGCACTCTCAACCAGGGAGTGCCAAGGTGCAGACTAGCAGCCGACGGTCAGGCGTTCAACCGAGAAGGTCGGCACTCTCTCACCGAGAGTGCCAGAGGCCGCAGCGCCGCCGCCACCACGAGCGACAGCGCCACCAGCACGCAGTACGTCAGCCGGTCGGAGGTCGCCGCCGCGAGGGCGGCCCCCGCCGCGGGCCCGATCAGGAAGCCCGCGCCCCAGGTGAGGTTGAGCAGGCCGAAGACGTTCGCGTGCGCGAGGCCGGCATCGTCCGCGCCCTCCGCGCAGAGCGGGAACCCGACCGCGTACTGGCCGCTGATCGGGATGGTCGCAGCGATGAAGAGCAGGGCCAGCAGCAGGGCCGACGGCGCCGCGGCGAGGGCGCCGACGACGGCCGCCATGCCGACGATCGACACGACCGCGATCGGGACGCCGCCGAAGCGGTCGAAGATGCGCCCGACGCCGTAGTTGGACGCGCTCGCGAGCACGCCCGACGCGCTGAGCACCGCCGTGATCGCGACGGCCGACCAGCCGTCGACGCCCAGGCGCAACGGCACCAGGGTGTCGATCGTCCCCGAGACGACCGCGACGAGCAGCATCACCGAGAGCGCCGCGACCATCGTCCGGCTCCCGCCCACGGCGCGCACGAGCTCGCCGACCCCGACCGGCGCCGGGCCCGCCGGAGCCGCGGGCGCCCGGGCGACCACGAGCGTCAGCACGACCGTGACCATCCCGAGCAGGACGAACGGCACCCGCAACCCGTAGGCGCTGCCGAGGACGCCGCCGATCACGGGGCCGACCAGCGTGCCGACGGTCGCGAACGACATCGCCGCCCCCAGCACCCGGCCGCGCACGTTCGCCTCACTCGCCTCCGAGAGCCATGCCATGCCCGCCGTCCAGGAGACGGCGGACGAGAGCCCCTGCCCGATCCGCGCGGCCAGCAGCGCCCAGAAGCCGCCGGCGAAGGCGCAGCCGAACGTCGCCGCCGCCAGCAGGGCGACGCCGAAGATGGTGAGCCGGCGGGCGCCGACGCGGGCGGCCAGGTAGCCGACGGGCACCGACCCGACCAGCACGGCGCCGCTGTAGATGCCGACGACGAGGCCGACCTCCGTCTTCGTCAGGTGCAGGTCGCGCACGTACGCCGGCAGGAGCGGCACGATCGCGAACATGAGCAGGGCGTCGAGGAACACCACCCCGTAGAGCGCGCGCGGCTGCCGTCTCATCGGCCGACAGTAGCGCAGCGCTCCCGGCCGGAACGCCGTGTTCACCGGCCCCGGGCCTGGTTATGATGCACGCGCCCGTGAACGCCCTGAACTTCTACTCACCCGTCGTCGCCGACCAGCTGCGCCACCATCGCAAGACGGCGACGATCCGCCTCGGCGACAAGAGCGGGAAGTACAAGAAGGGCCAGGTCGTGAGCGTGCTCGTGGGGCAGCGCTTCGGCGTCCGCGAGAAGGTGTTCGACGCGGTCATCGACAAGGTCGAGGTGAAGCAGCTGCAGGAGGTCTCGCCGCGCGAGATCCAGCACGACAACCCGGAGATCCGTCACATCGACGAGTTCACCCACTTCCTCGGCCAGCTCTACAACCGCGAGGTGACCGAGGAGGCCACGGTCACCGTCATCCACTTCTCGGAGATCCGCGGCTAGCTCACCCCCGGTGGTACCAGGGCGGCGCCTCGAGGGCCGCCCGAAGCGCCTCGCGCCCATCGCCGATGGCTGCCGGCCCGTGCGTGACCAGGACGTGGTCGAACGGCTCGTCCAGGATGGGCGCGACCGACGGCCCGAAGCGCTCGGCGTAGAAGCGCGCGCGCCGCCCGTCGACCGGCTGGTTGCACCACATGCGCAGGCCGTCGTCGGTGCCCACGATCGCGTCGCCGAAGGCGAGCGCGGCACGCGACTCGACGAGCACGGGGAGCTCCGTCCGGCGGGGCCGGCCGATGTGGTAGGCGCGGACGCCGGGCGGCGTCGCGCCCGGGGCGAGCTCGTGAAAGGCCGACCGGTCGGACAACCGCTCGCATGCGTTGCGAGGCCCCCAGACGGCCGCGCCGGGGTACCGGGCGCACGCGGCCTTCGCGCTGCGGACGTGGTAGCCGATCGTAATCAGCACGGTCACCGGCCCGGCCACGACCCCGTCGAGCCGCGTCCAGAACTCCTCGTCGCCGTCGGGCGCGAGCGGATCGATCAGGACGGTGCGCCCGCGGCCGGGGAGGGCGTAGGAGGCCACCTCTTCGCCCCACCTGCCCGGGTGCCACTCCGGATGCCGGGCCGTCCACCGCCAGATGCGGTCGGCGATCTGCTCCACGGCCGGGACCCTAGTGAATAAAAGGGGTCTGACCCCGTTTATTCAGTCCTCGTCGTCCCAGACGGCCATCGCGACGGGCACCGTGCCGGGCTTGATCGGCTCGTCGCGGACGGCGCGGCGGGCGCTGCGAAGCGCGGAGCCGGCGCGCTCGACCAGCTCCTCGAAGGACTCGGCGTGGGCCGGGCAGCTGGCGATGCCGACGGCGGCCTGGGGCGTCGACCCGCCCTCGCTGCGGGCGCGGGCGATGGCGCGCAGGACGCGCTCCGAGGCGACGGAGGCCGACCGGGAGTCGGTCTCCGGCATGATCACCCCGAACTCGGTCGTGCCGACTCGGCAGGCGACGTCGAGCGCGCGCACGCTGCCGCCGATCGCGGCGCCGAGCGTCCGCATCGAGGCCTCGACCTCGTCGGCGACGACGTCGTCCACGCTCGCCAGGGCCAGCGCCACCGGGCGGTCGTAGGTGCGCGACCGCTCGATCTCCCGGGTCAGCGCCTCCACGAAGAAGCGGCTGTTCCAGAGGCCCGTGTCGTCGTCGCGGCGCTCGAGCAGCGTCGCCTCCGTGCGCGCGGTCTGCAGCTCATCGGCCAGCGTACGGGCGCGGCGGTGCGCACGGACGGCGAACAGGACGGCGGCGGCCAGCGCGACGGCTGCGACGGCCAGGATGGGGAGGAGGATCGCGAAGCTCACGAGGGTGTTCTCTCGTTATCGCGTTTGGCGCGGGGAGAGTCAAGCCGGCGGTGCCGCTCGGGCTTGCGCCGGATCTCGGTGCCGAACAGATGCGCCGGCCGCAGCTCCTCACCGCACGCGGCGCAGGTGAGGGCCATCATCGACGCGATCCCGGCTCCGCACTTCGGGCAGGCGGTGATCACCCGGCCGCCGCAGTCGGGGCACACCGACGGCAGGCTGTCGGCGTTCGGTGCCATGAACCTGCGGCCCCAGCCGCAGCCCACGCAGAACCCGCACCGGTCTCCCAGCTCTCGGCTGCGGTCGTATCCCACGGCTCGATTCTTGCACACCGGCCCGACCGGGCCCGATGTAGCATCGCCGTGATGGTGGCCGAACCGGTCCGCCTGGCGGAGCTGCTCGGAGCGCTCTCGGCGGTGAGCGATCTCGCGCGCGGCCACGCCGTCGACGAGGCCACCCGGTCGTGCCTGGTCGCGACCGGTCTCGCCCGCCGGCTCGGGCTCTCGCCGCCGGACACCTCGGACGTCTACTACACGTCGCTCCTGCGCTCGGTCGGGTGTACCGCGACCTCGCACGAGATCGCCGCGCTCATGGGCGGCGACGACATCGCCGTCCGTGCCCGCGGCGACATGGTGGACATGTCCCGGCCGGGCGAGGCGGCAGCATTCATCGCCGGGATGGGCCGCGGCCTGCCGCCCGCGGGCCGCCTGCGCGCCGTCGCGGGCACGGCGGCGCTCGGCAAGCGAGCCGCCGCGGAGGGCGCCCACGCGGACTGCGAGGTGGGGGCCGCCATCGCCCGCCGGCTGCGCCTGCCGAAGGCGGTGCAGGACGCCCTGCTCGACGTGTTCGAGCGCTGGGACGGCCGCGGCGGCTACCGCGGACTCGCCGGCGACTCGATCGCCGCGCCGGCACGGTTCGCCGCCGTCGGCCTGTGCGCAGCCATGTTCGCCGGTGAGGAGGAGGGCGCCGCGGCGGCCGTGCAGCGCTGGCGCGGGCGCGCCCTCGACCCCGCCCTCGCCGACGCCTTCCTCGCATCGGCGGACGAGCTGCTGGCCGAGGCCGGCGCCGAGGATCCCTGGCTGGCTGCGGTGGAGAGCGAGCCCGAGCCGCGGCGGACCGTGACATCCGACGGCATCGACGCGCTCGCCCGCGCCTTCGCGGACGTGGTCGACCTGAAGGCGCCGTTCCTGCACGGGCACTCGGCCGGCGTCGCCGACCTCGCCGCGCGGGCCGCGACGCTGGCCGGCTGGGAGGAGCCGAGGGTGGGCGACCTGCGCCGGGCAGGGCTCCTGCACGACATCGGTCGGGCGGCGATCCCGACAGGGATCTGGGAGAAGCCCGCCTCGCTCTCGCTCTCCGAGTGGGAGCAGGTGCGGCTGCACGCCTACCACGGCGAGCGCATCCTCCGGCGGGCGCCGGCGCTCACGCCGCTGGCCGCGACGGCGGGCATGCATCACGAGCGGACGGATGGGAGCGGATATCACCGCGGCGTCGGCGGCGCGGCCGTCGAGGCGCCGGCCCGGTTCCTGGCGGCTGCCGACGCCTACCACGCCATGACCGAGCCCCGCCCGCACCGGCCGGCGCTGACGGCGGCGGCCGCCACGGCCGCGCTGGCGGAGATGCCGCTCGACCGCGACGCCGTGGGGGCGGTACTCGAGGCGGCCGGGCGCCCCCGCCCGCGACCTCCGGCCTGGCCCGGAGCCCTGACCGACCGTGAGGTCGAGGTGCTGCGGCTCCTGGCCGCGGGCCGGTCGAAGCGTGAGATCGCCGGGCGGCTCGTGCTCTCGCCGTCCACCGTGCACACCCACACCGTCCACATCTACGCCAAGGCGCGCGTGTCGACCCGGGCGGCGCTCGCGATGTGGGCGATGGAGCACGATCTGGTGGGGCCCGAGCACCGAATCGGCTGAACGGTCGATGCCATTGAGGCCGGGCGGCTCGTACGGTGGGCGCGTCAATCCACTCCCCGAGGAGGCGCACCGTGATCGAGACCACCTGTCACGCCTCTTCGCCTCCCGCGCCGTCTGGACGCACCGAAACGGCGGCCGCTTCGGCGGGCCCAGGCGAGGCTTCGACGCCATCGCCGCGTTCTTCGGCGAGTCGGTCGAGCTGTCGGCCGGCAGCCTGCGGGTCGAGCCGCGCGCGGCGATGGGCCAGGGCGAGGCCGTGGCCGTGCTCACGCACATGACCCGGCCGCCGGCCCGACGGCCGCGTGCTGGACGACGAGCAGGTGCACCTCTTCCGGATGCGCGCCGGCGTGGCCGTGGCCGTGCCGCGAACGGGTGATGTGGCGCGTCGCGTCGGCCCGATACACTGCGCAGAAGCATGGCGGTAGCCCGTGAAGCCACGCCGGTCTCCTCGGCGGCGGACATCAAACAGGCGGATCTCGACCGCGAGGACCTCCTCAGCATCTACCGCTATATGCTGATCACGCGCGGTATCGAGGAGCGCGGCCACATCCTCTACCGGCAGGGCAAGATCCCCGGCAGCTTCTACACCGGCCGCGGCAACGAGGGCGCCTCGGTCGGCGTCGCGACGGCGATGCGGGCCGACGACGTCGGCGCCCCGATCCAGCGCGACATGGGCGTCCACGTGGCCCGCGGCACGGAGCCGTGGCGGATCTTCGCCCAGTACATGGGCCGCTCGGACGGGCTCGCCGCCGGCAAGGACGGCAACGTGCACATGGCCGACTTCCGGCTGGGCCTGATCGCCATGGTCAGCCACCTGCCGGCGCTCATGCCGGTCGCGGTCGGCTGCGCCCTCGCGTTCAAGATCCGGCGCGAGTCACGGGTGGCGGTCGCCTGGAGCGGCGACGGTGCCATGGCCCGTGGCGACGCCCACGAGGCGATGAACCTGGCCGGCGTGCACAAGCTCCCGGTCGTCTTCATCTGCGACAACAACCAGTACGCCTACTCGACGCCGAACCGGCTCCAGTTCGGGGTCGACCATCTCGCCGAACGGGCCGCGGCGTACGGCTTCGAGGGGGTCGTGGTCGACGGCACAGATGTGCTCACCGTGTATCGCGAGGCCCACACCGCCATCGAGCGCGCCCGCGAGGGCGGCGGCCCGACGCTGCTCGAGCTCGTGACCCTGCGCATGGAGGGCCACGCCGTTCACGACGACGCCTTCTACGTCCCCCGCGAGCTGCTCGAGGCCTATGCCAAGAAGGACCCGATCGAGCGCTACCGGCGCTGGCTGAAGGAGCAGAGCGTGCTCGACGAGGCGCGCGACGACGAGATCAACGTCGAGGTCAAGAAGCTCCTGAACGACGCGATGAAGCGGGCCGAGGAGAGCCCGCTGCCCGAGCCGGGCGACCTGCACACGGGCGTGTACGCGGAGCCCGAAGAGCTCGACACGCCCCACCACCAATAAGCGAGGCCACGTGGCGACGAAGACGTACCTGCAGGCGATCTCGGACGCGCTCCGCGAGGAGATGCGGCGCGACTCGCGCGTGTTCCTGATCGGCGAGGACATCGGCGTCTACGGCGGCGCCTTCAAGGTCACCCAGGGCTTCCTGCAGGAGTTCGGCGAGGATCGCGTGATCGACTCGCCCCTGTCCGAGACGGCCATCGTCGGGTCGTGCACCGGCGCCGCGCTCATGGGCATGCGGCCCGTGTGCGAGATGCAGTTCTCCGACTTCGTCTCGTGCGCGTTCGACCAGCTGGTCACCGTCGCCGCCAAGCAGCACTACCGCGTCGGCACACCCGTGCCGATGGTCGTCCGCCTGCCGTCCGGCGGCGGGTTCTCCGGTGGGCCATTCCACTCGCAGAATCCCGAGGGCTTCTTCGCCCACTGCCCTGGCCTCAAGATCGCCTGCCCGTCGACGCCCGCAGACGCGAAGGGGCTCCTGATCCAGGCGATCCGCGACCCCAACCCGGTGCTCTATTTCGAGCACAAGCACCTGTACCGCCGCATCAAGGGCGAGGTACCCGACGGCGAGCACGCGGTGGAATTCGGCAAGGCGCGCGTGCACCGCGAGGGCACCGACCTGACCGTGGTGACCTACGGGGCGATGGTGTACACGGCCGAGGAGGCCGCCGACGCCGTGTCCGAGAAGGACGGCACCTCGGTCGAGATCGTCGACCTGCGCACCGTCGCGCCATGGGACCGGCAGGGCGTGATGGAGTCCGTGGCGAAGACCAGCAAGGTGATCGTCCTGCACGAGGACACCCACACGTCGGGGTTCGGCGCCGAGATCGCCGCCACCATCGCCGAGGAGGCGTTCGAGCTCCTCGACGGGCCGGTGGTGCGTGTCACCGCCCCCGACACGCCGGTGCCCTTCTCGCCGCCGCTCGAGAAGGCGTTCCTGCCCCAGGTGGCCGACGTGGTCGCCGCGATCGAGAAGCTGTCCGCCTACTGATGAACCGGAGGAGCTGACCTCACATGGCCACTGGAACACTCGTCGACGTCGTCATGCCCCAGATGGGCGTGAGCGTGTCCGAGGGAAC
>JAICJM010000348.1 GCA_025928435.1 Thermoleophilia bacterium
CGGTCGATCGCCCACAGGAAGGCCGACAAGGTCTTGCCTGATCCCGTGGGGGCGACGACGAGCGCATGCCGGCCTTGGGCGATCGCCCCCCACGCCCCGACCTGCGCCGCCGTGGGTTCCGCGAACGCCGCGCCGAACCACTCCCGCGTGGGCGTGCTGAAGCGCTCCAACGCGGCGAGGGGCCCCGACGACTCGGCCATGGGCACATCCTTGCTCACGCCACCGACACGTCACCGACGAGCGGCCGGCCTCGCCGAGGTCAGCGTCGGCGCAGCAGTCCGACCCCCAACGGCACGAGCGCGATCGCCGTACCGAGGAACGCGATCGCCGAGATCGCCAGATACCCGGAGATGAACCCGAACGGGATGAGTGCGGTAACACCGAGACACACCGCACAGCTGGCCCGGGCGCTGGTCGAGTTCGTCAACGAGGAGGGCGGCGTCCTCGAGAACGACGCATGGCAGCGGCAGGCGACCACGCCGGAGGAGCTGCTGCGCCGCAACATGCACCTGGTGCGCGAGCTCAACGAGAAGTGCGGCGACATCATGCGCGCTGCGCGATCAGCCGCACACAGCGAGCCGGATCTCGTGCCGGTCGTCGAGGCGGGCGACGGCTACCACCGCGACGGCGAGTACGCCATCGCGGCCGCTCTGGCCCAGATGGGCGGCCTTCGCGAGGGCATCAGTGTGGCTCGGGCCGGGGCGATCCTCACCGTGCTCGCGTCCTCGGGTTCCATCGACCAGCTGGTGCTGGAGCACGGGTGGAGCTACGACGAGGTCGAGTCGTGGTTGGTGCAGACGCTCACGGCGCTCCTGCTCGACCCCGAGGCTGACTCCGCGGACGACGGGTGACCTGACGACGCAGCCCCGTCCGGGTGAGGGCGGGGGATGCCTCGTGTTCCGAACCGTTGCCGCCGGCAGGGGGCGGGCGTACGTTCGGCATGCGGCCCGGGACACACCCGGGCCGCGACGTCGTAGGAGGGAACATGAGCGTTCTCGTCGTCGTCAGGGTCTCCGGGGACACAACGACGTTCCAGAAGGCGTTGGCCAACCGCGCGGACGAGTTCCAGGACGTGGCCACGCGAGCCAAGCAGGCGGGCGCGATCCATCACCGGTTCGGGATCGGCGACGGGTTCGTGCTGGCCGTCGACGAGTGGGAGACGGCGGAGGGCTTCGAGCAGTTCTTCGGCGACCCGCAGATGCAGGAGTTCGTCGCGTCGATCGGCGCGGATCCCGCCCCACCCCAGATCACGATCTGCGAGGTCACCGCCTCGCCGGACGAGTTCTGAGCGTCCCCTACCGGGCTGGTCACGCGCGGCCGAGAGGTCGCACCGAATCTGGCATCGAATGATGCTAGAATTGGTGCATGCGGACAACGGTGAGCCTCGATGACGACCTCATGGCCGAGGCCGCTGAGCTGACCGGGATCACCGAGCGCGCACAGCTTCTGCGTACCGCTCTGTCGACCCTGATCGCCGCCGAGAACGCGCGTCGCCTGGCTGCGCTGGGCGGCAGCGACAAGCA
>JAICJM010000060.1 GCA_025928435.1 Thermoleophilia bacterium
GCGACGCCGAGCTGCTCGAGGCGATGGGCGAGCGCTACCTGCTCTCGACGATGGAGGGCGTCCGCGCCCAGGCGCTGATCGCGCTCGGCCGCCACGACGAGGCCGCCGAGGCCTGTGCCCGGGCCGAGGCGGCGGCCGCCGAGGACGACATCGAGTCGCAGGTGCTGGTGCGCAGCGTCCGCGCCGAGCTCCACCTGCACGCGGGGCGCACCGCCGATGCGGCGGAGGCCGCCGCGGAGGCCGACGCGCTCCTGCGGGGCGCCGAGGCGCCGAACATCGTCGCCGATCTGGCCGTAGTCCGGGCCCGGATCGCCGCGGCTGCCGGCGACGCGGAATCGGCCGGCCGCGAGCTCGCGCGCGCGGCCCGGCTCTACCGCGAGAAGGGCAACGTGGTGGCCGAGGGCCGCGCCGCCGAGGTGCGGACGGCCCTCGGGCTCGGCCCGGTCAGCGCCTGATCACGCCCGCCAGCGGCCGTTCGTCGACGACAGGACCGTGATCTCGGCGTCCTTCTTCCCGGTCCGGGAGCTCACGCATGGGTCGGGCGACGCCACACCGGCCGCACCGGTGCAGTCGGGAACCAGCACCCCGTTGTGATACATGGGGATGTCCGCGATCTTCAGGCCGCCCGGGATCTCGCTCGAGTCGAGATCGAAGACGAGCTTCAGGGGGCCGCCGATCGGGAACGGCGGTGCATCGACGGTGACGACCGAGACCTGGCCGAAACAGTCGGCCGCCGGCCCGCACGAATCCATCGCGCCGCCCGCGTCCATCTCGGCGGCCGACGCGGGCACGCCCAGCGGCGTCGACGGCACCCGGATCGTCGTCACCTGTGGATTGGTGCGCGTCGCCCCGGTGCCCGGGTCCGTCGTCAGGGTGTCCCCGGACGGCAGCGTGTACTCGGAAACGGCGTCCTGCGACGGTGCCTGCACGTTCGTCGTGTCCGTCACGGGGAAGGTGTCGCGATGCGGGTCGGGCTTGGGGGTGTCGTTGAAGGACTCGTCCACCGACCAGGCGGCGATGGTCGCAAATGGGGTCGCCGACGCCGGTGCCCGGAGAATGACCGTGGCGGTCACCGTCGCGCCCGACTTGATGGACCCGAAGGCGCACACGACCGCCGAGCTCTTCACCGCGCAGGCGGAGGACGGCAGGCCCAGGACGGCGGCGCCGCCGGAGGGAGCCGGCACGGACAGCGCCAGATGCGTCAGGGTGTTGCTGCTCTGGTTGGTGAAGCTGGCCGTGTACCCGACGGTGTGACCGCCCGTCACCGGGTCAGGCGTGTGGCTGATGACGACCTGCACCTGAGGGGTGGCCGCGACCGCGGGCCCCGCGAGCGCGGCCGCGGCAAGAAGCGTCAGGAGGAGGAGGATGCGTCGCACCCAATCACCTTGCCATAACCCGTGAAGTGATGTCAAGACCGAATGGGCATCAAGCGAGGTCGGCAACCGCCGTCAGGAACGCGTCGATCTCGGCCGCCGTGTTGTAGTGCACCGCGCCGACGCGGACGGCGCCGCCGGAGCCCTCGAGACCGAGGCGCTGCATCAGCTCGAGCGCGTAGTAGTTGCCGTCCCAGACGAAGATCCCCTGCTCGCCCAGGGCGGCCGACACCTCGGCCGGGCCCCTCCCGGCGACGTTGAACGCCGCCGTCGGCACGCGCCGGTCGAGATCGGTCGTGCCGTACACCGTGACGCCGTCGATCGCGCGCAGCCCGTCGAGCAGCTGCGTCGCCAGACCGCGCTCGTACGCGGCGACGGTCTCCATCCCGAGCGACCCGAGATATGCGGCGGCGGCCGCCGTCCCCGAAATGCCCTCCAGGTTCACGGTGCCGGTCTCCCACGAGTGCGGGATCTCGTCCGGCGCGGGGCGCACCTTGTAGGGCCGGTGCCGCTCGAGCAGCTCCGCCCGGCCGAACAGGATCCCGACGTGCGGCCCGAAGAACTTGTAGGCCGAGCAGGCCAGGAAGTCGCACCCGACCGCCGCCACGTCGATCGGCCCGTGGGGCGCGAAGTGGACGGCGTCGACGTATGAGATGGCGCCCGCCTCCCGGCAGAGCGCGCACAGCGCGGCCACGTCGTTCACCGTGCCGGCGCCGTTCGACGCCCAGCCGAACGCCGCCACGCGGGTGCGGTCGCTCAGCAGGCCGGCGAACACGTTGGGATCGACGACGCAGACGTCGGGGTCGATGCCGACCTGGCGCACGACGACGCCCCGGTCCTCGGCGGCGAGCAGCCACGGCGCGACGTTCGCGTCGTGGTCGAGCCCGGTCACGAGCACCTCGTCGCCCGGCCCCAGCTCGCGGAAGAGGGTCCGCGACGCGTGCATCGTGAGCGTGGTCATGTTGGCGCCGAACGCGATCTCGTCCGCGCTCGCGCCGAGGAAGGCGGCGACCTGGGCCCGCGCGTCGGCCAGGATCCGGTTGGAGGCGACCGACGTCTCGAAGGGGCCGCCCAGGTTGGCGTTCGAGTCGCGGTAGTAGTCGGCGATCGCGGCGTACACGGACTCGTGCACCTGGGTGCCGCCGGGGTTGTCGAGGTAGATGCGGCCGTCGCGCAGCGACGGGAACCCTGACCGGATGACGGCCGGGTCGGGGAGGGTGGCGATCTCGTTCATGACGCGGAGTCTACGATGCCGCGCATGAGGCTCGTCATCCTTGGCGGCGGCCCGGCAGGCTACGCCGCCGCCACCACCGCTGCCCATCTCGGCGCGGACGTCACGCTGGTCGAGGACATGTCGCTGGGCGGCAACTGCACGATGACCGACGCCATTCCGTCGAAGACACTGCTGACGACGGCCGACGCGGTGCTCGAGGTGGCCCGGGCGGAGGAGGACGGGCTCGACTTCGTGGACGGCTACCCGTCGGTGAACCTGCGCCGCACGCTCGCCCGCGCGCGGGCGGTCGCGTTGCACCAGAGCCGGGGCGTGCGCGAGCGCATGGACGGCGTGAACGTGCGCGTGCTGCCCGGCCGCGGCCGCGTCACCGGCCCCAACGAGCTGGTCGCGAACGTCGACGGCCTCGACCACGTGCTCGAGTTCGACAACCTGCTCGTCTGCACCGGCGCCTCGCCGTACGTCCCGCCCTTCGCCAACCCCGACGCGCACCGGGTGCTGACGACGCGGCAGGTGTTCGACCTGCGGGAGCTGCCGGAGCACCTCGTCGTGCTCGGCGCCGGGCCGACCGGCTGCGAGTTCGCCGACTTCTTCTCGCGCTGCGGCTCCCGGGTGACGCTCGTGTCCGCCCGCGACCAGCTGCTGCCGAACGACGACCCCGACCTGGCCGAGGTGCTCGAGGAGGTGTTCCTGCGCCGGGGGCTCGACGTGATGAAGAACGGCCGGGCGGCCGCGATCGACTGCGAGGACCCCGACGAGGTGCGGCTCGTGCTCGAGGACGGCCGCGACCTGCGCTGCTCCCACGCGCTGCTCTGCATCGGCATGCGCCCGAACACCTCCGGCCTGGGGCTCGAGACGGCCGGTGTCACGTTCGCCGACAGGGGCACGCTGCCCGCCGACGAGTTCTGCCGCACGAACGTGCCCCACATCTACGCCTGCGGCGACGTCACCGGGCAGATCATGCTCGCGAACACCGCCTCGCTGCACGGCCGCACCGCGGCGCTGCACGCGATGGGCGTGCCCGTCGACCCGGTCGCCTACACCGGCGTCGCCTGGTGCGTGTTCACCCGGCCCGAGATCGCGAAGGCCGGCATCTCGGAGCGGCAGGCCCGCCTCGACGGCATTCCCGTGCGGGTGACGAAGCATCTCGTGCGCGCGAACCCGCGCGCGGTGATGGAGGGCGAGACCGACGGCATCATCAAGCTGCTCTCGGACCCCGACGACGGGACGATCCTGGGCGGGGCGATGGTCGGCCTCCGCGCGTCCGAGGTGATCACCACGGTCGCCCTCGCCGTCCACGCGCGGCTGTCGGTGCAGGTGCTGGCCGAGACGGCGGCGGTCAACCCGTCCATGTCCGAGAGCCTGCAGCGCGCGGCCGAGAAGGCGGCCGAGGGCACGCTCGGCATCTCGCGCGTGACGCTGTCCGGCTAGAGCTCGATCGTCACGCCGGGGGCGGCGATGTCGATCGGCCCCGAGTACTCCGACCGCGCCATCTCCATGACGCGCTCGGCCCCGATCTCCATCGGCACGTGTGCCAGGAGCAGCCGGCCGACTCCTGCGCGGGCCGCCTCGCGCCCGGCCTCGGCGGCGTCCATATGGCCGCGCTCGCCGGCGTCGTCGTTGGCCGCGTCCGCCAGGGCCGCCTCGCAGACGAACAGGTCGGCGCCGCGGGCGAAGCGGGCCAGCCGCTCGATCGGGGCGGTGTCCGCGGAGTACGCGATGGTGCCCTGCGGCCCGTCGACGCGGATCGCGTAGCACGTGGTGTAGTGCTTCGTCGGCGCGAAGGACAGCCGCAGGTCGCCCACGCGCAACTCGGAGAGCGGGTCGTACTCCGAGATCTCCCAGGCCGCCTCGAACGTCTCCACCGAGCCGTCCCACACCGACGCGACGGTGTCCAGCACCGCCCGGCCGCCCGGCGGCAGGTACAGGTTGGCGTGCGGCCGGCCCGCCCACGAGCCGTAGCGGTGCGCGTAGTGCAGCGGCACCAGATCGAACCAGTGGTCGGCGTGGAAGTGGCTGATGACGATGTCGGTGAGCGGCCCCGGGTCGTTCGCGCGCAGCTCGGTCGCGACCCCCGACCCGCAGTCGACCAGCATCCGCACCTGCTCCGACTCGACCAGGTATCCGCTGGCGGCCTGGCCCGGGTTGGGCCAGGCCGGGCTGCCACCCAGGACGGTCAGGCGCAGCACCCGAGCCTCAGATGCCCATCGCGTGGTAGCCGGAGTCCACGTAGAGGACGGTGCCCGTCACCATCTGCGACATCGGGCTGCACAGGTACAGGGCGGCCTGCCCGGCGTCGGACGCCTGGATGTTCGTCCGCAGCGGCGTGCGCTCCTCGATGACGCCCTCCATCTCCTTGAAGCCGGCGATCCCGGCCGAGGCCAGCGTCCGCACCGGCCCCGCCGAGACGGCGTTCACCCGGATCCCGGCCGGCCCCAGCTCCCAGGCCAGGTAGCGCACGGCGCACTCGAGGGCGGCCTTCGCGCTGGCCATGATGTTGTAGCCGGGGAAGGCCCGCTCGCTGGCCATGTAGGTCATGGTCACCATCGAGCCGCCGCCGCGCTCGGCCATCAGCGGCTCGGCCCGCTTCGCCATCGCGATCAGGGAATAGGCGGAGACGTCGTGGGCGACCCGGAAGGACTCGCGCGACGTGTCGACATAGCGCTCGGTGAAGGTCTCCTGCGGGGCGTAGGCGATCGAGTGCACCATGATGTCGAGCCCGCCGGCGTCCGCGACCTGCCCGAAGGCGCGGTCGATGCTTGCGTCGTCGGACACGTCGCACTCCACGACGGTCTCCGAGCCCACCTCGGCGGCGAGCTTCGCCACCCCTCCCTGGAGCCGCTCGCCCTGGTAGGTGAACGCGAGCTCGGCGCCGGCGTCGTGGAGCGCCTGCGCGATCGCCCAGGCGATGGATCGCTTGTTCGCCACCCCGGCGACCAGCGCGCGCTTGCCCTCCAGCATCCCTGAGGTCACGTGACCCTCCCAGCGTCGACGGCCTGCGAGCCTAGCATCACCGTGCGGCGGCGACCTGCGCGAGCACGCCCGGGTCCTCGATCGAGGACGTGTCGCCCACATCGTCGCCGAGCGCCGTCGCGCGCACCGCCCGGCGCACGATCTTGGCCGAGCGGGTCTTGGGGAGCCCGGTCACGAACCCGATCCGGGCCGGCGCGAACGCCTTGCCGAGCACCGCCGTCACGGCCCCCGAGACCTCGGCCCGCAGCTCGTCCCCGGGCTCGAAGCCCGGTCGCAGGACGCAGTAGAGCCACGCCACCTCGCCCTTCACGTCGTCGGGCATCCCGACAGCGCAGGCCTCCGCGACGGCGGGGTGGGCGACGGCCGCCGACTCGAACTCCGCCGGCCCGATCCGCTTGCCGGCGATGTTCAGCGTGTCGTCGGAGCGCCCGTGCAGGTACCAGTAGCCGTCCTCGTCGACCGACGCCCAGTCGCCGTGCGCCCACACGCCAGGCCAGCGCGACCAGTACGCCTCGAGGTAGCGGTCAGCATCGCCCCATACGCCCCGGGTCATGCTCGGCCAGGGCTTGCGGCAGACGAGCTCGCCCACCTGCCCCCGCGGCAGGTGGTTCCCGTCGGCGTCGACCACGTCGATCGCCATCCCGAGCGCCGGCCCGCCGAGCGTGCACTCCTTGAGCGGCATCACCGGCATCGGCGAGAGGAAGCAGGCGCCGACCTCGGTGCCGCCGGAGAGGTTGATGATGGGCGCCCGGCCCTCGCCGACGACGTGGTGCAGCCACCGGTACGGATCCGGGTTCCAGGGCTCGCCGGTCGACCCGAGGATCCGCAGCGACGAGCGGTCGTGCCGGGTGGGGTGCTCGTCGCCGTGGGGGATCAGGGCCCGGATGAGCGTCGGCGAGACACCCAGGACGCTGATGCGGTGGCGCTCGACCATGTCCCAGAGCCGGTCGGGCCCGGGGTAGTCGGGCGCCCCCTCGCTGATGACGAGCGTCGCGCCCAGCGCCCCGGCGCCGACCACCGCGAGCGGGCCCATGATCCAGCCCATGTCGGTCACCCACATGAAGCGGTCGTCCGTCCCGACGTCGAGCTGGAAGGCGCACTCCTCGGCGATCTTCACCAGGAACCCGCCCTGGACGTGCACCGCGCCCTTCGGCTGCCCGGTCGTTCCGGACGTGTAGATCACCATGACGGGCGTCTCCGGGTCGAGCTCCGCCGCGGCCAGCTCGGCGGGCTGGCGGGCGACGAGCTCGTCCCAGCGGTGGTCGCGCCCGTCCCGCATCTCGACATCGGCCCCCAGCCGCGGCCAGACGATCACCGAGCGCACGGTCGGGGCGGCCGCGACGGCCTCGTCGGCGATCGCCTTCATCGACACGGGCCGGCCCCGGCGCGGCACGGCGTCGGCCGTGAGCAGCGCGACCGCGCCCGCATCCGCGAGCCGGGCGGCGACGGCCGGGGCGGCAAACCCGGAGAAGATCGGCACCACGATCGCGCCGATCTTGGCGATCGCGTGGAAGCCCGCGACGACCTGGATCGACATCGGCAGGAACAGGCCGACGGCGTCCCCGCGGCGCACGCCCAGGTCGAGCAGCGCGTTCGCGAGCCGGTTCACCTCGGCCTCGAGCCCAGCGTAGGTGGAGGTCTCGACCCGGCCGTCCTCGCTCTCCCACACGACCGCCGGCCGGTCGGGTGCCGCGCGCGCATGCCGGTCGACCGTGTTGTGGGTGAGGTTCACGGCCCCGCCGGTGAACCAGCGCGCCCACTCCGGGCCGTCGGCCGTGTCCAGCACGCGGTCGTACGGCCGCGAGAACTCGATTCCCAGGTGGCGGACGGCCGCGTCCCAGAACCACTCGACGTCCTCCTGGCTGCGGCGCACCAGCTCGCGCCAGTCCGCGATCCCATGCTCGCGCATGAACGCCGTCGCCCGGGCGCGCTCGATCGTGTCGGCGGAGGGCTCCCAGATGTAGCGTGTGTCGCCGATGGCGAGGATGCTAATCCGTGCCGGTGCGGCGGGGTGTGCGTGCGGGTCGTGATCGCGCCGGACAAGCTCGCCGGTACCTACACGGCGCCCGAGGCCGCGTCCGCGCTGGCGGGGGGATGGCGCGATCTTCGCCCCGGGGACGACCTCGCGACCGCCCCGCTGGCCGATGGCGGTGAGGGCACCGCCGAGGCTCTGCTCGCGGCCCGCGGCGGGGAGTGGCGGACGTGCACGGTGCGCGACGCGCTGGGGCGGCCGCGGCCGGCGCGGTTCGCCGTGCTGGCCGACGGTGAGGCGGCGCTCGACGTCGCCGAGGCGTGCGGGCGCCAGACCGTCGCCGACCTGCCGCCCGACCCGATGGGGGCAAGCTCGTTCGGTGTCGGCCAGCTGATCGCCGCGGCGGTCGTCGCCGGGGCGCCCCGGATCACGATCGGGGTCGGCGGCACCGCGAGCACGGACGGCGGCGAGGGGCTGCGGCGCGCGCTCGGCGACGCGGCCGACGGGGTGGGGCTGGTGGCCGCGCTCGATGTGCGCAACCCGCTGCTCGGCCCGGAGGGGGCCGCGGCCGTGTTCGGGCCCCAGAAGGGGGCGACGCCGGAGCAGGTGGAGGAGCTCGACCGGCGCCTGGCGGCGCTCGCGCTGCCGACGGCCGACCTGCCCGGCGCGGGGGCGGGCGGCGGCATCGGAGCGATGCTGATGGCGCTCGGCGCGACCGCCGTCGGCGGCGCCGAACTCGTGGCGGTGGCGGCCGGCCTGGATGCGCTGCTGGCGGGCGCGGCCGTCTGCCTCACGGCGGAGGGGCGGATCGACCGCGGCACGCTGGGCGGCAAGGTCGTCGCGACCGTGGCAGACAAATGCGCCCGCGCGAGCGTCCAATGCATTGCGGTCGGCGGCGTCGTCGACCCGGCGGCGGCAGGGGAGCTCCAGCGACGCGGATGCGAGACGTACGAGTGCGGGGACATGCGGCGGGCGGGCGCGGAGCTGGCGGCGCGGCCCTGGCCGTCCTCGTAGCCGCGGCCGCCTGCGCGGGGCACGGGAGCGCATCGACATCGGGCTCTCAGGCGAGCGGAGCTTGCGCCCGACGGCCGGCCTACGCCCGGCCGTCGCCGACGCGCCCGCGCTACCGGCTCGACGTGCGCATCCCCGCCCGTGGTCCGGTGACGGGGACGCTCGCGGTCACGTTCACGCCCGACCTGCCGACGGGGCGGCTCGTGTTCCGGCTGTGGCCCAACGGACCCCGCCAGGCGGACGAGGGGTCACACCTGTCCGTGTCCGACGTGCGGCTCGGCGGGCGGCCGGCGGCGACGGCCGTGACCGACCCGACGACGCTCGTCGTCCGCCGCGGCCGCCCCTTCGCCGCCGGCGCCCCCGTGCGGGTCTCCCTGCGCTTCCGCCTGCGCGTGCCCGGCCGCGTCGTCGACCGCCTGGCCCGGGCCGGCGGCTCGGTGCGGCTGGGGTCGTTCTTCCCGCTGCTCGCCTGGGAGCCCGGGGTCGGTTGGGACACCGACCCGCCCACGACGAGCCTGGCCGAGACGTCGTCGTCTCCGACGGCCGATTTCGCCGTGCGCCTGCACCTGCCGGCCGGGACGACGGCGATCGCAAGCGGCGATCCCGCCGGCCCCGGGGTCTGGCGGGCGCGGGCCGTGCGCGACTTCGCCGTCGCGGTCGGCCGCTTCCGGGACGCGGCGGTCACGACACACGCACCGCGCCCCGTGCGCGTCGTCGTGGGCGTCGAGGCCGGGATGTCGGTGCGGCCGGCCGCCGTCGCCGCGGAGGTGGGCGCGGATCTCGCGGCGCTCGCGCGCCGCTTCGGGCCCTACCCGTGGCCGTCGCTGCGGGTCGCGGTGCTGCCCGAGCTCGCGCACGTGGGCATCGAGTACCCGACCGCGATCTTCCTCGGCACCGGGACGGCGGGCGAGCTGACCCGGCACGAGGTCGCCCATCAGTGGTTCTACAGCCTCGTCGGCAACGACCAGGCCCGCGACCCCGTCCTCGACGAGGGCCTCGCCACCTACGCCATGGGCCCGCTCCCGGTGAACATCAAGGTGCCACCGGCATTCCTGCGCCGCACCGGCGAGCCGATGTCGGACTGGGACGGCGGCCCGTACCGCACGTACCAGCTCGGCGTCTACATCGACGGTGCCCGCGCGGTGCGCTCGCTCGGCCCCCGGCCGCTGGTCGACTGCGCGCTGCGCGCCTACGTCGCCCGCAACGCGTACGGGATCGCCACCCAGGCCGGCTTCGTGCGGTCGCTCGCGACCGTCATCCCGTCCGCGCCGCGCAGGCTGGCCCGGTTCGGGATCCCCGCCGGGTATGGGTGAACGGATGGGGGCCGGGGTAGGGGATCTGTGAACCCCGGTGGTAACGTCCGGTCAAGCTCGCGGGCGGGCGTTCCTCCGTGCGGCCGACGTTCGAGAGGAGTACCTCATGACGAACACGTTGAAGCAGCTTGCGACTGCGGGCACGAGCCCGTGGCTGGACAACATCCGGCGCGGCTGGCTGGAGTCCGGCGAGTTCCGGCGGATGGTCGACGAGGGCGTCGTCGGCGTCACGTCGAATCCCACCATCTTCCAGAAGGCGATCGCCCATTCGACCGACTACGACGAGGCCGTCGCGGCCCTGGCGGCGTCCGGCATGTCGCCGACCGACGCCTTCTTCGAGCTCGCGATCGCGGACGTGCGCGAGGCCGCCGACCAGCTCCGGCCCGTGTACGAGGCCACCGGGCATCTCGACGGCTACGTGTCGTTCGAGCTCCCGCCCTCGATGGCGAACGACAGCGAGGCGTCGACGACCGCCGCGCCCCGGTTCTTCGAGCGGATCGGGCGGCCGAACATCTACATCAAGATCCCGGGCACGGCCGAGGGCGTCCCGGCCATCGAGAAGACCATCGCCGCGGGCGTGAACGTCAACGTCACGCTGCTCTTCTCGCTCGAGAACTACGAGGCGATCCACGAGGCGTACATCCGCGGCCTGCAGCACCGGGTCGAGGCGGGCGAGCCGATCGACGACCTGTACTCGGTCGCGAGCTTCTTCGTCTCGCGGGTCGACACGGCGGTCGACAAGGAGCTCCCCGAGGGCTCGCCGCTGCGCGGCAAGGCGGCGATCGCGAACGCCAAGCTCGCCTACCAGCAGTTCCTCGGCATCACCGGCTCCGACCGCTGGCGCAAGCTGGCCGAGAAGGGTGCGAACGTCCAGCGGCCGCTGTGGGCGTCGACGGGGACGAAGAACCCGGACTACTCCGACATCCTCTACGTCGACGAGCTCATCGGCCCGGACTGCGTGAACACGATGCCCGAGGGCACGATCGCCGCGTTCCTCGACCATGGCACGGTTCGCCGCACGGTGGACGAGGACGTCGACGGCGCCCGCCGGGTGATCGAGGAGGTCGAGGCCGCCGGGATCAGCATGAAGGCCGTCACGGCCAAGCTCGAGACCGACGGCGTGAAGAGCTTCTCCGACTCGTTCGACTCGCTGATCTCAACGCTTGCCAAGAGCATGGAGGACCAGCGTGCCCGCGGCGCAGCCTGAGCTCGGCGAGGCCGTCACCGCGGCCGAGGCCGAGCTCGAGGACGCCGACTTCCTGCCCCGCCTGCGCCGGGGCGACCGGTCGCTGTGGCCGGGCGACAGCGAGATCGCCGACCGGCTCGGGTGGCTGCCCGTGGTCGCGAAGATGCGCGGCCGCGCGACCGAGCTGAACGAGTGGGCGGCGGAGGTGCAGGGGACGCTCCCGCACTCGGTGCTGCTCGGCATGGGCGGCTCCTCGCTCGGGCCCGAGGTGCTGCGCCAGACGTTCGATGCCGACCGGCCCGACGTCACCGACACCACCCACCCGGACGCCGTGCGCGCGTCCGAGCACACCGACGCGCTCTACCTGGTGGCGTCCAAGTCCGGCGGCACGCTCGAGACGCGCTCGCACGAGGCCTACTTCTGGGAGCGGACGGGAGGCGACCCCTCCCGGTTCGCCGCGATCACCGACCCCGGCACCGACCTTGAGGCGACCGCGCGCGAGCGCGGCTACCGGCGCGTCTTCTCCAATCCGCCCGACATCGGCGGCCGCTACTCGGTGCTGTCCTACTTCGGCCTCGTCGCCGCGGCGCTCGCCGGGATCGACATCGAGGCGCTGCTCGGCACCATCCGCGACGACGACCAGGGCCTGGAGATCTACGGCGGTGCCGCGCTCGGCGCCGCGCTGGGCGGCCTCGGCCGGATGGGCCGCGACAAGGTCACGATCGTCGCCGAGGGCCGGTTCGCGAGCTTCGGCCTGTGGGCCGAGCAGCTGCTGGCCGAGTCGACCGGCAAGGAGGGCAAGGGCCTGATCCCGGTCGCCGGCGAGGAGCTCGGTGACCCGGACGTCTACGGCTCGGACCGTGTCTTCGTGCACCTGCGCAGCGACGGCTCCCACGACGGCGCCATGCACCGCCTGGCGGAGGCCGGCCATCCCGTCCTGACGCGCGAGATCTCCGACCCGCACGAGCTCGCGAACGAGTTCCTGCAGTGGGAGGTCGCCACCGCCGCCGCGGGCATGCTGCTCGGCATCAACCCGTTCGACCAGCCGAACGTGGCCGAGTCGAAGGCCAACACGAACCACGTCCTCGAGGAGTGGGAGGGCTCGGGCGTGCTGCCCGATCCGGGCGCCGACTCGATCGACGACGTCCTGGGCGCGATCGCGCCGGGCGGCTACGTCGCGATCATGGCCTACGTCGACCCGACCGAGCCCAACGAGGCCCGGTTCCGGCCCGTGCGCACCGCGATCCGCGACCACTACCAGGTCGCGACCACGTTCGGCTTCGGGCCGCGCTTCCTGCACTCGACCGGGCAGCTGCACAAGGGCGGCCCCCAGGTCGGCTGCTTCATCCAGGTCGTCGACCCGGATCCGGGCGACCTCCCCATCCCGGGCAAGCCGTTCGGGTTCGGCACGCTCATCCAGGCCCAGGCGATCGGCGACCGTCAGGCGCTGCGCAGCCGCGGGCGCCCGGTCGCGCGCGTGACGCCCGACGAGCTCGAGTCGCTGTCGGTCGGGGGCCGGTAGCCGTGGCCCAGGTCATCAGCGACCCCAGGTCCAACCCGCTGCGGGTCGGGCTGCGCGCCGGCGGGGCGACCGTCCCCACGGTGTTCGTCATCTTCGGGGCCACGGGCGACCTCGCCCACCGCAAGCTCCTTCCGGCCATCTACAACCTGGGCGCGCGCGGACTCCTGCCCAACCGGTTCGCCGTCGTCGGCTACGCCCGCAGCGAGATGACCGATGACGAGTACCGCGAGCAGGCGCGCGCGTCGCTCGAGCAGTTCTCCCGCACCCGCATCGACGAGAGCTACTGGACGGCGTTCGCCGATTCACTGCACTACGTCAGCGGCGGGTTCGACGACCCGGAGGCGTACCGGGCGCTCGGCGAGCGGCTGGCGCGCATCGACGCCGGCCACGGGACGGAGGGCAACCGCGTCTACTACCTCTCGACGCCGGCGAGCTTCTTCCCGGTGATCGTGGACCACATGGGCCAGACCGGCCTGAACGACCAGCCCGGGTTCACCCGGGTCGTGATCGAGAAGCCGTTCGGCCACGACCTGGAGAGCGCCCGCGACCTGGCCGAGACGGTGCACGCGTCGTTCCAGGAGCGCCAGATCTACCGGATCGACCACTACCTGGGCAAGGAGACCGTCCAGAACATCTTCGTGTTCCGGTTCGCGAACGCGATCTTCGAGCCGGTGTGGACGAACCGCTACGTCGATCACGTGCAGATCACGGTGGCCGAGTCGCTCGGCGTCGAGCACCGGGCGGCGTTCTACGAGGAGACCGGCGTCGTCCGCGACATCGTCCAGAACCACCTCCTGCAGGTGCTGGCCCTGGTGGCGATGGAGCCGCCGGCGGCGTTCGAGGCCGACGCCGTCCGCGACGAGAAGACGAAGGTTCTGCGCGCGACGCGGCCGCTCTCGTTCTCCAACACCGTCCGCGGGCAGTACGGCACCGGGTTCGTGGCCGGCGAGGAGGTGCCGGCCTACGCGGGGGAGGAGGGCGTGCCGCCCGACTCCAACACGCCCACGTTCATCGCGGCCAAGATGGAGATCGACAACTGGCGCTGGGCGGGCACGCCGTTCTACATCCGCACCGGCAAGCGGATGCCGAAGCGCGTGACCGAGGTCGCCGTGCAGTTCAAGCGCGTCCCGCACCTGCCCTTCACGATGGGTGCGGCCGAGCATCTCGAGGCCAACTCGCTCGTCCTGCGCATCCAGCCGGACGAGGGCATCTCGCTGCGGTTTGGGGCCAAGGCGCCGTCGCCGACCGTTGCCATCAGCACCGTCAACATGGACTTCCTGTACGGCTCGGCGTTCCTGCACGACGTGCCCGAGGCCTACGAGACGCTGATCCTGGACGCCATCCGGGGCGACCGCACGCTCTTCACCCCCCAGGCCGGCGTCGAGCGCTCGTGGGAGATCTGCGATCCGCTGCTCGAGCAGTGGCGGTCGGGGACGCCGCAGGGGTACGCGTCCGGTTCCTGGGGCCCCGAGGAGGCGTTCGACCTGATCACGCGCGACGGGCGCCGCTGGCGGCGGCCGTGATCGCGAACCCGCCCGTCGAGCTCACCGATCTCGCCCAGGTCGAGCGGGCGCTCTCGGCCAAGCGGGAGCGCGGGACCGGCTCCGTCCGGGCGACGACGCTCAACCTCGTCGTCTACGCGCCCACGGCCGAGGACGTCTCGTTCACGCAGCACGCGCTCGAGCGCATCGGCGGCAGCCGGCCGCTGCGGGCGATCGTCGCCACCGCCGGGGCCGACGGCGTGCGGGCGACGGTCTCGACCTCGTGCTGGCTCGGGACCGGGATGCAGCAGGTGTGCTCGGAGCAGATCTTCCTCACCACCCGGGCCGACGCGCTGCCGAGCGCCGTGCTCTCGCTGCTCGTGACCGACCTGCCCACCTTCGCCTGGTGGCAGGGCCCGATCCCGGAGGGACTGGCGGTGCTGGCCGACCTGGCCAGGCTCTCCTCCTCGACCGTCGTCGACTCGAACATCTCCTCGCTCGAGGGGATCGCCCGCGTCGGCCGGCTCGACTCGTGGGTGACCGACCTCGCGTGGCTGCGGCTGGAGCCGTGGCGGGAGGCGGTCGCGTCGGTGTTCGATTCGCCCGCGGCGGCGGCCGCGCTGGCCGAGGTGCGCACGGCCTGCGTCGAGGGGCCGGTCAACGAGGCCCGCCTGCTGGCGGGGTGGCTGAGCTCGCGGCTCGGCCGCGACGTCGAGCTCGACCACCACGAGCGCCCCCACGTCGAGCGGGTCGCGATCCGTTGCGGCGGCCCCGAGTACGTCATCGAGCGGCCCCCCGGCGGGCACGTCGGCCGCGCCTACGGGCCGGGGACGACGGAGCACCCGATCGTGCTGCCGATCCTGGACCCCTCGACCCTGCTCGGCCGGGCGCTCGACATCCGCGCCGCCGACGAGGTGTTCGAGGCGGCGCTCACCTCCGCCCTCGGGATGGCGGCATGAAGCTGACCGTTTGCGCCGACGGCGCCGAGGTCGCCCGGCGGGCGGCCGACGCCTTCGTCGAGGCCGCCGCGTCCGGCGACCGGCCGGCGGTGGTCCTGTCCGGGGGCTCGACGCCGCAGGCGCTGCACCGGCTGCTGGCGTCGCCCGAGTACGCCGGCCGGGTCGACTGGCCCCGCCTCAACGTGTTCTTCGGCGACGAGCGCCAGGTGCCGCTCGACGACCCGCGCTCGAACTACCACGCCGCCCGCGAGACGCTGCTCGACCACGTCCCGGTCGACCCGTCCAAGGTGCACCCGCTCACGGATGCCGACGAGTACGAGGGTCTCCTGCGCTCGTTCTTCGGCGAGCGGCCGGACTTCGACCTCCTCTACCTGGGCATGGGCGACGACGGCCACACCGCCTCCCTCTTCCCGGGCTCGATCTCGCTGCGCGAGGACGAGCGATGGGTGATCGACCCGCCCGACGTCGTCCAGGGCATGGCCCGGCACACGTTCACGCTGCCCGTGCTCGCCGCCGCCCGCCGCACGATCTTCCTGGTCTCGGGCGAGGCCAAGGCGGCGGCGCTGGGGCGCATCCGGGCCGGCGAGCAGCTGCCCGCGGGCATGGTGCCGGGGGCGGAGTGGCTCGTCGACCGGGCTGCGGCCGGCGAGGCCTAGCTTTAGCGCGGGCGGTTGCCGTCACCGCCAGGTCGGCGAGCGCGCCGGCGCGCCGGGCGAGATCGGCACCCTACGCCCGGGACGACGGCACCGTGCAACGCGGCGCGGGCGGCGACCGCCGTCTCGATCGCGCGGCCGTACCCCCCCGGGACCTCGTCTTCGAGCCGGTCGAGCGCGGCCCGGATGGGCATGAGTTCCGTAGGCGTTCCTGTTGCATGCCCGCAGTGTGCGGGCGATGCGGGTTTCCGTGCGGTGAACGTGTGGCGACGGGGCGGTGAAGCGCCGCTCAGGGAATGTCGACCAGCACCTTGCCGACGGCGGCGGCCTCGACCGCCTCGTGGGCGGCGGCGATGTCGTCCAGCGGGAAGCGGTGGGCGGGGAGCTCGCTCAGGTCGCCGGCGGCGGCCGCGGCGCTGACCTCGTCGACCGCCCGGGCCAGCCACTCGGCCTGGACGTTGTAGACGAGGACGAACCGCAGGCAGACGTTGCGCGCCATCAGCGGCCGCACCGGCGTCGCCAGGTCGCCGTCGGCGGCGTAGATCGAGACGACGCCGTCCGGGGCGATCACCTCTGCGTCGAGGGCGGCGTTGGCCGTCGGGGCCACCTCGACGATGCGGTCGACGCCCTCGGGCGCGGCCGCCTTGATCGCGTCCGCGGCGTCGTCGGCGCGGTAGTTCACGACGGTCGCGGCGCCGGCGGCCCGCGCCAGCTCGCCTTTCTCGTCGGAGCTGACCGTCGCGATCACGTGCGCCCCGCCGCGGCGGGCGAGCTCGATCGCGAAGTGCCCGACGGCCCCTGCACCGCCGGCCACGAGGACGGCTCTGCCGTCCAGCGCGCCGTCGCGGAAGAGGCAGTGATGGGCGGTCATGGCCGGGATGCCCAGGCTGGCGCCGAGATCGAACGAGGCGCCGTCGGGCAGCGGCACCGCCTGCCGTTCCGGCAGACAGACCCACTGGGCGGCGCTTCCGTGCTGGCGGCCGTGGGCCGCGAACCACACCCACACCCGCGTGCCGATTCGGCCCGGGTCGACCCCCTCACCGACCGCGTCGATCTCGCCGGCCCCGTCCTGGTTCGGCACCAGGTAGGGGAAGGGCGGGTCGCCGCCGCTCTGCGAGCCGCTGCGCACGCGCCAGTCGGTCGGGTTCACCCCGGAGACGCGAATGCGCACGCGCACCTCGCCCGGCCCCGGCTCGGGGCGCTCGATCTCGGTCACGCGGAGCACGTCGCGCGCGGGCCCGTAGCGGTCGTACACGGCTGCGCGCATCGTCTCGGCCATCGGGGCGAACCGTAGTCGAGACGTGGTTTCATGGTTCCCATGAGCGCCTGCGAACTCCACCACACGTTCGCCGGCCCGGAGGGGGCCCGCGTGGTGGTGCTCTCGAACTCGCTCGGGACGACCCCGGAGATGTGGGAGCCGCAGGCCGGCGCGCTCGCCCGCGACCGGCGCCTGCTGCGCTACGACCTGCGTGGGCACGGCCGCTCGCCCGTTCCCGAGACGCCCTACTCGATCGCGGATCTCGGAACCGACCTGATCGGGCTCCTCGACCGCAACGGGATCGAGCGGGCGTCGCTGTGCGGCGTCTCCCTGGGCGGGATGGTGTCGATGTGGGTCGCGGCGCACGCGCCGGAGCGGGTCGACCGGCTGGTGCTGTGCTCCACCTCCGCGATCATGGGGCCGCCCGAGTCCTGGACGGAGCGGGCGGCGCTCGTCCGCCGCGAGGGCATGGCCGCCGTGGCCGACACCGTGGTCGCCCGCTGGTTCACGCCCGCGTTCGCGGCGGCCGAGCCGGAGGTCGTCGCCGGCATCCGCGGCCAGCTGGCCGCCACGCCGGCCGAGGGCTACGCCGGCTGTTGCGAGGCGATCCGCGAGATGGACCAGCGCCCCGACCTGCCCGCGATCACCGCGCCGACGCTCGTGGTCGCCGCCGAGGGCGACCCGTCGACGCCGCCCTCCCATGCCCGGACGATCGCGGGGCTGATCCCCGGCGCCCGGCTCGAGGTGCTCGACCGCGGCGCCCATCTCGTGAACGTCGAGGCGCCCGACCTCGTGACGCCGCTCATCAGCGGCCACCTCGCCTGACGCCTCAGGCGGGTGGGCGTCGCCGCAGGCCAGCTCGGCAGCCGCTCACGCGCGACCCGGGCGAACACGTCCCGACGGCGATTTATGGTAAAACCATTGCGTGACTCTTCCCGGGTACCGGCTCTTCATCGGCGGCGAGTGGGTCGACGCCGCCTCCGGCGCGACGTTCGAGACGGTGGACCCCGCCACCGGGGCGGCGTGGGCGCGCGTCCCCGAGGCGACGGAGGCCGACGTCGACGCCGCGGTGCGCGCCGCCCGTGCCGCGCTGGCCGACCCCGCCTGGGCCGACCTGACGCCCGCCGGCCGCGGACGGCTGCTCGGGCGCCTGGCCGACATCCTGCGCCGGGACGCCGAGGAGCTGGCCGTGCTCGAGAGCACCGACAACGGCAAGCTCCTGCGCGAGACGCGCGCCCAGTGCCTCGCGATCGCCGACCACGTCGACTACTTCGCGGGGGCGGCCGACAAGATCGAGGGCTCCGTCATCCCGTCGGGCAAGCCCAACTTCCTGGTCTACACGCAGCACGTGCCCGTCGGCGTCGTCGGCCTCCTGCTGCCGTGGAACTCGCCGCTCTTCCTGACGATGTTCAAGCTCGCCCCGGCGCTCGCCGCCGGCTGCACCGTGGTGATCAAGCCGTCCGAGGCGACGCCCGTGACGACGCTCGAGCTCGGCCGCCGGATCGCGGAGGCCGGCTTCCCGGCCGGCGTGGTGAACGTCGTCACCGGCAGCGGGCCGGCACCCGGCCAGGCGCTCACGGCTCATCCCGGGGTCGACAAGATCTCGTTCACGGGCTCGACCCGCACCGGCATCGCCGTCGCGAAGAGCGCGCTCGACCATCTCGCCCCGACCGACCTCGAGCTGGGCGGGAAGTCGGCCAACATCGTGTTCGAGGACGCCGATCTCGAGGCGGCCGCCAACGGCGTCGTCGCAGGCATCTTCGCCGCCACCGGTCAGACCTGCATCGCCGGCTCGCGCCTCCTCGTCCACGAGGCCGTGCGCGAGCGGCTGCTGGGGCGGCTGGTCGCCCGCGCCCGCACCATCAAGCTCGGCGACCCGAAGGATCCCGAGACCGAGATGGGCCCGATCGCGACGGAGGCCCAGCACGCCAAGATCGCGGCGATGGTCGGCGACGCCGTCGACGCCGGCGCGAAGGTCCTGGTCGGGCCCGGCCGGGGCGTCACGCTGCCCGAGCAGGGCCGCTTCGCCGCGCCGACGATCCTCGTCGATGTCGCCCCGGAGGCGACCATCGCCCAGGAGGAGGTGTTCGGGCCGGTGCTCGTCGTCCAGCCGTTCCGCGACGAGGACGAGGCGGTCGCCCTCGCCAACGGCACGGCCTACGGCCTGGCGGCGGGCCTGTGGACTTCGGACGTGCGCCGCGCCCACCGGGTCGCCGGCCGCCTGCGCGCCGGCACGGTGTGGGTGAACAGCTACCGGGTGCTCTCCTACGCCGTCCCGTTCGGCGGATTCGGGCTCTCCGGGATCGGCCGCGAGAACGGCTTCGAGGCGATCCGGTCGTTCACCGAGACGAAGTCGATCTGGGTCGAGCTCACCGGCGCGACCCGCGATCCCTTCGTCCTCGGCTGACGTGTGAACTTCGCCCGCGACGTCGTCGACGCGGCGCCCCCCGGTGCGACCGCCCTGATCGAGCTCGGCCGGGACGGGGGCCGGCGGGAGTGGACGTTCGGCGAGGTCGCGGAGGCGTCGGCGCGCCTGGCCGGGCGGCTGCGGCGCGAGGGCGTCGGGACGGGCGACGTGGTCATGACCCTGGTCGGGAACCGGTCGGAGTGGGCGCTCGC
>JAICJM010000224.1 GCA_025928435.1 Thermoleophilia bacterium
GGTACATCGAGTGCTTCTACAACCCCCGCCGCCGGCACACGAGCCTGGGCGGCATCTCACCCGCAGCCTACGAACAGCGATACTACGACAAAGCCAACGCGGCCTAACCACCAGGTGTCAACGCAAGTGGGTCAACTCCAACTCCAGTCTTCGACCGCACTTCAAGAGCACGAACGTCGACGTCGACAACTCGAAGACGTTCACCATCGGCGACGAGTTCATCTTCACCGACCAGCTGTGGACGGTCGACAAGAGCAAGAGGCTGGGCACGCTCCACGGCGTGTGCACGGTCGTGTCGACGACGGGCGGTGGCGTCGCCCACTGCGTAGAGACGGCTCATCTGGGCACGAGCACGCTTGAGGGCAGCGGCGACACCGGCGGGTCGGCGAAGAACTTCCGCCAGGCGTTGATCGGCGGAACCGGCCGCTACGCCGGTGCGGACGGGCAGTTCCTGATCCACCAGATCTCTCAGAACGACTCGATCGTGACCGTCCAGTTCACCAGCTAACTAGGTTCGGCGCGACTCTCACTCCATCGAAGAACTCGGATCGGGAGGCCTTCGATGACCAATACCGCTCAATTCTCTCTCGCCCAGCGGTGGGGCAACTGGATCCGGGTTCCTTCAGCGCACCGTGCGGGAGACGGCGTTATCGCGCTCGGCTTCCGCTGCCACTCGCCTGGTTTGTCACCTTCCCCGTCCTTCTATCGTTCGGCATCGGCCTCGCGACCACCATCGTCGGCCTGCCACTGCTCCGGGCGACGCTGCGGGCTGCCAGGGATGGCCCTCGCGCGCTCGAGGACGCTTGGCCTCGACTCTGTTGAAAAAAGGGCGGGACCGCCGTTCCCCAGACGCCAAAGTGGCTTCGCGGAGGCGGTGCGTGTCGACTGCCAGCACCCAGGCAATCGAGACCGCCAAGCGTAGGCGCGATCGGGCGGATGATGCGGCTCCTCCCGGCCAGCTTGGCGGCGTTCACCGTCGCCTTCGTTAGATGGACGCTCGGGATCGCTGGAGCGTTGCCCTCCGCATGGTCATCGCCGCGCGTGCCGGCCCCTCCAAGTGGAGGTGGAACTCAGCGCGACCACGTAGATCGCATATGGTGGGAGACCAATGAGGGTCTACGCCTTCCACTGCGGCGGCGACCACGCCGACTTCGCGGTGAACGACCCGTTCGACGAGAACGTCGGGAAGAAGCAGTACGCCCCGTACTTCTTCTACATGGTCGATCACTCCCAGGGGCGCGTGCTGTTCGACACGGGCCTGCACCCCGAGATCGGCACGGACTTCGCCGCACGGATGGGCAGCGCTGCCGGTGCCTTCCCAATCGAGATGCGCGAAGACGGAGATGTCGTCGGCCAGTTGCGGAAGCTCGGCCTCGGCGTCGAGGACGTCGATGCGGTCGTGCAGTCTCACTTGCACTTCGATCACGCGGGTGGACTGGAGTTCGTCCGGCACGCGCCGGTCTACGTGCAGGCGATCGAGTTGCGGACGGCACGCAACCCTCCGCCGTACCAGGCCGACCTCTACATGGCGGCGGACTTCGAGCACGACCTGGATTGGCGACTGCTTGACGGAGACCATGACCTGTTCGGCGACGGCACTGTGAGGGTCGTCGCCACACCCGGCCACACCCCGGGCCACCAGTCGCTTGTCATCACCTTCGAGGAGCGTTCCCCGCTGGTTCTTCTCGGCGACGCTGCGTACAGCATCGAGAAGATGCGTCAGCGTCGACTTCCGGCAATCGTCTGGAGTCCTGACGCCATGGTGGACAGCTGGGAACGGATCGAGCGCATCGAGCGCGACACGGGGGCGGAGTTGCGCTGCACGCACGAGGCCGACTACTCGGGCGTTCCGATCTCCCCATCGGCGTGCTGGAGCTGATGATGGCTCCGACAAGGATCCGGATGTCTGCACTCGGTCGACTGGACATCCGGTCGTGCGGAGAGTCGAGATCGGGCCGCGCTTGGCGGAGCGGCTCGAACGCCGCGCGGACGCTAGCCGCCGCGCCCGCCGGCCGGCTCGTCACCCGAAAGGCGATCGCGGCGTCGGTCGACGCACCCGCCTCCGTGCTCGCACAGGCGCTTGCGCTGCTCGTGCGCGCACGGCTGCTCGTGGCCCGCGCCGGGCCGCAGGGTGGGTACCGCCTGGCCCGGCCCGCCGGCGAGGTGTCGATCTACCACATCGTCGTCGCCATCGACGCGCAGGAGCACGAGGAGCGGTGCGTGCTGCGCGGGGGTGCATGCACCGTGACTCGGCCGTGCCCGTTCCATCGCTATCTGATCGACGCACAGCAGCGGTTCCTGGAGACGCTGCGTCGACGAGCATGGCGGACGTGGTCGAAAACCAGCCTCAGGCCGCGCCCGCCGTGACACCGCGGCGCTGATGCGGGCGGCCGGCAGGCTCACGACGGCGAGCTCGGCCCGGAGGCCGTCAGCAGCTCGCCCAGCACGACCGCTCCGTTGTGCTGGGTGTCGCGAGCTCCGTAGACGAGCGTCACGGGGCCGCGGCGGGCCCGGCGGCGGACCTCGTCCAGCTCCTCCGTCCGCGGCGTGAGCTCGTCGCGGTAGCGGAGCCGGAACTCCGCGAAACGCTCCGGGTCGTGGCCGAACCAGCCGCGCAGCCCCGGCGAGGGGGCCAGCTCCTTCGCCCACTCGTCCAGGCGCGCCTCCGCCTTCGAGACACCGCGCGGCCAGAGGCGATCGACCAGTATCCGATAGCCGTCGCCGGGCTCCGCAGGCTCGTACGCGCGTTTGATGCGGACGGTCATCGCTTCTCCTTCGCTTTCGTGTGCATGATTGCGACGGTCAGACGTTTGCGCACGTCCAGCCGTCCGGCATGCGCCCGCTTTCGAGGAATGCCCGCAGCTCCGAGCTCGCGCGAGCGCCGAGCACGCCGTCGGCGTGCGGGTAGAGGATCGGCTCCTCTTTCGAGTTGTGCCGCTCGAGCTCGGCCAGCAGCCGTTGGCACCCCCGCACTCCCGCTCCCGTCTCCTCGCCGGAGAGCTCGCGCTCGATCGACTCCATCGTCCGCCACAGCTCGCCGTGCTCCCGAAGCATCACGAAGACCGGCGCGACGAACCCGGCCGCGCGCAGCGGCGGGAAGAGGAACTGCTCTTCGAGGTAGATGTGGCGACGGAGCGCCGACATGGCCTCCCTCAGGTACCCGGCCCGACCTTGCCGCCCCTCATCCGGGTTCGCCAGGTAGGCCTCGACCGCCCGATCGATCTCGCGATGCTCGCGCTCGAGCGCCGCGGCGAGTGTCTGGTCGCTCGATTCCCCGTCGCTATTCGGCTGCGGGCGCATCTTCCGGCCAGGTCTCGAGACGCTCGGCGAAGTCCGGCGGCGTGAGCACGGCGAGGGTGCGTGCCTCGACGTCGCCGGCGTTCTCGAGGCGCACGCGCACGCCGACCGGAATCGTCGCGAGCGTACCGGGCTCGAGGACGTGCGCATCGGGGCGCTCTGCCTCGACCAGCCGAAACCGTCCCGCGAGCGGCGCGAGCAGGACAGCGGACCCGCCGTGATCGTGCTCGGGCATGGCACCGCCGACCGGCAACGTCACCTCGAGCATGCCCACCGGCGTGTCCGTGTCCGCGCCGACCACGACCCGCACGGTCGGGCCGCCGGGAAGCGGCGCCCGCCTGCGCTCGCCGGCGGCGGCGTCCCAGCGGCGGACGCCCGGCATCGGAGCCTTCGAAAGCTGCGACATGCGGAACCCCCTGCTGATAGGATTTTTACACCGTCACTATAGTCAAAAAGGGAGGCATCCGATGCGGATCGACTATCCGAAGATCTTCCCCGCCGCAACCAGTGCCATGGTCGGGCTGGAGGAGGCGGTGACGGCCGGCGGCCTCGAGCCGGAGCTGCTCGAGCTCTTGAAGATGCGTGCGTCGCAGCTGAACGGCTGCGCGTATTGCCTGGACATGCACTCCAAGGACGCGCGCGCTCGCGGCGAGGACGAGCAGCGGCTGCACGTGCTCGCCGCGTGGCGCGAGGCGCCTTTCTACAGCGAGCGGGAGCGGGCGGCGCTGGCCTGGTGCGAGGCGCTGACGCTGCTGCCCCAGACCGGGGCCCCCGACGACGTCTACGAGCGGCTGCGGGCCGAGTTCGCCGAGGAGGAGATCGTCGCGCTGACGCTCGCGATCGTGGCCATCAACGGCTGGAACCGCTTCGCCGTGGGGTTCCGCAGCCCCGTCGGCGGCTACGTCTCCCCCCACACTCGTGCCACCGAGGGCGCCAGATGATGAACAGCGACCGCGTCGCCGGCGTGTGAGGTGCGATGCCCGAGCTGCCCGAGGTGGAGACGATCCGGCTCGGCCTCGCGGCCACGGTGCTGGACAGGCGTATCGAGCAGGTCGGCGTGCTGTGGCGCCCGTCGCTGAGCGGGCGCGTCGACGGCGGATTGGCCGGTCGCACCCTGATCGGGATCCGCCGTCGCGGGAAGCTGCTGGTGGTCGACCTCGGCGACGGCGGCCACCTGCTCGTCCACCTGATGATGACCGGCCAGCTCGTCGTCGTCGGCGACGGCCAGATGCTGTTCGCCGGCGGGCATCCCACCCGCAGCATGCTGGGGCCGATGCCGAACGGCACGACGCGCGTCATCCTGCGGCTCACCGGCGGCCGTGTGGTCTACTTCAACGACCAGCGCAAGTTCGGCCGGCTCAGGCTCGTGGACGACGCGGGGCTGGCGGCCGACCGGTTCCTGGCCCGGCTCGGGCCGGAGCCGCTCGGACCGGGCTTCACGGTGAGCGCCTTCCGTGCGCAGCTTCGCCGGCATGCCCGCGCTCCGGTGAAGGCGGTGCTGCTGGACCAGACGGTCGTCGCGGGGATCGGGAACATCTACGCCGACGAGTCGCTCCACCTCGCCCGTGTGCATCCGGGCCGGCCCGCCGCCGGCCTGAGTGCCGCCGAGTCGCGCCGGCTCCATGCCGCCGTCCGGTCGACGCTCGCGCTCGCCGTCGAGAGCGGCGGCACGAGCTTCGCCGAGTACGTCAACACGGCACGCGGCCGGCAGGGCTACCTGACGCACGCGCGGGCCTTCCGCCGTGAAGGGCTGCCCTGCGTCGTCTGCGGGACGACGATGGAGCGAATCCGCGTCGCCGGCCGGGGGACGAACATCTGCCCGCACTGCCAGCGCGCCCCCTGAGCGGGCCGCCCGGCTACCGGGTGGCAAGAGCCAGCACGCGCGGGAACAGCAGGTTGTTCTCCTCGTGGACGTGCTGGTGAAGGTCGAGCTCGAACGCCTCGAGCGCCTCGAGCAGGCGACGGTGCGTCCCACAGAGGGCCGTCTCGCTGTCGTAGCTGTTCGTCAGCTCGCGCAGGGCGGCAAGCGCATCGCCGGCGGCGGCGTGCTCGGCGCGGTGCTGGTCAACCAGCCAGAGCACGCCCGCGTCTCCGCGCTCGCCGGCGGCGAGGGCTCGCGCGGCCGGGAACACGCTCGCCTCCTCGGTGCGGATGTGCTCGCGCAGCTCGCAAGCGAGCGAGCGGAAGAGACGCTCGAGATCGCGCAGCTCTCCGTGTCCGCGTCCGTGGACGCGGACAACCGTCGCGAGCTGCTCCTCGATCTGCGGCAGCTCCCGTCGCAGCCGGGCGTGGTGCACGCTCACGATGTGATCGCAGAGATCGGTGACCGTCGCTCCGCGCAGGTCGTGCGAATCGATTCGCTGCACCTCGGCCGTGCCCGACAACCGCTCGAGGATGACGGCGACAGTTGCGGGATCGAGCCCGCGGCGCCGGCACGCCTCCGCGAGCGTCTGGCCGCCTCCGCAGCAGTAGTCGAGCCGCAATCGCTCGAGCGGCTCGGTCAA
>JAICJM010000229.1 GCA_025928435.1 Thermoleophilia bacterium
GCGCTCGCGCTCGAGGCCCGCGTCGTCGGCGTGAACGCGCGCGACCTGGACACGCTCGCCGTCGACCGGGACCGGCAGCTCGAGCTGGTCGCAGGGCTGCCGGACTCCGTGGTGCGGGTGGCGGAGTCGGGGGTCTCCTCGCGTGCCGACGTCGAGGCCGCTCGGGACGCGGGCGCCGACGCTGTGCTGGTCGGGACGGCGCTCATGCGGGCGCCGGGGCTGCTGGCCGAGCTCGTGGGGGTGGAGCGATGACGCTCGTCAAGATCTGCGGCCTGACCCGCGAGCAGGACGTCGACGCGGCCGTCGCCGCGGGCGCCGACATGGTCGGCTTCGTGCTCGTCCCCGACACCCCCCGCTACGTCGAGCTCGACCGCGCGAAGGCCCTCGCCGCCCGCGTCCCGGACGGCGTGAAGACCGTGGCGGTGGTGAGCGGCGGGCCGGTGGGGACTGTCCCCGCCGGCGGGGACAGTCCCCGGTTCGACGGGTTCGACCTCGTGCAGACGTACGAGACCCCGGACGACTTCCGTGACACGATCGTGGCCGCGCGCGGCGAGCCGCCCGCGCACGTTCCCGAGACGGTGCCCGTGATGCTCGACCTCGAGTACGGCTCGCGGCCCGACACCGAGGCGCTGCACAAGCACTGGGAGCGGGCCGCCCGCATGCGCAACCCGGTGATGCTGGGCGGCAGCCTCGACCCGGACAACGTCGCCGAGGCGATCGCCGTCGCGCACCCATGGGCGGTCGACACGTCGCGCGGCGTCGAGTCATCGCCGGGCGTGAAGGATCACGACCGCGTGCGCGCGTTCGTCCACAACGCGAAGGAGGCCTCGTGAGCACGCTCCCCGACGACCGCGGCCGCTTCGGCGCCTACGGGGGCCGCTTCGTGCCCGAGACGGTGATGGGGGCGCTCGACGAGCTGGCCGCGGGCTACCGGGCCGCGACCGCCGACCCCGCCTTCGCCGCCGACGTCGAGCGGCTGGGACGCGACTACGTCGGCCGGCCGACACCGCTCTACCTGGCCGAACGGCTGGGCGACGACGTCGGCGCCCGCATCTGGCTCAAGCGCGAGGACCTGAACCACACCGGCGCCCACAAGATCAATAACGCCGTCGGCCAGGCGCTGCTCGCCGTACGGCTCGGCAAGCGCCGCATCGTGGCCGAGACCGGCGCCGGCCAGCACGGCGTCGCCGCCGCCACCGTGTGCGCCCGCTTCGGGCTGGAGTGCCACGTCTACATGGGCGAGGAGGACATCCGCCGCCAGCACCCCAACGTCGTGCGCATGCACATGCTCGGCGCCGACGTCATCCCGGTGAGCGCCGGCGCGCGGACGCTGAAGGACGCGATGAACGAGGCCATCCGCGACTGGATCACGAACGTCGAGACGACCCACTACCTGATCGGCTCGGCGGCCGGCCCGCACCCCTACCCCGAGCTCGTGCGCGACCTTCAGTCCGTCATCGGGCGCGAGGCCCGGGCGCAGATCCTCGAGCGCGAGGGGCGCCTGCCCGACGCCGTCTGCGCGTGCGTGGGCGGGGGCTCGAACGCGATCGGCCTCTTCCACCCCTTCGTGGCCGACGCGGACGTGCGCCTGATCGGGGCCGAGGCCGGCGGCGACGACCGCGGTCACGCCGCTACCCTCTCGAAGGGGCGCGTCTCCGTCCTGCACGGGTCGCGCTCCTATGTGCTCGCCGACGACGACGGCCAGGTGCTCGAGACGCACTCGATCTCGGCCGGGCTCGACTACCCCGGCGTCGGCCCCGAGCACTCCTTCCTGAAGGACTCGGGCCGGGCTGCGTACGAGCCGGTCACCGACGCCGACGCGCTGGCCGCCTTCCATCTCCTGTCCCGGCGCGAGGGGATCATCCCCGCGCTCGAGTCGTCCCACGCCCTTGCGCTCGCGCTGCGCTCGGCGCGGCCCGGCGAGGTGTGGCTGATCGGCCTCTCGGGCCGGGGCGACAAGGACGTCGACGCCGTCGAGGCGTTCGAGGCGCGGTGAAGCTCTCCCCGCCGCTCGTCTCGATCTACCTGATGGCCGACACCGACACGGCCGATCTGGCCGAGGCGGCGGCCGGCGCCGGCGCGGGCCTGTTCGAGATCGGCATCCCCTACTCCGACCCGCTCGCCGACGGGCCGACCGTCCAGCGCGCCGGCCAGCGGTCGCTGCGCCGCGGGATGACGACGCCCCGGGCGCTCGACGTGCTGCGCGACATCCGCGCGCGGGTGGACGTCCCGCTCGTGCCGATGACCTACGCCGCGCCGGTGATGGCCTACGGCGAGGACCGCTTCTGCGCGGACGCCGCCGCGGCGGGCGCCTCGGGCCTGATCGTGCCCGACGTCCCCGCCGACGAGGCGGGCGAGCTGGCGGAGGGCTGCCGCGCGCACGGCCTCGACCTCGTTCCCCTGCTCGCCCCGACCTCGAGCGACGACCGCATCGCCCTCGCGTGCGCGCAGGCGGGCGGGTTCGTCTACCTCGTCTCGGTGGCCGGGGTCACGGGCGCGCGGGAGCGCCTCTCCGGCCGGGTCACCGAGCTCGCCCGCCGCGTCCGCGCGCACACCGACCTGCCGCTGCTGGTCGGCTTCGGGATCTCGGCCCCGGAGCACGCGATCGCCGCGCTCGAGGCGGGCGCCGACGGCGTCGTGATCGGGTCGAAGGCGATCGAGGTGTCCGAGGCCGGCGGGCCCGAGGCGCTGGCGGAGTTCGTCGGCTCGATGGTGGCCGCGGTCGCCGCGCCGAGCGCGTCGTAGTGACGCGGCCTAGGGTCTTCCCTCAGCCACGCGCGCCCTTCGAATCACGCTCCGTGCCTCATCCAACTCGGCGGGGTTCATACGGATGTGGGAGACGCCTTGGTGGATCTCTTCGCGGAGTCTCCGGCTGACCGTCCAAAGGTCGGGCGCGTTCATGAGATTCTCGATGTAGTCGGGGGTTCGAACCACCTTCACCGCATGAGGCCAGCGCTTCGCGACGTCCGGCCCGTCGCCGGGCACGTCGCGTTCCGGCTTGGCGATGACATCCATGATTCCGAAGATGCGCGTCCAGCCGACCGCGTAGAGCGCCAACGTGTCGCCAGGTCCGATTACGCCGCCCGGGAACTGATCCTTCGGGAACCGGATCCGCTCCTGAAAGGTGTGGATATCTCTCCACGGGAATTGGGGGACGCCCGCGTCATGGGCACCGATCATCTTGAGCCATGCGCTTCCTGCCATTACGAACGTACACCACCTACGCCTGTCGGTCTCGCTCGCGGATGCATCACCCGGGCCGTTCGCCGCGTGGCTCCGGCGAACGCCTAATCCCGGGTCGAAGCGACGACCTCGCCGACCCGGCGGTCGGTCGGCCCGGCCAGGAGCGGGACGATGTGCTCGCGCATCCACGGCGAGCCGACCTCCTGCATCACGCGGTCGGCGTCGTCGGCGGCCTCGAACACGAGGACGAGGTGGAGCTCGCGCTCGTCTGTCTGGACGACGTAGGCTTCGAGGCAGGCGGTCTCCCGCAGCCGGCTCATCGCATCGTCGCGCAGGCGCGCGATCAGATCGGGCGAGACGGGATCCGCGAAGGAGAGCCTGTTCACGACGGCGTGCACCGGCGGAACGATACGTAACCGGCGGCCGTTAGAGCGGCCCAATCGCCTGTCGGTACGCTTAGGCGCATGCACATCCTCGTCGTCGAAGACGACCGGCCGCTGGCCCGGATCCTGCGCAAGTCGATCGAGTCGAGTGGGCACACGGTGGACATCGTGGGCGACGGCGACGAGGCCCTCCGGGTGGCCCGCGCCCGCTCGCACGACGCGCTCGTGCTCGACCTGCAGCTGCCCCGGCTCTCGGGGATCGAGGTGTGCCGCCGGCTGCGCGACGACGGAAACCCCGTGCCGATCATCATGCTGACGGCGCGGGGCACGGTCGCCGACCGGATCGAGGGCCTCGACGTCGGCGCCGACGACTACCTGCCGAAGCCGTTCTCGCTGGCCGAGCTCCAGGCCCGGCTGCGGGCGCTGCACCGCCGCGGCAAGGTCGACCCGGAGCTCCTGCGCTCGGGCTCGCTCGAGCTCGACACCACGGCGCGCGAGCTGCGCGTGAACGGCACGTCGGTCGAGCTGACCGGCACCGAGCTCGCCCTGCTCGAGTACCTGATGCGCAATCCCGGCGTCGTGCTGTCCCGCGACCAGCTGCGCGAGCAGGTCTGGGGCGACGGGTTCGAGCCGGCCTCGAACGTGGTCGACATCTACGTGCACTACGTCCGCCGGAAGCTGAGACGCGCCGGAGCCGACCAGGATCCCATCCGCACGGTGCGCGGGCTCGGATACAGCTTCCGCCGCGCCGACTGACACACTTCCCAGGTGTTCCAGAGCACCCGCATCCGGCTGACTGCCTGGTACGTCGGGGTGCTGGGGGTGTTCCTGATCGCCCTGGGGGTCGCGGTCTTCCAGCTCGAGGAGCACCAGCTGCGCACGAACGCCGACCACGGGCTGCGGGCGACCGCCGAAAAGTTCGCGTCGAACGCGCAGAGGCGCAGCCTCGACTACGCCTCCGGCGCCTACTACGGCACCTACATCGTCGCGGTGAGCGACGGCAGCCCGGCGCCGACCGACAGCAACGGCCACCGGCCGAATCGCGCCTCCATCCTCGCCGCGTTCGCCCACGGATCCGATCTGCGCACGATCGAGCGCCGCAGCGAGACCTTCCGCATCTACTCCCTGAAGCTCCCCGGCGGCCGCTTCGCCGTCCAGGTCGCGCGCTCGCTGGAGCCGGAAGAGGACGCGCTCCACGGGCTGCTGCGCAACATGCTGCTCGGCGCCGCCGCCTGCGTCGCCGTCGCGGCCGTCGGCGGGTGGTTCCTGGCCGGGAAGTCGCTCGCGCCGGTCGCCGTCGCGTTCCAGCGCCAGCAGACGTTCGTCGCGGACGCCTCGCACGAGCTGCGCACCCCGCTGGCCGTGATCCGGGCGAACGCCGAGTTCCTGCAGCAGGAACAGCCCGGAAGCGAGGAGGCGGCCGAGATCCTGGCCGAGACCGACCGGCTGGCGTCGCTCGTCGACGCGCTGCTCGCCCTCGCCCGCGGGCAGGCCGGGAGCGCGGACGAGCGCGCCCTCGACCTGGGAGAGCTCGTCACGGCGTCCGCCTCCGCGTTGCTGCCGCTGGCCGGCGACCGCAAGGTGGCGTTGGACGTCGACACGGACCCCGGCATGCAGGTGCGCGGCAACCCCGATCAGCTGCGCCAGCTCGTGGTCATCCTGGTCGACAACGCGCTTCGCTACACGCCCGAGGGCGGGCGCGTCAACGTCGACGCGCACCGGGTCGACGGCTCGGCGGTGGTGGCGGTCTCCGACACGGGGATCGGGATCGACCCCGATGCGCTCGCCCACGTGTTCGAGCGCTTCTACCGCGCCGACGACGCCCGCACGCGCGCGTTCGGCGGCGCGGGCCTGGGGCTCTCGATCGCCGAGCAGCTCGTGACCGGCCACGGCGGCCGCATCTCGGCGGAGAGCACGCCGGGCCACGGCAGCACGTTCACGGTGACCCTCCCGCTCGGCCCCGGCTGAGCTAGTGCTCCGTTCCAGAAGTCTCTCGGGCTCGTGCGGCTGCAAATCGTCGCCTGGCTGTGTCCTCGGTCGCCCCGATATTCCCGATATCGGGGCTCCCTGCGTCCTTGCCATGCTCGATTTTCGCTCGCCCGATCATCAA
>JAICJM010000230.1 GCA_025928435.1 Thermoleophilia bacterium
ACGACGCTCACCAGGAGGTCGGCCACGGCGGCCACTTCCTCGGGGCGGCGCACACGCTGGAGCGCTTCCGCACCTGCTTCTACCGGCCCCTGCTCTCGTCGACCGAGAACTTCGAGCGGTGGAAGTCGAAGGGCGGCCGCGATGCGACCGAGCGGGCGGGCGAGATCTGGCGCGAGACGCTGGCGGCGTACGAGCCGCCGCCGCTCGACCCGGCGGTGCGCGACCAGCTGAAGGAGTACGTCGACAGGCGGCGGATCGAGCTCGGCGACTGACCGGGCAGAAGGAGCGATCATGGCAGAGAGGCTGGCGGAGAGCATGGGCCGGCTCGGCACCGAGACCGCGTTCGAGGTGCTGGCGCGGGCGAAGGCGCTCGAGGCGTCCGGACGGCGGGTCATCCACCTCGAGATCGGCGAGCCGGACTTCGGCACGCCGGGGCACATCGTCGAGGCCGGCATGCGCGCCCTGCGCGACGGCCACACCCACTACTGCCCGGCCCCGGGCCTGCCCGAGCTGCGCGAGGCGTGCGCGGCCCACCTCTCCGCCCACCGCGGCATCGCCGTCGAGCCGGGCCGTGTCCTGGTCGCGCCGGGCGCCAAGCCGTTCCTCTTCTTCGGCGTGCTCGCCACCTGCCAGCCCGGCGACGAGGTCGTCTACCCGAATCCCGGCTTCCCGATCTACGAGTCGGTCATCCGCTTCGCCGGGGCGACCCCGGTGCCGCTGCCGCTGGTCGAGGAGCGCGGGTTCGCGTTCACGGCGGACGACCTGGCCGAGCGCCTGAGCCCGCGCACGCGGCTCGTGATCCTGAACTCGCCCGCGAACCCGACCGGCGGCATCATGCCGCCGGCGCTGACCGCGGAGATCGCCGAGGTGCTGGCCGGCCACGACTGCTACGTCCTCTCCGACGAGGTCTACTCGGAGATGCTCTACGGCGCCCGGCACGACACCGTCGCCGCCCACCACGGCCTGCTCGACCGCACCATCCTCGTCGACGGCTTCTCGAAGACGTTCGCTATGACCGGGTGGCGGCTCGGCTATGCCGCGCTCCCGGCCGAGCTGGTCGAGCCGGTGACGCGGCTTCTGATCAACTCGGTGTCGTGCACGCCGCCCGCCGTGCAGCTGGCAGGCGTCGCCGCCCTCACCGGGCCGCGCGACGAGGTGAACCGGATGCTGGACGAGTTCGAGCGCCGCCGCACGGCCGTCGTCGACGGCCTGAACGCGCTGCCCGGCGTCTCCTGCGTCATGCCCCAGGGCGCCTTCTACGCCTTCCCCAACATCACCGGAACCGGGATGGAGGCGCGGACGGTGGCCGACCGCCTGCTCGAGGAGGCGGGGGTCGCGGTGCTCTCGGGGACGGCGTTCGGCGCATACGGCGAGGGCTACCTGCGCCTGTCGTATGCCAACTCGCTCGAGAACATCGCCGAGGCGCTCGCCGCCATGGGCGGGATGCTCGAGGCCGTGGCCGTATGACGCCGGCCGAGGCGGCGCGGATCGTCGTCACGCGCCGGATCCCCGAGCCCGCGCTCGAGCTGCTGAACGGGGCCGGCGACGTGTGGCTCTCGCCCCACGACCGGCCGATGACGACCGCCGAGCTGCACGCGGCCGTCGCGGGCGCCGACGCGGTGGTGACGCTGCTCCACGACCGCGTCGACGACGCGTTCCTCGACGCCGCCGGCCCGGGCCTGCGCGTCGTCGCGAACGTCGCGGTCGGCTACGACAACATCGACGTCCCAGCCTGCGACCGCCGCGGCGTCGTGGCGACGAACACGCCCGGCGTGCTGGTCGACGCGACGGCCGACATCGCCATGGCGCTCATCCTGATCGCGACCCGGCGGCTGGGCGAGGCGGAGCGGATGGTGCGGGAGGGCGGCACCTGGTCGTGGAACATGTTCTTCATGCTCGGGGCCGGGCTCCAGGACAAGACGCTCGGGATCGTCGGGCTGGGCCAGATCGGCGCGGCCACCGCCCGCCGGGCGCGCGCCTTCGGGATGCGGATCGCCTACGCGGGGCGGCGGCGGGCCGTCGCGGCAGTCGAGGCCGAGCTCGGCGCCGAGATGCTCGAGCTGGACGAGCTTTTGGCAACGGCGGACGTCGTCTCGATCCACACGCCGCTCTCCGATGCCACCCGCCACCTGATCGACGCCCGCCGGCTGGCGCTGATGAAGCCGACCGCGTACCTGGTGAACACGTCGCGCGGCCCGGTGGTCGACGAGGCCGCCCTGGCCGCGGCGCTCCGCGACGGCACCATCGCCGGCGCCGGCCTGGACGTGTTCGAGCGCGAGCCCGAGATCGATCCGGGACTACGCGGGCTCGAGAACGTCGTGCTGATCCCGCACCTGGGCTCGGCGACGATCGAGACCCGCACCGCGATGGGCGTGCTGGCGGCACAGAACGCGGTGGCGGTGCTCCGCGGCGACCCGCCCCCGACGCCGATCACTGAATAAACGGGGTCAGACCCCTTTTATTCACTAGCTGTTGAGGGCCGAGGCCATCGCGGCCATGTGGGCCGGCGTCGAGCCGCAGCAGCCGCCCACCAGCTCCACGCCCAGCTCGCGCATGCGGAGGGCGTAGTCGGCCATCTCCTCGGGCGTCGTCTCGTAGCAGAACTCCTCGCCGCGGATGACGGGGAGGCCGGCGTTCGACTGCGCGATCAGGAGGAGGCCGTCGGGGCGGTGGGCCACCATCTCGACCATGACCGCCTCCATGTCCTCGAGGCCACGGCCGCAGTTGGCGCCGACGGCGGTGACGCCGAGCTCGCCCAGCCGCTCGACCGCCTGCGCGGGCGAGACGCCCATCATCGTGTGCCGGTTCGTGTCGAAGCTCAGCGTGACCGCGACCTCGAGCTGGGGCGACGCGTCGTGGGCGGCCCGGACGACTGCCTCGGCCTCGGCCAGGTCGCTCAGGGTCTCGCCCAGGATCAGGTCGGCGCCGGCCCCCGCGAGCGCGTCGATCTGCTCGGCGAAGAGCGCCTGCGCCTCGGACGGCGAGAGCGTCCCGAGCGGCTCGATCAGCTCGCCCGTCGGCCCGACGTCGCCGGCGACGAGCGCGTCGAACTCCTCCGCGACGGCGCGGGCGATCCGGACGGCGGCGGCGTTGACGTCGGCCACGCGGTCTCCCAGGCCGGAGGCGGACAGCCGCGGCGCCGTGGCGCCGAAGGTGTTCGTGGTGACGAGCACGGAGCCGGCGGCGGCGTAGCCGCGGTGGATCGCGGCGACGGCGTCGGCCTTCTCGAGGTTCCAGCGCTCGCCCGATTCGCCCGCCTCGAGGCCCGCGCCCTGGAGCATCGTGCCCATCGCGCCGTCGAAGAGCGCGCAGCCGCGGGCGGCGATCAGATCGCGGAGCGCGGTGCGGGTGACCGTCGTCATGACCGGGGATGGTACCTCCGCCGCGGCCCGATTCGCCCGCAAGACTATCCGCCATGACCCGCCCGTCCGGGATGCCGACCGATCGCGAGATCCTGTGGCTCGCCATCCCGGCCCTCGGCGCGCTCATCGCGGAGCCGCTCTACGTCCTCGGCGACACGGCGATCATCGGCCATCTCGGGACGGTGCCGCTGGCCGGCCTCGCGCTGGCCGGGCTGCTCCTCTCCGAGATCTTCGGCTTCTGCACCTTCCTCGAGTACGGGACGACGGCGCGGGCGGCGCGGCTCTACGGCGCCGGCCGGGTCGACGAGGCGCTCGACGTCGGCGTGCAGGCCACCTGGCTCGCACTCGGCCTCGGCGCCCTGCTCGTCATCGGGGTCGAGCTCGTGGCCGTCCCGGCCATGCACGCGATGGCCGGCGGCGACACCGCGGCGTCGGTTCAGGCCGTGCGCTGGATGCGGATCGCCGCGCTCGGGGCGCCGTTCGTCCTCGTCACGGCCGCCGCCCAGGGCTGGATGCGGGCGCTCCAGGACACCCGCACGCCGCTCGTCGTGATCGGCGTCGCCAACATCGCCAGCATCGCCCTGTCGGCCGGGCTGGTCTTCGGCGCGGGCCTGGGGATCCGCGGCTCCGCGATCGCCAACGTGGCCGCCCAGGCCGCGTCCGGGCTCGTGTTCCTCGTCCTGCTTGCCCGGCGCGGCGCCCCGCTGCGGCCGTCGCTGGGGCGGATCCGGGTGCAGTTCTCCGCCGCGCGCGACCTCACGCTGCGGACGGCCTCGTTCTTCGTCGCGTTCACCGTGGCGACGGCCGTGGCGGCCCGCATCGGGGACGCGACGCTTGCGGCCCATCAGATCGGCGCCCAGCTGTGGACGTTCTGCGCGCTCTTCCTCGACTCGACCGCGATCGCCGCCCAGGCGCTCATCGGCCGGCTGCTCGGCGCGGGGCAGGTGGACGCCGCGCAGGCCCTCGGCCGCCGGCTGCTGTGGGCCGGCGCGTGGCTCGGGATCGCGTTCGCGGTCGTCCTCGCGGCCGGCTATGCCGTCGTTCCGCGGGCGTTCACGTCCGACCCGGCGGTGATCGGAAAGACCCACGTTCTGTGGCCGTTCCTGGTGCTGATGATGCCGCTCAACGGCTGGGTGTTCGCGCTCGACGGCATCCTGCTCGGCGCCGGCGACCTGCGGTTCATGCGCAACGTGTCGGCCGCCGCCGCCGTCCTCGGCTACGTGCCGATCACGCTCGCGACGGCCGAGTTCGGGTGGGGCCTGGCCGGGATCTGGACCGGCATCTCGGCCTTCATCTGGATTCGCACGGCCATCGGATTCGCCCGCTGGCGCGGCCGCCGGTGGCTGATCGGCGGTGCCCGCATCGCCGACGAGGCGATCTGAGCCGCCGCCGCAACTTCCCCCGTTTGGGGCATCGGTCCAGCCCCCGTACACCCGTATATCTCTGGGGGTCTTTCACGCATGAGCTTCGCAAGCAGGGAACCGGCAGGGTCTTGGATGGTCACCCGGTCGCGCGGGATGGTCGCGGCGGTCGGGCTCGGCGCCGCGGTGACGGCGGTGTACGCCGTCCTGGCCGCGATCGCGCTGACCGCGCCGAACGCGCTGTCCGTGGCCAGCTTCGGCAACATCGTGCGCGCGGAGGTGGGCGTCTTCACGGCGGCCGAGCAGGGCTCGCGGCCAGCCCACCGGATACACGTGCGTGGCGCCGTCGTGAACGTCTCCCTGCCGGCGGCCCAGGCCGCTGCGGGCAGCTCCGTGAGCGACCCGGCGCCGGCCGCGCATGACCTCGCGCCGAAGGGGGGCGGCGGCCCGCACGCGGCGGTGACCCGCCCCCGCAGGCGCTTCCACCACCACCACCACCACCGGCACCCGCGCCACCGGCACGGGCATCGCCACCACGTCCACCATCACCACCATCGCTGGTTCAAGCACCGGCACGCACACCGCCAGTGGCGACGTGCGCACCATCATCGCCGGATGGCGGACCGCCACCATGCGCGCCGCGCGCACCACCACCATGCGCACCGCGCGCACCACCACCATCGGTCCCACGCGCGGCACGAGCACCACGGCCGCCGCCACGGCCCATTCCGCTCAGGCGGGTGCCGGCGCCACCGCCACGTCGGCCTGCCTCGGGGCGACGGGCGGCAACACCGGCGCCACCGCCGCCGATGGTTGATCGGTGACTCCCGTGCAGCCGCAGCCCCACCAGCGTTGCGCCTGACCACGAACCGTTGCGAGTCCAGGCGCGCGCGGAGTTACCGATCAACCGTCTACTGATATGGAGGGTGTGGCTGTCAAGT
>JAICJM010000149.1 GCA_025928435.1 Thermoleophilia bacterium
CGGCCTCAAGGCCGCGCTCGCCTGGCGGGACAGCCGCTACGGCGAGGTACTGGGAGGAGTGAAGGCATGAGCGTTGTGCAGAAGACCATCGACCCGGCGAAGCTCGCCAAGCTGATCGAGACCGAGGAGGCCGAGTTCAACACCCGGCATCCCGGCTCGCGCGAGATGACCGAGCGGGCGCGCAAGTCGCTCGCCGGCGGCGTCGCCTCGAGCTGGCAGGCGACCGACCCGCACCCGATCTGGCTCGCCGACGGCCACGGCTCAAAGGTGAGCGACGTGGACGGCAACGAGTACGTCGACTTCCACAACGGCTACGGCGCCGTCGCCGTCGGCCACGCCCACCCCAAGATCGCCGAGACGATCTCCGACCGCATCGGCCGCGGCTCGCACTTCGCCCAGCCGACCGAGGACGCCGTCGTCGTCGGCGAGCACCTGCGCGAGCGCTTCGGCCTGCCCCTGTGGCGGTACTGCAACTCCGGCACCGAGGCGACGATGGAGGCGGTCCGCCTCATGCGCGCCATCACCGGCCGCGACATCCTGTTCAAGATCGAGGGCTCCTACCACGGCCACGGCGACCCGGTGATGGTGTCGGTCGCGCCGGCGGCGGACAGGATCGGGTCCTACGACGACCCCGTGTCGGTGCCGCAGACGCTGGGCATCCCCAGGGAGGTCTCGGAGCTGACGCGGGTCGTGCCGTTCAACGACCTCGACGCGCTCGACCGCACCCTCGCCAAGCACAAGGGCCGCGTGGCCGGCATGATCGTCGAGCCGGCGATGATGAACGCGGGCTTCGTCCTCCCCGAGGACGGCTACCTGGCGGGCGTCAAGGAGCGGCTGCACGCCGAGGGCGCCCTGCTCACCTTCGACGAGGTGAAGACCGGCGCCACGATCGCCTACGGCGGCGCCGTCGAGCGCTTCGGCGTCACGCCCGACCTGCTCTGCCTGGCCAAGTCGGTCGGCGGCGGCCTCCCCTGCGGGGCCATCGGCGGCTCGGACGAGGTCATGGAGTGGATCGCCTCGGGCAAGATCGACCAGGTCGGGACGTTCAACGGCAACCCGCTCACGATGGCGGCGATGCGTACGACGCTGATCGACATCCTCACGCACGACGCCTACACCGAGTTCGACCGCCTGGGCGAGATCCTGCAGACGGGCTGCGACGGCGTCATGGAGCGGGCGGGCATCGCCGGCTACACGACGGTCCGGTCGGCCCGCGGTGCGGTCACCTACCGGGCGGAGCGGGTGCGCAACTACCGCGACTACCTCGAGGTGTCCGAGGAGCTCGGCTACATCAACTGGCTCGTGCAGCTGAACCGCGGCGTGTTCATGGCGCCGTGGGGCAAGTCCGAGAACTGGACCCTGTCGGTGCAGCACTCCGAGGCCGACGTCCGCCGCTACGTGGACAACTTCCAGCAGATGGCCGACGCGCTCGTATGAAGGCCGTCGTCTTCGAGGAGCACGGCGGGCCGGACGTCCTCAGCTACACGGACATCCCCGACCCGGAGCCGAAGCCGTTCGAGGTCCTGATCGAGGTCAAGGCCGCGGGCGCCAACTTCAACGACATCTGGGCGCGGCGGGGGATGCCCGGGATGAAGGTCGTCTTCCCGCACGTGGCCGGATCGGATGTGGCCGGCGTGGTGCGGGCGATCGGCTCCGAGGTCGGCGGGACCGGCTTCGGGTCGTCGCCCGTCCGCGTCGGCGACGAGGTCGTCGTCCATCCCGGGATCTCCTGCCGGACGTGCGAGATGTGCACGTCGGGGCAGGAGTTCTTCTGCCGCCAGTTCCTGATCTGGGGCTTCCAGACAGGGCCGAACGACGGCGGCCACTCCGAGCTCGTGACGATGCCGGCGGCGAACGTGCTGCCCAAGCCGGCCAACCTCACGTTCGAGGAGGCGGCGTCCATGCCGCTCGTGCTCGAGACGGCCTGGCGCATGCTGGTCACGCGGGCGCGGATCCAGGCCGGCGAGAACGTCCTCATCTGGGGCGGGGTCGGCGGCCTGGGCGTGATGGCGATCCAGATCTGCCGCATGTTCGGGGCCAACCCGATCCCGGTGGTCGGCGGCAAGGCCAAGGTCGCCAAGGCGCAGGAGCTCGGCGCGAACGACGTCATCGACCGCACGTCCGAGGACGTCGCGGCACGGGTGCGTGAGATCACCCGCAAGGTCGGCGCCGACATCGTGTTCGAGCACTCGGGCCAGGACACCTGGCCGACCTCGGTCGCGGCCCTGCGCTGGGGCGGCCGGCTGGTCGTCTGCGGCGCCTCGACCGGGTTCGAGGCGTTGACCGACCTGCGCTTCCTCTGGAACAAGCAGCAGAACCTGCTCGGCTCGCACCTGGCCAGCAAGGCCGAGCTGGCCGCGGCGCTGCGCGCCGTCGAGGCCGGCCACATCAAGCCCGTCATCGACCACGTCTTCCCCCTGCGCGACGTCCCCAAGGCCCAGCGGCTGATGGAGGACCTGAAGGTGCAGGGCAAGCTGGTCTACGTGCCGTAGTACCCGGGGCCAGGCCCCCTCGGTGCCCGGGGACTGTCCCCAATGCGGGGACTGTCGCCATGCGGGGACTGTCCCCACACCGGCGTATGCTGCCCGCGATGGCGATCGATCGGGCAGCGCTGCGCCCGGGCCGCGTGCGCGGCCGCTATTTCCGCGAGAACTTCGCACAGGCGGGGATCGACCTCACGCAGATCATCCCCGAGCTTGTGACGAACGCCGACGCGGCCATCGCGGCGGCCGACCGCGACCGCGGCCGGATCGAGCTTCGCATCGGCCCTGCCGACTCCGACCTGCTCGCGGCGTGGAGGGCCGCCTTGCGCGGCCTCCGGGTACCCGCGCTGCGATCCTGGCGGTACGAGGTCGTCTGCGCCGACGACGGAGAGGGGATCGACGCGGACGGGGTCGACCAGCGGCTCGGCGCGCTCGGCGTCGCCCCGGAGCACGAGGGCCAACGCGGGCTCTTCGGCCGCGGGCTCCGCGACGTGTGGCTCGCCCAGGGGGGCGGGCGAATCCAGGGCGTCCGGGGCGACCGGGCGGTCGAGTCCTGGTTTCTGCCGGCCGGCGGCGACGAGCCCTACCTGTACGCCCATATGCTCGACGCGCCTATCACGCCAAGCGTCCGGCGTGAGCTCGGGATTCCGCGGGAGGGCACACGTGTGACCGTGCCCCTGGCGGACGGCCGGCTGCCTCCCAGCGCCCGGCTGCGCCGTCTCGTCAGCGATCTCGTGCAGCTGCGGCCGATCCTCGAGGACGAGCGCCGCGAGCTGGTCGTCGACCTGCCCGGCATGCCCCTCCAGCTCGTCCGCTACGCGCCGCCCGAGCCGGACCCCGAGCGCGCGGTGCTCTTCGACGACGAGGTTGAGCTGGGGCGGGATGTCACAGCCCGCGTCATCGTCCGCCGCTCGGCACAGCCGATACCGCTCAGCCCGGGCCGCGCCACGCGCCGCGGCGGGCTTGTCGTCCGGTCGGGCCGGGCCGCGCACGAGGCGACCCTCGCCGGTCTCGAGGCGCGGCCGGGCGCGCGCCATATCTACGGCGAGATCCGCTGTGAGGCGATCGAGCGGCTGCAGCGCGAGGCGCTCGACAAGCCCCGGCCACAGGTCGTCGTCCGCGTCGACCGGGGCGGCCTCAACGATGCCCACCCGCTCGTGCGAAAACTGTACGCGACGATCGAGCGCATCGTCCGGCCGATCGTCGAGGCGGAGGAGCGCCGGGCGGGAGCCCGGCTCGTGCGAACGGGGAAGGAGCTCGCCGCCCGGGACGAGGTCGGGCTACGGGCGCTCAACGACGCGCTCCGCGCCGCCTTCGATGCGCCCGGCCAGGCCGGCTTCGCCCGCGGGGGCCCGGGCGCGGAGCGGCCGGTCGAGCAACCGGAGCCGAGCCCGGGCGCCGGAGAGCCGCCGGCCCCCGGGCCGGCGCCGGTCGTCGTCTTCGACACCGCGATGCGCTTCAAGCAGTCACCGGTCCGGCTGCATCCCGGCGAGCAGCGAGGCGTGTCGCTGCTCTTCGATCCGGCCCGCATCCCTCCCGGGACGCCGATCGAGGTTGCGGCCGAGCCCGGCCTTTCGCTGGGGCTGTGGCGGCAAGAGGTGCCCCGTCCCGTCAAGGGCGGGTGGTCGCGGGTCTCCGGCACCCTGCGCGCGCTCGTCTCCGCCGAGCCCGGTTCGCAGCTCTCCGTCTTCGCCGGTGCCGGCGGTCACGACGCGGAGCTCGTCGTCCTGGTCGTCCGTCACCACGCGAGCGGCTGGGTACGTGAGATCGCCCGCAAGGACGACGACTCCCACATCGAGGCCGAGTTCGAGCCCGAGTCCGGCGTCGTGACGGTCTACGAGGGGCGGCGCGAGTTCAAGGCGCTCGAGCGGGCCGCCCGCCAGGCCGGCCTGTCGCGTGCGCGTGTCCGCGAGTACGTCCCGTACCGGATGCTCGAGGTCGAGGTCGCGGCCAACGCCGTCTACTGGTGGGCGGCGGAGCGGATCCTGGAAGGCCGGTTGGCCGGGGAGCGACCCGCGGATGCTGCCGAGTACGCCGGCGCGATCCGCCTGGAGGCGCAGCTGCTGCGCCACCGTGCCCACGAGAAGCTGATGCGAGGCTTCCTCGGCCCCGAGGTGTTCGAGGGCACGGTCGCCGTGCGAGCGCACGCGGCGCCGACCGGCACGCAGCTACGGCTCGCCTGACCGCGGCGGAGTCGGGGAGAGTCCCCGGACGGGGACTGTCCCCACGTACGATGCGGCCCATGCTCCGCCTGGCCGTGATCGGGCACATCGAGTGGGTCACGTTCGCGCACGCACCGTTCGTGCCGAAGCCCGGCGAGATCGTGCACCTCACCGATCCGCTCGCGCAGCCGGGCGGGGGCGGCGCGGTCACCGCCGTGGCGCTGCGACGGATGGGGGCCGAGGTGACGTTCTACACGGCGCTCGGCAGCGACGGCCGCGCCCGCGGGCCGCTCGAGCGGCACGGGCTGCGGCTGGAGGCGGCGGGGCGGGCCGAGCCCCAGACCGAGGTGCTCGCACTGGTCGACCCGGCCGGCGAGCGCACCCTCTACGTCGTCGGCACAAACGACGCCGCCCGGGCCGACGACCCGCTCGACTGGGACGACCTCGCGGACATGGACGGCGTCTACTTCACGGGCTACGACCCCGAGACGCTGCGGATGGCCCGGCGGGCGCGGGTCCTGGTCGTGACGGCGCGCCGGTTCGACGTCCTCGCGAAGAGCGGCGTCCGTGCCGACGCGCTCGTGGGCAGCGGCAAGGACCGCGGTGAGCAGTTCGACATCACGCGTCTGCGAGAACGGCCCGACCACGTCATCGTCACGAACGGGCCTCGCGGAGGCACGGGCTACGAGGCGGCGCCGGTGCCCGGGCCGGTCGTCGACACCTACGGTGCGGGCGACACCTTCGTCGCCGGCGTGCTGTTCGGGCTGGCCTCCGGATGGCCCCTGGACCGCGCCCTCGGGCACGCCGCCGCCCAGGCCGCGGAGGCCCTCACGTGGCGCGGCGCCTTGCCCCCGCTGCCGTGAGCACCGCTTGCTAATGTCTGCGCAGATGAGCCGCCGGGCAGCCCTGTGCAGCGTGATGGTGACCGTGCTCGGCGCTGCCGCGCTGAGCGGCTGCGGCGGCACGGGTGTCCCCAACGCGGCGTCGGTCGACACGTCCAAGGGCAAGCAGCTCTTCACCGCGACGTGCGGCTCGTGCCACACGCTTGCCGATGCCGGCACGACGGGGAAGATCGGGCCCGACCTCGACTCGGCCTACGCCGGCGACCGTCTCATCGGGATGAAGGACTCGTCGTTCGAGGCGCTCGTCCGCCAGCAGATCGACCTGGCCGACCCGCCGATGCCGCGGCACCTGCTGAAGGGGCAGGACGCCGACGACGTCGCCGCGTACGTCGCCAAGGTCGCGGGCGTGAAGCTCGCGCAGCAGTACAACCCCGGCTCCTCGCCCCCGTGACCGCCGCCCGCACGGAGGTCGTCGCGGTCCGCGGGATGCACTGCGGCGGCTGCGAGCGGTCGGTGAGCAGCGCCGTGAAGGCCGTCCCGGGCGTCGGGGATGCACGGGCCGACTTCGTGGCCGAGGAGGTCGAGGTCACGTACGACCCGGCGCTGACAGACCTCGACGCGATCCGTGCCGCCGTGCGCGACGCCGGCTTCGCGCCGGCCTGAGACTCTCCGGGCCCTTAAAGCCCGACGACCCGCGGACGGGTCGTCGGAGGAGGCAGGTAGCTGCGAAGTGTGGGCACGTTCGGTCGCAGCGTCCGATGACGATTCTTGACCGAAATTGTTCGGAAAACATTGGCTATGTGTTAGTGATCTGTAAACATGCAAATATTACAAGAACTGGTAAACCGATCTGCATGTGGCTCGAGGATATCTCGCGAGGCGGCCCGGCTCCCACACCCGCGCCCCCGCGCTGCTCCATTTCGACCACGGTGATGGTGGCACCGGGTATGGATCGCGCCATCTAGACTCTCGCCGCCGATGGACCTGTACGAGTACCAGGGCAAGCAGCTCTTCAGCCGGTTCGGGATCCCCGTGTCGGACGGGCAGGTCGTCGACACGCCCGAGGAGGCCCGCGAGGCGGCCGAGCGGCTCGACGCGCCCGTCATGGTGAAGGCCCAGGTTCTGACCGGCGGGCGCGGCAAGGCCGGCGGCATCAAGGGGCCCGCGAGCCCGGACGAGGCCGAGGCCCACGCGCGGGACATCCTCGGCATGGACATCAACGGCCACGTCGCCCGCCGCGTCTGGATCGAGCGGGCCTCCGACATCGAGCGCGAGTACTACTGCTCGATCACCTTCGACCGCGGCGCGAAGAAGACGCTCGTCATGCTCACGACCGCCGGTGGGATCGACATCGAGGAGGTCGCGGAGAAGACGCCCGAGCGGATCGCGCGCGTCCACGTCGACCCGCTGACGGGCTTCCAGCCGTTTCACGCCCGCAGGCTCTGCTACGCCGCCGGGATCCCGGCCGAGGAGATGCGCCAGGCCGCCGACATCCTGGCCCGCGCGTATCGCGCGTACGTCGAGACGGACGCGATGCTGGTCGAGATCAACCCGCTCATCGTCACGCTGGACGGCGAGCTGCGCGCGCTCGACTCGAAGTACACCGTCGACGACAACGCCCTCTACAAGCACCCCGACATCGCCGCGATGCGCGACCTCGATGCGCTCGACGAGCAGGAGCGGATGGCGCGCGAGCGGGGCGTCACCTATGTGAAGCTGGACGGCACCGTCGGGATCATCGGCAATGGCGCCGGGCTCGTCATGTCCACGCTGGACGTCGTCGCGGGCGCGGGCGGGACGCCGGCGAACTTCCTCGACGTCGGCGGCGGCGCCCAGGCGGACGAGATCGTGACGGCCATGGAGGTGCTGCTCTCCGACTCGAAGGTACAGGCCGTGCTCTTCAACGTGTTCGGCGGCATCACCCGCTGCGACGAGGTCGCCCGCGGCGTGCTGACGGCGCTCGAGCGGCTCGACGTGAGGGTGCCGATGGTGGTGCGGCTCGACGGGACGAACGACGTCGAGGGGCGCGCAATCCTGGCCGAGGCGGCGCCGCCCAACCTGCACGTGGCGGAGACGATGCTCGGCGCCGCCGAGCAGGTGGTCGCGCTGGCGGGGGCGTCCTGATGGCGATCCTGGTCGGAGCCGACACCCGCCTCGTCGTCCAGGGCATCACCGGCCGCGAGGGCAGCTTCCACGCCACCCGCAACCGCGACTACGGCACGGACGTCGTCGCGGGCGTCACCCCGGGCAAGGCCGGCCAGGAGGTCAACGGCATCCCGGTCTTCGACACCGTCGCAGACGCCGTGGGCGAGCGCGGGGCCAACACGGCGATGGTGTTCGTGCCGCCCCGCTTCGCCGCCGACGCGATCTATGAGGCGGTCGATTCGGGGATCGGGACGGTCATCTGCATCACGGAGGGCATCCCGGCGCACGACATGCTGCAGCTGTACCCGTACGTGCGCGCCCGCGGGGCGACCCTGCTCGGGCCGAACTGCCCGGGCGCCCTCTCGCCCGGCGTCGCGAACGTCGGCATCATCCCGGCCCAGGTGTTCGGGCAGGGGCGCATCGGGCTCGTCTCGCGCTCGGGCACGCTCACCTACCAGATCGGCAAGGAGCTGGCCGACGCCGGCCTCGGCAACTCCACGATCGTCGGCGTCGGGGGCGACCCGATCGTGGGCCTCGGCTTCATCGACGTCCTCGAGCGGTTCGAGGCCGACTCCGAGACCGACCTCGTCGTGATGGTGGGCGAGATCGGCGGTGACGAGGAGGAGAAGGCGGCCGCCTACATCGGCGCACACATGTCGACGCCCGTCGTCGCCTACATCGCCGGCTTCCAGGCGCCCCCGGGGAAGACGATGGGGCACGCCGGCGCGATCATCTCCGGCTCGTCGGGCACGGCGCAGGCGAAGGAGGAGGCCCTCGAGGGCCACGGCGTCCGCGTCGGCCGCAGCCCCACCGAGGCGGCCCAGCTCGCCGCCGAGGCGTTCGCGAAGCCGGCCTGACCGGCACCCGCCTGCCCATCCGGTAGGCTGGATCCGTGCCCGACGCGATCCCGTTCACGCGCGGCGTCCCCGCCGCCGACCTGATCCCGGTCGACGACATGCGCGAGGCGACGCAGCGCGCCCTCGACGCCGATCCGGTCGCGGCCCTCTCGTACGCCCCGGGCGGCTACCGGCCGCTGCGGGAGTGGATCGGCGCGCGCCACGGCGTCGACGCCGGCCGCGTCCTGATCACGAACGGGTCGCTGCAGGCCATCGGATTCCTGGGCCGGCACTTCTTCGCCGACGGCGACGGCGCCGCGGTCGTCGAGGCGCCCACGTACGACCGCACCCTGAAGATCCTGCGCGAGGCCGGCGCCGACCTGCACGCCGTCCCGCTCGATCCCGACGGGATCGACGTCGACCGGTTGGCCGATCTCCTGGCCGGCGGCCTGCGGCCGCGGCTCGTCTACCTGATCCCGACCTACCAGAACCCGTCCGGCGCCTGCGCCTCGCTCGAGCGCCGGCAGGCGCTGGTGGAGCTGGCGCAGCGGTACGACCTGGTGCTGGTCGAGGACGACCCGTACGGCCTCCTGCGCTTCGAGGGCGAGCCCGTTCCGACGCTGCACGAGCTCGACGGCGGCGAGCACGTCATCTACTGCTCGTCGTTCACGAAGACCGTCGCACCGGGCGTCCGCACCGGCTACCTCGTCGTGCCCGACCGGCTGGTGAAGCCCCTGGCGGTCATGTCCGAGAACACGCACATCGGCCCGAACACGCTGGCCGAGGCCGTGCTGGCCGCGTACTGCGACGCCGGCCGGTTCGAGCCGAACGTCGAGCGGGCCACCGCCGGGCTCAAGACGCGCCGCGACGCGATGGAGGCGGCGCTGCGGGCCCACTTCCCGGAGGGCGCGCGCTGGGCGACGCCGCGCGGCGGCTACTTCTTCTGGGTCGAGCTCCCCGACGGCATCGACACCACCGACGCGCTCCCGGCCGCGGCTGAGCAGGGCGTCCCCTATGTGCGCGGCGCGGACTTCTTCGTGGGCGAGGGTGGGCGCGACTCCATAAGGCTCGCGTACAGCGCCTGCCCGGCCGATCGCATCGACGAGGGCATCGCCCGGCTGGCCGGTGTCTTCGCGTCACACCCGGCCGCCGTTGTCTGATGGCCCTCCGCCGGGCTTCGTAGTTGACATTTTCCTGAGTCTCCGTCACACTCTTCCCACTCGGAGGAGGAGCGGACAACAGCCTCAGGCAGGGCGTGATCTCGGGTCACACTCCGGATCGCGTGGAGCGGCGGCAGATACCGCCGGGATGATCGCGCCCAGCCTGGGTCCGCCGCGGCGGCGACCGGAATGACAGTTTCTGTCCGGAACGCCTCAGCCCACGGCGGTCGCCGCCGTCTCGACGAGGCGCGCCTGGCGCGGCGGCACCATCCTCCCCCGCTGCACCGGCCGGAACGTCGGGCAGGGCCGGCTCAGCCGCAGCGCGCAGAGCTCGGTCTTGCGGAAGTAGCAGTCGTCGCAGGTCGCTCGGCGGGGGGTCTGGGCCACGGGTCTCCTCGTCGGGTACGGCGGGTCGAGTCGGGCAGTCTACGAGACCCCGGCCGGCCGCTCCACCACC
>JAICJM010000058.1 GCA_025928435.1 Thermoleophilia bacterium
CTCATAACCCGAAGGTCGCAGGTTCGAATCCTGCCCCCGCTACTGAGAAAAGCCCCGGAAACGGGGCTTTTTCTTTGGGGGATCCTTGCCATCTGACCGCCTGCGCCTTGCTCGACGCATATGTCTCCCGGGCGCTCTCACCGGTGGAAGTCGTCGAGGCGACGCTCGCACGAATCGAGGCGCGCGACGGGCCGATCAACGCCTTCGTCACGCTGACGCCGGAGCGGGCGCTCGCAGATGCGCGCCGGGCCGAGGCGGCGTATGCCGCCGGCGACGCCCCGCCCCTCGCGGGCGTGCCGTACACGCTGAAGGATCTGCTCGACGCCGAAGGCATCCCCACCGGGCACGGATCGCCGCTCTTCCGCGACCCCGCCCCTGCGGCTGACGCGCCCGTCGCCGCACGCCTGCGCCCGGGAGCGCTGCTCGGCAAGACGACGACGCCGGAGCGCGGCTGGAAGGGTGACTCCGGCAACACGCTGAACGGCCCGTGCCACAACCCCTGGCAGCACGGCCGGACGGCGGGCGGCTCCAGCGGCGGTGCCGCCGCCGCGGCCGCCGCCGGCTTCGGGCCGCTGCACCAGGGCTCGGACGGGGCCGGCTCGATCCGCATCCCCGCCGGATTCTGCGGCGTGGTGGGGCACAAGCCGAGCTACGGCGTGGTCCCCAACCCGCCGGCCGCGAACATGACGATCTCCCACATCGGCCCGATCGCGCGGACGGTCGAGGACGCCGCCCTACTGCTGGACGCGATGGCCGGCCAGCACCCGCTCGACCGGCTCTCCGTCCCGCCGCCGGTGCCGTCGTTCCGGGCGGCGCTGGCCGAGCCGCTGCCGCCGCTCACGATCGGTCTCAGCACCGATCTCGGCTACGCCGCCGTCGAGCCCGCCGTCGTCGCCGCGGTGCGCACCGCGGCGCAGGCATTCACGGACGCCGGGCACCGCGTCGAGGAGGCCGATCTCGGGCTCGAGGATCCCTGGCCGATCGAGGATGAGATCTGGCTCGGCATGTTCGCCGCCGACCTCGCCGACCGCACCGACGGCCGGCCGCTCGACGAGCTGGAAGGGCTCTCACCAGGCCTGCGGACGATCGTCGAGCGCGGCGCGACCCGCACCTCCGCCGACCTCGCCCGCGCCTTCAACGCCCGCACGCGCTGGTGCGCGACGCTGGCCGACCGGCTCACACCGTACGACCTGCTGCTCACGCCGACGCTGCCGTGCGTGGCCTTCCCGGCCGGTGACGACGCCCCTGCGACCGTCGCCGGCCGGCCCGTCTCGTACCTCTCCTGGACGGCCTTCACGTACCCGTTCAACCTCTCCGGGCAGCCGGCGGAGACCGTGCCCTGCGGCCTGGTCGACGGCCTACCGGTCGGGCTGCAGATCGTCGGGCGTCGCCTCGACGACGCGCTCGTGCTCCGTGCCGCCCGGCTGTTCGAGGAGGCGCGGCCGTTCGCGCTGCCGCGCTAGTCGGTCCACCAGTCGCGCGTGCCCTCGACGTCCTCGCGCGGGGCGTCGCCGAGGTTGGGCGCGCCGAAGACGAGCATCTCGAGGCCCTCCGGCCCGGCCTCGTAGCCGCGCCACGTCCCCGGCGGGACGCGCACCGCGTCCCATTCCCTGACGTCGACGAGCTCGTCGTCGAGCTTCATCCGCCCGCCGCCGCGGACGACGATGAAGACCTCTTCCTGCGTCTTGTGCGTGTGGCCGTACGGAAAGCGGTAGCCGGGTGGGACGCGCTGGTAGGTCAGGCCGGATTCCTCGAGCCCGAGCGCCGAGGTCGCCATGCGGAACTCCAGATCAGGATGGCCGTCGAATCTGAACCCGATGTCCTCCTGGTCCTCCTTGAGGTTCCTGCGCGTGAACGGCATGGCGGGATCCTAGGGCGGGCTTCAGCCGGGCGGAGTCGGAGAGGCGAGGGTCGAGCGCGAGCATCGACGCGCCAGCGGAGGCGGTGGCGACCGCGGATCCCAGGAACGTGGCGGCGACGGACGCGCTGCGGACTTGCGTGCCGAGGCTGGGGGCGAGCGCGAGGCCGAGCCACCACGACAGGTCGGTGGACGCCATGCACCGGCCGTGGAGGTGGTCGGGCGCGAGGTCGGCGACGGGCGGCGTGAGCGCCGCCGTGTGGAAGCATTCGCCGACGGCGACCGTGATCGTGGCGACGAGCAGCGCCGCGTACTCCGCCTCACCGAGATCCCGGGCGGCGAGGAGGAGCCCCCAGCCGATCGCGATCACGGCCATGTTCGGCGCGGCGAGGTGCAGGAATGTCCCGTCCGCGAGCACGTCCCGGTATCCACCCGGAGCCGGCTCGGGGCGAGCCGCTCGCCGGACGACGGCGAACCCGTCCAGACCGAAGCCGGCAACGACCCCGCCGAGCGCGCCGCCGAGCCCGAACCCGGCGTTGGTTGCACACGCGCAAGACGGCGGTCGCCCGGTGCCGCACCTCGCGGGTCGCGAGCGCCGCGAGCAGCGCCGACTGCACGGGCAGGAGCGCGCCGTTGCCGGCGCCCCCGACCGCGGCGCCGCGAACGCGACCGCCTTCGTGTGGGCGAAGGCGAGGCCGCCTCCCCCGGGGGGAGAGTCAAGCGCGCCGGGCGCGGAAGACGACGTCGTCGACGTGGTGCGCTGCGGCCGTGGCGGCGCCCGGCGGGCGGGGCCGGAGCTCGTGCGCCTCGATCTCCCAGCCGGGCGAGCCGGCGAGCGCGGCCGCGAAGTCGTCGGTGCGGACGTAGGCGTCCGGGTCGAACGCGCGGCTGTGCGTCTCGGTGTCGACGGGCGCGCGCATGGGCTCGAGGTCGTGGCTCACGACGAGCAGGACGCCGCCCGGCGCGACGGCGTCGAGCAGGTTGCGCACGCCGCGAAGGTCGGGAGTCCGCGGGATCGAGGCGTACATCGCCAGCACCAGGTCGAACGCCTCGCTCTCGTACGGGGCGAGACCGTTCGCGTCGGCGTGGCGGAGCTCGACCGCGAGGCCCCGGCGCGCGGCCTCGGCGCCGATGCGGTCGAGCGCGCGCCGCGCGATGTCGCTCGCCGTCACCGTCCAGCCCCGCTCCGCCAGCCAGAGCGCGTCCCCGCCCTCGCCGGCGCCCACGTCGAGCGCTCGGGCGGCGGCCACGCCCTCGATCTCGTTGACGAGCGCGCCGTTGGGGTTGCCGCTCCACATCTGCGCGCCCGAGTAGCGGCGGTCCCAGTCGGCCTCGTTCGCCGACGGCCGGGCCGCGGCGCGGATGTCCTCGCCGGCGAGGCTGAAGCTGATCATGGCGCCGACCCGGGCGCCGTCGGCGGCGGCCTGGAGCACCTGCTGGCTCGGGTCGGCGACGTTGCCGGCGGCGAAGACGCCCGCGACCGCCGTCGCACCGGTCGCGTCGGTGTCGAGGTGGTCGCCGAGCCCGCTGGGGTGGGGCGCCGGCCGCAGCCCCAGCGGCAGGAACGCCTCTGCGCGGGCCCGGAAGCGGGGGCCGACGGCGACGGCGTCGGCCCCGAGCCGCTCGCCGTCGGCCAGCTCGACCTCCGTGACGCGGCCGTCCTCTCCCGTCACGACCCGGCGCACAGGGCCCCGGCGGATGGCCACGCCGCTCGCTCTCAGGGCCTCGAGCTCCGCGTCGCCGGCCTCCGGCCCGCCGTGGAGCACGAGCGTGAACCGGGCGGTCAGCTGGCGGAACAGGCCGGCGGTGTGGAGGCCGCGCGGATGGGTCACGACCTGGACGATGCGGCGGTCGCGGGCCTCGTAGCCGTGGCAGAACGGGCAGTGGATCACGTCCCGGCCCCACCCATCGGCCAGCCCGTCGATCTCCGGCAGCTCGTCGGCGAGGCCGGTCGCCGCGAGGACGCGGCGCGCCATGACCGAGTGGCCGCCGACGAGCTCGAGCCGGAACCGGTCGTCCTCCGTGCGCCTCACCTCGAGCACGCGACCGGTGAGGATCTCCCCGCCGTAGCTCCTGACCTCCTCGCGCCCGGCGGCGATCAGCTCGGACGGCGGTCCTCCGTCGCGGCCGAGGAAGCCGTGCATGTGGTCGGCCGGGGCGTTGCGCGGATCGCCGGCATCGACGACGATCACTGACCGGCGCTGGCGCCCGAGCTGGAGGGCCGCGGCGAGGCCCGCGGCCGACCCGCCCACGACGGCGACGTCGCAGTCTCGTTCGACGGTGCGGGGGCGGTCGGGCATGGTCTCCACGATACAGTACGATTCCTGAAACTGCACAGGTTCTTGCGGTATTCGCAAGGAGGAGTTCATTGGCGCCGCAGACCGATGTCGAAGAGGTGGTGCGTACGCGGCTGCGCAGCCTGCGCACCACGCTCGGCCTGACGCTCGTGGAGCTGGCCGCGCGCACCAATCTCAGCCCTTCGACCATCAGCCGGGTCGAGACGGGGAAGCGCACGATCAGCCTCGACATCCTGCTGCCCCTGGCGACCGGCCTGCATGTCGACCTCGACTCGCTCCTTGACGTCCAGGCGGACGACGACGTGGTCATCCGGCCGATGCCCAACAGATCGGGCGAACGCACGACCTGGGCGCTGAGCCGCGCGACCGGCAGGACGCTCGCCGTGAAGATGCGGCTCGAACCTGCGTCCCGCGCGCCTGATCTGCGCGTCCACCCCGGACACGACTGGTTCTTCGTCATCGAGGGCCGTGTGCGCCTGTCGCTCGGCGAGCGCGAGATCGTCGTCGAGGCCGGCGAAGCGGCCGAGTTCGCGACGATGACGCCGCATGCCTTCACGGCGATCGACCTGCCGGCCGAGCTGATCATGATCTTCGACCGCGACGGCGAGCGCGTCCACGTCCATCACGACGGCGGCGTGGGATGATCCGGCCGTGGTCGTCTGCTACCTGGCCCACTGCCTGCTGAACGCGAACGCCAAGGTGGACGAGGGCGCACGCTGGGCGGGCGTGTCGATGCCCGTCCTTTCGCTCCTGCGCGAGCACGGCGCGACGATCCGCCAGATGCCGTGCCCGGAGCTCGCGTTCGGCGGCACCCGCCGCTTCTGGGCCGTGCGGGAGCAGTACGACACGCCCGCGTACCGCGCGCACTGCCGGCGGCTGGCGGAGCCGGTGGCGGCGCAGGTGCGGGCCGACCTGGCCGCCGGCGCCCGCGTCGTCATCATCGGCATCGACGGCAGCCCGAGCATGGGCGTCGAGCTGACCGCCGCCGACGCGACCTGGGGCGGCCGCCCGGACAAGCCGCGCGACGAGGACTACCCGGTCACCCCCGGCGCCGGCCTCTTCACGGAGACGCTCCTCGGGCTGCTCGGGGAGGACGTCGAGGGAGTGCGGGCGGTCGGCATCGGCCAGGACCTCTTCGACTACGACGAGGAGCGCGAGCTGGCGAAGCTGGGCGGGGTCGTCGCCGGGGAGCGAGGATTCGATGCGCGGTGACGGCCGCTCGCGGCGGGTCGCCGTCGTGCCCGACGCGTTGCTGAACCCGCCGGCCGGCGCCGGCGACGAGCTGGTCAGGCTGGCCGAGGCCGGGTGGGGCGTGGTGGCGCTGCCGCGACCGGGGCTGCCGGCCGCCGTCGAGGAGGCTGCCCTGGCCGCGGTCGCCGATCAGCTGACGGCCTTTCTCGACGACGGCTACGAGGTGGCGCTGGCCGACCCGGACGACCCGGCGGTGGCGCGCCTGAACGAGCTGCTCGGGGCCTACGGCGGGGGGATCCGCGCCGGCGTTTCCCCGCAGCGAGGGGCGGGTAGCTGACTGTGGGTGGAACCAGTGGCGGCCGTTGACCACACCACGCGTGCGGCCGAGCGGCTCACGGAGCTGTACGAGGCCTATGCCGCGGACGCGTTCCGCTATGCGCTGCACCTCACCGGCCGGAGGGAGGACGCCGAGGACGTCGTGCAGCACGTGTTCCTGCAGGCGTACGCGACGCTCGAGTCTGGTCGTGGCCTGGCGAGCCCGCGCGCCTGGCTGATCAAGGCCACGAAGCACCGGGCGCTCAACCTCATCCGCGACCGGCACGACGCGCCCGTCGCGGAGGTCGAGCAGCCGACGCGCAGCGCGGCACTCGACGTCGAGGCCGAGGCGCTGGCCGAGGTGCGGGCGGTGCTGTGGTCGCTGCCCCAGCCGCAGCATCACGCGTTCGTGCTGCGGCACTGGAGCGGGCTGTCGCAGGACGAGATCGCCGACGTGCTGGCGACGACGCCGCACGCGGTCGAGTCGCTGCTCGTGCGGGCGCGCGCGGCGCTCGTCGCCGAGCGCGACGCCGGCGATCCCGAATGTGCCGGCGTCCGCCGCCGGCTGGCGCGCATGCGCGAGCCCACCGGGGCCCAGGCGGCGCACGTGGCCGAGTGCCGCCGCTGCCGCACGGCGCGGTCGCGGCTCCTGCGCGCCTCCGGGCATGCGGCCGCGTTCGCGCTCGTGCCCGGCCCGGGGGTGCTGCACGGACTCGCGGCCTCCGTTCCCGGCTTCGGGGCGTCCGCGGCGGGCGTCGGAAGCGGCGGTGCCGCCGCCTCGGCGGCGTCGGCGGCGACGAAGGCCGGGATCGCGGCCAAGATCGCCGTCGCCGCGACGACCGCCGCGGTTGCCGTCACCGCCGTCCACCCGCTCCGCTCCGCGGTCACCCACGCGATCCTGCACCACGCATCGCCGCCGGCGGCCGCGGCCGCCTCGACGCCGCGCACGGCGCCTCCGGTCACACCGCCACGCACGAGCCCGCCCGGGGCGCGGACGGCCGTATCCAGGACCGCCGCCCACGCCGTCGGCCACGCGCGCGCGAAGGGGCACGGGCACGGCCGCGGCCACGCCGTGGCGCACGGCAAGTCGGAAGCTGCGCACGGCAAGTCGGCAGCTGCGCACGGCCACTCGGCCTCGGCGCCCGGCAGGTCGGCCTCCGCGCCCGGGCACACGAAGGCCCCGGGCTCGAACGCGGCGGTCGGCAAGGGTGCCGGCAAGCCGCATCCCGGGAATGGCCGGTCGCACTCGAGCGGCCGGCACAAGGGCAAGAGCTGATCCGCTGTAACGATCTCCCCCTCGGGCGCGCTGTCTCTCTTGTCAGGGAGCACCTGTCGGAGGAGGTCTGGGATGGCGCGGTTTTGTGGGGCACGACTCCAGTCCCGGGTCCGGCGAACACTGCCGAGTAGCCGGTCCGCCGAGTGAACCCGATCGGCTGATCCGCCATCGCAGAGCGGGGGCCGCCCACCTGCCTGGGCGGCCCTCTGCGCACATCAGTGCCGGAATCTGGCGGCTGGCGTGTCAGGTGGGTCATGGCGCCTTCCGAGCATGTCCCATGGGGCCTCGATCACGACCCGACGCCCCTCGGCGACCGCGTCGCGGCCGCGTTCACTTCGGTGCAGGGCGACCTGATCCGGTACCTGCGCGCGACCGCGGGCGCCGATCTGGCCGAGGACGTCGCATCGCAGGTGTGGGTCGAGGTGCTCGCCGGGGCCGCCGCGTTTCGCGGTGACCGGGCGGCGTTCCGGCGCTGGGTCTTCGCGACGGCGCGGCGGCGTGCCCTCGACGAGCACCGGCGCTGGTGGCGGCGGTCGGTGACGCTCCACCCGCCCGGCGATCGCGAGCTCGAGCGGGCGACAATTGACGAGGTCGGGTACGCCGAGCAGGACGCCGCCGTCTCCCGGATCGCCCGCCTGCCCAAGGCGCAGGCGGAGATCGTCCTGCTGCGCGTCCTCGGCGGGTTCTCGGCCGAGGAGGCCGCCGAGCTGACCGGCCGCACCCCCGGCGCCGTGCGCGTGATCCAGCACCGCGCACTCCGGCGCCTGGCCGAGGAGCTCCGTCGCGACCCGGAATGGTCGTCTCGCCTGTAACACAACGGCGACCGGGCGCGTTCTACGGGATGCAGTGGGTGAATCGCGACTCGACGACGACACGGTTGACAGGATCCTGGCCGGACTGGTGGATCCCGTTGACGCGCCTCCGGGATACGAGGCGGCGGTCACGCTGCTCGCGGTGGCCCGCGGCCTGCCGGCACCCTCGCCGGGCCGCGCCGGCCGGCGCGCGCCACGCACGGCGTTCGGCTTCCGTCCGCGCCTTCCGGTGATCGCCGCCGCCCTCGTGCTCGGAGGGGCCTCGGGGGCTGGATACGCGGCCGGCCTCCCGGCCGCGGCGTCGTCGACCGCGCATCACGTGCTGCGCTCGCTGGGCGTCTCCTCCTCGTCGCCGCGGGCACACACCCGCCCGTCGGTCGCCTCGACAGGGCACCGGACGACGGGCGAGGCGGAGGCCGCCAGGGTCACTCCCGCTCCCGGCAACGCCGGCGACCGCCACGGCCGGACGAGGCGCCACGCACCACGGAACCGCCACGGGCACGGTGCGGCGATCTCGGCGCTCGCCCGCTCGACGACCGGAACCGCCGGGGCGAAGGGCGCGACGATCTCCGCCGCGGCGAGCGGCGGCAAGAGCCACGCCGGCGAGCACGGCCACAACGGCAAGAGCGGCGCCTCCCATGGACAGGGCGACGGGCACGGCCACGGTCAGGGACACGGTTCCCACCGGCCTCGCTAGACTGACCGCATGACGATCGAGCACCGCTGCGCGCGCGACCTCCGGCCGGGCACGGCCGTCGCCGCGCTGCCTCCGCTCGAGCACGTCCCGGCCTAGGCGCTTCCGCCGTATTCGGCCCGAAGCGCCGCGACCAGCTCCGCAAACGCCGGTGTACGTCCGTCAAGGAGGTCGTCATGAGTGCCGTCCGTCTCCCCCAGCAGTCGCAGGATTTCCCCGCCTGGTACGGCCAGGTCGTCCGCCGCGCGGACCTGGCCGAGAACTCGGTCGTCCGCGGGGCCATGGTGATCAAGCCGTACGGCTACGCGATCTGGGAGGCGATCCAGCGCGAGCTGGACGCCCGGATCAAGGCGACCGGGCACGAGAACTTCTACTTCCCCCTGTTCGTGCCCGCGTCCGTTCTCGCGCAGGAGGGCGAGCTGATCGAGGGGTTCGCGCCCGAGGTCGCCCTCGTGACCGAGGCCGGCGGCAAGAAGCTCGACGAACCGCTGGCGGTCAGGCCCACCTCGGAGGCGACGATCTGGGCCGCCTACGACCGCTGGATGGAGTCGTACCGCGACCTGCCCCTGCTCTACAACCAGTGGGCGAACGTCGTGCGCTGGGAGCTGCGGCCCCGGATCCTGCTGCGCACGAGCGAGTTCCTGTGGCAGGAGGGCCACACCGCCCACGAGACGGAGGCGGAGGCCGTCGCCGAGGTGCTGACGATCCTGCACGACGTCTACGCCGACGTGATCGAGAACGTCCTCGCGATACCCGTGCTCCGCGGCCGCAAGAGCGCAAGCGAGCGCTTCCCCGGAGCCGTCGAGACCTATGCGCTCGAGGCCCTGATGCGCGACGGCAAGGCGCTCCAGGCGGCCACCTCGCACTACCTCGGCCAGGGCTTCCCACGGGCCTTCGGCGTCACGTTCACGGGCCGTGACGGGGCCCAGCAGCATCCCTACGCGACCTCGTGGGGCGCGACCACGCGGCTCGTCGGGGGCGTCGTGATGGTGCACGGCGACGACGCCGGCCTGCGCCTGCCTCCCGCGGTCGCGCCGTACCAGGTCGTGATCGTCCCCATCGTCCGCGAGGAGGACCGGGCGGAGGTGCTGGCCGCGGCCGGGGCCGTCGCGGCCGAGCTGCGGGCCGCGGGCATCCGCGTCCGGCTCGACGACCGCGAGGGGTACCGCCCCGGCTACAAGTTCCACGAGTGGGAGCTGAAGGGCGTGCCCTGCCGGGTCGAGATCGGCGCCCGCGACCTGGCCGCGGGCGCGGTGACCGTCGCCCGCCGCGACACCGGCGTCAAGACGACGGTCGCGCTCACGGCGCTCGCCGGAGAGCTGGGGCCGCTGCTCGCCGGCGTCCAGCGCTCGCTGTTCGCCTCGGCGCTCGCGGAGCGCGACCGGCGCACCGTTGATCCCGGCAGCTACGACGAGATGATCGCCTACCTGCGCGAGGCGAGCGGATTCGCCCGGGCCGGCTGGTGCGGCGGGGCGGAGTGCGAGGCCCGGGTCAAGGCCGAGAGCTCGGCGACGATCCGCGTCCTCCCGCTGGACGAGGGCCCCGCGCCCTCGGAGCGGTGCATCTGCTGCGGCCGGGAGGCGACGTCCGTCGCGGTCTGGGCGCAGGCATACTGAAAGTCGCCGTTCTTGCACGTTCAAGGGGCCCGGATTAGGGTGACGGGGTCAAATGGGCAGCGAAGGTGTTGACTTTCGGGCGTTGTTCGAGGCCGCACCGGGATGCTTTCTGGTGCTCGACCCCGGGCTCCGGATCGTCGCGGTGAGTGACGCGTACGTGGCGGCGACGATGATCCGCCGCGACGACGTGCTCGAACGGCGTATCTTCGACGTCTTCCCCGACAACCCCGACGACCCGGCCGCGACGGGCGTCGGCAACCTGCGCGCGTCGCTCGAGCGGGTGCTGAAGACCGGGCGGCCCGACACCATGGCCGTGCAGAAGTACGACATCCGGCGGCCGGAGTCCGAGGGCGGCGGCTTCGAGGTGCGCTACTGGAGCCCGGTGAACTCAGCCGTCCTGGACGAAGTCCGGCGGGTGCGCTACATCATCCACCGAGTCGAGGACGTGACCGAGTTCGTGCAGCTGCGCGAGCGCGGCGAGGGGATGGAGGCGGAGATCCTCCGCCGCTCGCAGGAGCTCCAGGCCGCGAACGCCGAGCTGAGGACGGCGGGCGACGCGAAGAACGAGTTCCTGTCGCGAATGAGCCACGAGCTGCGCACGCCGCTGGCCGCCATCCTCGGGTTCAGCGAGCTGCTCGGGACGCGCGAGCTGGGGGAGAAGCCGGACGGATGGGCGCGCATGATCCACGTCGCCGGAGAGCACCTCCTGACGCTCGTCGACGAGATCATGGATCTCTCCCGGATCGAGGCCGGCACCGTCGGCATCTCGACCGAGGCCGTGTCGCTGCGGCCGCTTGTCGACGAGGCGTTTCAGCTGATGCGGCCGGTCGCCGCCGGCCACGAAATCACGCTGTACGAGCCGGTCTTCACGGAGGGGACCGCGGCGAGCTACGTGCTGGCCGATCGCCAGCGGCTGACGCAGGTCGTCATCAACCTGATCTCGAACGCGATCAAGTACAACCGCCACCGCGGAACCGTGACCGTCGAGCTCGAGCGCGACGAGGGCCGCATCCGCCTCTCGGTCGCCGACACCGGCGACGGGATCGAGCCGGATCTGCTGCCGCGCCTGTTCACGCCGTTCGAGCGGCTGGACGCCGCCGCGTCCGGCATCGATGGCACCGGGCTCGGCCTGGCGCTCTCGCGGCGGCTCGTCGAGGCGATGGGAGGACGGATCGGCGTGAAGAGCCGCCGCGGCGTCGGCACGACCTTCTGGGTCGAGCTGGAGGTCGCCCAGCCGGCGGCCGTCGCGGCGACGGACGGCGCGAGCGAGGGCCTGCTCGCGACCCGCGAGTACGCCTCCGAGCAGCGCGTGCTGTACGTCGAGGACGTGGTCGCGAACGTGCGCCTGGTCGAGGAGATCTTCGCCCGCCGGCCCAGCATCCACCTGATCCCGGCGATGCTCGGCCGGCTCGGCATCGAGCTCGCGCGCGACCACCATCCCCACCTGATCTTCCTGGACCTGCACCTGCCGGACATGACCGGCGCCGATGTCCTTGCCGCGCTGCGCCGCGACCCGGCCACCCGCGGCATCCCCGTCGTCATCCTGACGGCCGACGCGACCCGCCGTGAGACCGACAAGCTGAAGCGGCTCGGCGCCCGCTCATACGAGACGAAGCCGATCGGCATGCGCCGCCTGCTCGAGCTCGTCGACGAGCACGCCCCAACCGACGAGCGCGTTCCCACCAGACCCCACTGAACCTCAACCTCGAGTCGAGATTGATGCTTAGGAGGATCGGATGAGCGAAAGCCCACGTACCCCGCCCGCCTCGCGACCGACCCCGCCGCCACCCGCGCGCGCGGACGGCGGCCGGCGCGACTCGATCTGGCGCCCTGCTCGTCCTCATCGGACTCGTCCTCATCCTGATCACGGTCTGGCACGCGGTCGACCAGATCACCAAACGGCACGCGGAGGAGTCCTTCGCCAGCGGCCAGATCCATCTGCAGGTCGCGAAGCTCGAGAACCGCGCCCGCCTCGCCGAGGCGCACGCCCGCGTCGAGTCGGCGATCGCGACCGCGGGCCTCGCGTCGATCCACGCGCTGAAGGGATCCGCCTCGCCGCGGGTGCAGGCGATCCTCGACGCGATCTCGAACGCGATCGCGCGCGCCGAGGCGGGCGCCTCGTAGCGGATCAGGCGCTCTTGGCGTGGCTGCCGATCGCCTCGGCCACCTTGTCGTGGCAGTCGGGGCTGAAGGCGGCTGCGAGCCGGCGGGCGGCCGCGAACACGTCCCGCTCGGCGGTCTGGGCGCCGTAGATCTCGAAGGCGGCCACGATGCCGCCGTGCATGCGCACCATGTCGTGCTCGAGCGCGCCGCGCACGATCCGCTGCACCAGCGCGGCGGGCGAGAATTCGAAGTCGATCAGGCGGCGGGGAACGGGCATCTCCCTCTAGATCGGCGCCTCGGCGGCGCGTCTCCATCACGCCTGCAGTGAGCCGGCATCCTCGAAACGGGCGAACCCCCCTTCCCCCGGATGGGCGTTTTCCCCCATTGCCTGCCGCGCACGGGCTGCTCTAGCCTCGGATCACCGCTCACCGACCCTCAGCGGATGGGTGGAACTCGAGATCGAAGGCCGCCGGAGGCTGACCACCCCCCGGCGGCCTTCCTCGCTCCGGGGTGATTCCGGTACGGCATATCCGGCGACCGACCTGGTAGTTGTGGGTGGGGGGGAGCGGGGATACGGTCTTCCCCGGGCGTCGTCGGGCTCTTCCTCTCCACAGCTGGCTGCTGCCTCGCCGACGCGCCTTTGGGGAAGGATGGGAGGCCGCCGCGCGTCCACCCACACGCGGACGGGCGCGCGGCCTCCCAGCCGCCAGCTACGCGGGCGACGCCTCGTCGGCGATGTCGCGCGCCGCCTGCTCGACGGCACCGGGGCCGCCCTCGACCTCGAGCTCGCGCGCGCTGACGATGCGCACGCCGTTCGGCGTGCGGCCACGGGCGTCCGCGAGGTTCTGGTACGCACCGGCGGCCAGCGACGCCGCCAGCCGGCGATTCTCCGCCACGGCGACCGCGACCCACCGCTTCCCTCCCGGGTATCGCACCTGGACGTAGAAGTCCTCGGCCACGCCGCCAACCGCCCTTCACGAACCATCCCGGCCCGCGCGCCCACCCTAGATGAGCCGGCCTGCTCCGGGCAACCCGGCGCGAACCACGTGGATGCGGGTTACGCTGAGGCCGGCATGGCGGAGAAGCAACGTCGCCGGCGGGGGCTCGCGATCGGCGCGGCCTTCCTCCTCGTCGAGACCATCGGGCTCCGGCGCAAGACCCGGCGGGTGGCGGGCACGGTCATCGTCCGTTGCCGCGCGGGCCACCTCTTCGCGACGATCTGGATCCCCGGCGCCTCGCTCAAGTCGGTGCGGCTGGGGTGGTGGCGGTTCCAGCGCTGCCCGGTCGGCCGGCACTGGACGCTCGTGACGCCGGTGCGGGACTCGGATCTGACCGAGGATGAGCGCGCCGCCGCGCGCCAGGTGCGCGACGCGCGCGTGCCCTAGCCGCCGAGCAGCGACCGCGCCGACGCCTGCAGCGTGGCCGTGACGTCGCGCTCCTCGAGCCCGGCCAGGCGGCGCAGCTCCCGGAACGTCTCGAAGCTCGTGAGCACGAGCAGGACGCCCAGCGCCTCCGCGGACGACAGCTCCGTCCGCAGGCGGCCCTCCTCCTCCAGCCGCGCGAGCAGGTGCCCGAACTCGCCCCGCCGGTCGGCGCGCTGGCGGGCGACGAGATCGCGTGCGGCGGGGTCGACCGCCGCCGCCCCGTAGAGCGGTTCCAGCACGGCCTCCTCCGAGGCCCAGAAGCCGACCGTGTGCGCGATAGCACGTTCGAGCCCGGCGACGGGGTCGGCGTCGTGCACCGTCTCGCGGATCGCGACCAGCTCGGGGTTGGCGTCGAGCGTCTCGCAGATGGCGTCGACGAGGCCGAGCCGGGAGCCGAAGTGCTGGTAGAGCGTCGCCCGCGAAACGCCCGCACGGATCGCCACCTGCTCGACCGTCGCCTCGTGGAACGCGCCCTCGCGCAGGAGGTCGCGCACGGCCGCGACGACCCGCTCCCGGGTGCGGGCAGGAGCGCCCCCGCCGCGCGGCCTGACGGTGTGCCGGGTCCCCATGGACGACAAGTCTAGACAACGTGTCGGGTCCGTGCTAAGGTCGGACGCACGGTTTAGACACTGTGTCTATTTTCATCGAGAAGGGAGCCGAGATGCCGAAGACATCGCGCGAGACCGCGGCCCGTGTCGAGGACGCGGGCGTCATGGAGGGCCGGTACTCCGAGCTCGGCGGCTACACCGTCGGATTCGAGACGTTCCGTGTCGACGCTGATGCGGCGCCGATGTTCCGGGGGCTGCCCGAGGACCGCTGCCAGAGCCCCCACTGGGGCTACGTGCTGCGCGGCCGCATGACGCTCCGGTACGCCGACCACGACGAGGAGTACGCGGAGGGCGACGCCTACTTCGCGCCGCCCGGCCACGTCCCCGCCGTCACGGCCGGCACGGAGGTCGTCGAGTTCAGTCCCACCGAGGAGATGGCGCGGACGATGGAGGTGGTGGGCCGGAACCTGGCCGCGGCGGGCCCGCCGGCATGACCGCCGCGACGGTCGCGGAGGCCGCCGCGATCGAGGCCGTCGAGGCGCGCGCCTGGGCCGACCTCGTCGCGGCGTGCCCTCCGCGGCACGCGGCCCGCATCGGCCTCGCGGCGCGCTGGGCCGGTCCCGTGCTCGTGGTGCAGTGCCCCGGCGGCGGGTTCGACCGCGGCCTGTTCAACCGCCCCATCGGGCTCGGCGTCCTCGAGCCGGCGACGCGCGCCGCCGTCGCCGGGATTGCGGCCGGGCTCGAGGCGGCGGGTGCGACCCGCTCCATGCTCGTCTCGCAGCCGCAGTGCACGCCTGCCGCCTATCCGGAGTGGCTGGCCGACCTGGGGCTGGAGCCGGCCGGATCGTGGGACCGGGTCGTGCGGGACGGCCGGCCGCTCCCGGCGGCGACGGATGGCGCGGACAGCCGCGAGGTCGCGGTCTCGCTCGTCGGTCCCGAGACGGTCGAGGAGTGGAGCGAGCTGCTCGTCGGCGTGTACCGGGTCGACGCCGGCCCGTGGCTGCGGGCGCTCCACGATCGGCCGGGGTGGCGCCACTACCTGGCCCGCGAGGAAGGCAGGCCGGTGGCGGCGCGCAGCATGTATCTCCCCGCGCCGGGCGAGATCGGGTTCCTCGCGGTCGACGGCCCGGTGCCGGGCGTGATGACCGCCGACCACGGCCCCGACGCCGCGATTCTCGCGCGCATCGTGGCGGACGGGCTGGCGCTGGGCGCCGCCGGCTTCGCCGCCGACATCGAGGCGCCGTCGCCTGCGCGGGACACGCCGGCGTACACCACGTTCGCGCGCCTGGGCTTCCGGATCCCGTACACCCGTATGCACCACATACGCGACTAGTGCGTCGAGTACTCGAAGAGGTTGGCCCAGGTCAGCGCATACAGCACGCCGTCCGGCCCGAGCGCGATGGCCTGGACGGCCGGGCCGGTCGTCGCCGTCCACTGCACCGCGCCGTCGCCCGAGACCGCCTGCACGAATCCCTGGTCGCCCGACCCGGCCACATAGACCGTCCCGTCCCGGCCGGTCAGGAGTGCGTTCACCTCGACCGGGTAGTCCTTCGAGGCGAGGTGCCAGCGGCGCGAGCCGTCGGCGGCCAGGTCGATGACGTTGTCCTTCGTCGCAACGACGACCCCTCCGCCCGGGGCGGGCGCTGCGGCGGCGATCTGGAGCTCCGACCCGTCGCTGTAGCGCCTGATCGCGCCCAGCCGCCCGATCGGCCCCCGCCAGCGCACGGCGCCGGTCGCCGAGAGCGCGACGACGAGGTCGGGACGGGTGACCATCGTGTCGAGATTGGTGGCGTGCCGGGGCCGCGCGTAGACGTACACGCGGCCGGACGCGTCGGAGACGAGCCCCCGCACGACGTAGCCGTCGAACCGCCGGCTCCAGACGTCGCTGCCGTCCCCGGCCACGGCGACCACCGCCGGCCCGCACGAGGCGACCGCGTCGCCGAACGCGTCCACGGCAAGGCCGCGCACGGAGCATGACCGGACGTCCGGTCGCCGCACCAGCCTCCGCCGCCACAGCTCGGTGCCGTCCGCCGTCGTCGCCACGATGCCGTTGCGCCCCACGGAGGCGACCAGCGTCCCGTCGTGCCACGCGACCGCGGAGGGCCGCGGCATCCCGGACCACGTGAAGTCCGTGCCGGGGCCGACCAGCCTGTCGGCCAGGGTGGACTGCCGGTCGGCGATCGGGTGCCGCACCGCGCCGGCCTCGGGAATCCAGGCCCCGTGTGCGTGCTGGAAGGGCATGGTGGCGGTCGGGACGAGGACTGTCCCGAGGGCGATCGCGTTGCCTGCGATCGCGAACGCGATCGCCCCGCGGGGTCTCGGATGCCTCCTCCGAGCAGCCCGAACCGCGATCACGATCCCCACGATCGCCGTGACGACGCCCGCGGCGCCCACGAGCAACCCCAGCATGGCCAGCGTCTCGTTCATCTCGAGCACGTCGCCGCGCGGGATGGCGTGGTCGATCAGCGCCCACCCGATCGGGATCGGCGTCCACGCGAGGCACGCGAACACGAGCGGGAGCGGGCCAGGTGACGCGGTGAGGGTCTGATCCGGCTCGGACATGCCCCCAGTGTCGGAGGCGGCCCGGGCTATGGCGTCGGGGATATCCCGCTGGCCTGCCTGCCCGCGAGCTCGGCGCGGTTGCGGATGCCGAGCTTGCGGAAGATGCGCGAGAGGTGCGCCTCGACGGTCTTCTCGCTGATCCAGAGCGCCGCCGCGACCTCCTTGTTCATCTTGCCCTCGGCGACGAGGCTCGCGACCTCGAGCTCCGCCGGGGTCAGCTCGTCGCGGCGGGCCGCCTCCTTGCGCAGGACCTTGCCGCTGCGGGCGAGGGCCGACGTCGCCTGCTCCTCCCACGGGGCTGCGCCGAGCCGCTCGAACTCCGCCCGGGCGGCCTCGAGCATCGTCCGGGACTCGACCCGGGCGCCCGAGCGGCGCAGCGCGTCGCCCCACGCGAGGGCCGTGCGCCCCTTCGCGAACCGGTCGGCGGTCTCGGCGTGGAGCTCCCACGCGCGCTGGAACTGCGCCCCGCCGTCGTCGCTCACGAGCGCTCCCGCGCGCGCGGCGAGCGCGAGCGCCGAGTCGCGCCCCGAGCGGATCGCCGCCGCGTGCAGGGCCGCCGCCTCTGCCGCAGCCTCGTCGGCCCGGCCGCAGCGCACGAGCGCCTCGACGAGGTCGGCCGCGACGACGGGATGGGTGGTCGCGTCCTCGATGTCGCACTCGCGCTTGATCGCGAGCGCCGCCCCGAGCGCGGCGGCCGCGGCCTCGGCGTCGCCGGACGCGAGCGCGTGCAGGCCGCGGCAGGCGTGCACGCACATGCGCTGATAGGGAAGCTCGAGCCGCTCCGAGAGCGACTCCTGATGGGTCAGCATCTCCTCGTCGACCCGGCCCTGGGCGGCGCCGAGCCACGTCAGGATGCTGAGCCCCCAGCACTCGTCGTTCGCGCGGCCGAGCTGGCGGGAGAGCCGCACGGCCCGCTGGCAGTCGGCCTGCGCGCCGTCCCACACGCCGGTGATCCGGCGCAGCCATGCGCGGCTGATGAGCGGGTAGGTGAGCGCCCCCGGCGCGGTCTGCTCACACTCGTCGATCAGCTCGTCGAGCGCCGCGCCGGCCCGCTCGATGCGCTCGGCGAATGCGAGCGTCATGTACACGTACGCGCGCAGCTGCAGGTCGGAGCCGACCTGGGGCGTGCTCGCCGCCTGGTCGGCTGCCGCCTCGATGTCGTGCTCGGCGCCCACCGCGTCGCCCAGGAAGACGAGCGAGGCCGCCCGGGCGATCCGCGCCTGTAGCGCCAGCGCGTCGCCGGGCGGCGCCAGGTCGAGCGCGCGGCCGGCCGCGGCGAGCGCCTGCTGCGGCCGGCCCGCCCGGATCGAGGGGTCGACCGACTCGATGAAGAGCGCGGCGGCGGCGACCGGGTCGGCGTTCTCCAGCCGCTGCGCGGTGCGCAGGAGCCGCGCACCCGCGGTCAGGGTCGAGCTCGAGCGGGCGTCGATCCGGCCCCTCAGGATCTCGACCCGGGCGACGTCGGTCGGCGAGCGGCTCTCGTGCTCGACCTCGTCGAGGATCGCGTAGGCCGCCTCGGCGCGGCCGCTCACGTGGGCCGCCTCCGCGGCCAGCAGCAGCCGCCGCCGGCGCTCGGCCGGGTCGGCGCTGAGCCCGCCCGCGCGCTGGTACCACTCGATGGTCGCGACGGCTCCGCCGCGCAGGCCGACGTCCGACGCCAGCCGCTCGACGGAGGCGGCCAGCTCCTCGTCGGGCTCCACCGCGGCCGCCGCCCGGTGGCCGATCCGCTCCCACTCGAGCTCGGGCTCGACGCACGCGAGCGCGAGCGACTCGTGCGCCCGGCGGCGGTCGGGCCCGGTCGCGGCGGCCGAGACGGCGGTGCGGATCAGGGGATGGCGGAAGCGGATCCGGCCCGGCTCGACCTGCACCAGGCCGGCCCTCTCCGCCGGCGCGAACGCCTCGTCGGAGAGCCCCTGCGCCGCGAGCGCCCGGCCCACGACCGCCGTCCCCTCCGACCGGCAGGTGGCGAGCAGGAGGAGCGCCGCCCGGCACGGGTCGGGCAGCGTCGCGACCGCGGCCGCGTACGCCTCCTCGAAGGTCGAGCGGCCGGCCTCGAACCTGCCGTCGGCGAAGGTGGCGAGCTCGACCAGGGCCAGGGGATTCCCGGCGGCGTCGCGCACCGCCGCCTCGAGCCCCGTCGGCGTCAGTCCGCGCCGCTCGAGCAGGTCGCGCGACTGGCTCGCCGTGAGCGGCCGCGGGCTCAGGGAGGGGATCCCGGCCAGGCCGGGCGTCCGGGTCGCGATCACGAGGGCGATCGGATCGGCGCCGATGCGACGGGCGGCGAAGCCGATCGCCTCCGCCGACGCCGGGTCGAGCCAGTGGGCGTCGTCCACGAGCACCACCAGCGGCTGCGCCGCGGCCGCCGCGCACAGGAGGTTGAAGCCGCCGACGAGGACGGCCAGGCGGTCGGCGGGGCGGGGCGGGCCGATCGCGAGCGCGCTCTCCAGCGCCTCGGCCTGCCGCTCCGGGAGCGCGCCGATCGCCTCGACGAGCGGCGTCAGCAGGTCGACGAGCGCGGCAAACGGCACGGTCGTCTCGCTCTGCACCCCGCGCGCGTGCACCATCTGCATCTCGCCCGCCCGCCCGGCCGCGTAGTCGAGGAGCGACGTCTTGCCGATCCCGGGCTCGCCGCAGATCGCGAGCGCGCCGCCGCGGCCCGCCCGTGCCTCCTCGAGCAGCCGGTCGACGCTCGTGCACTCGTCCACCCGCCCCACAAGCATGAGAAGGCCGATTGTACAGATTGTTGCGTTCTTTGGCAGGGCGAGTTTCCAAAAGACGAGGGGTATCCCCGACGCCCGGCCCCCCGGCCCCTTCCTAGGTTGACCGTGCCTTGCGGCAACCGCCGCGAGGAAAACCGAAGGGGAGGTGCAGCATGACCGAGGGGCACACACGAAACCCCGCCTGGTGGTCCGTCGCGGCCTTCGGCGTCATCGTCGCCGTCGCGCTCGCCATGCCGGCCATGGCGCGGGCCTCCGCGATCTCGGACCCGGACGACGTCCACGGCAAGCTGGACATTGCGA
>JAICJM010000327.1 GCA_025928435.1 Thermoleophilia bacterium
CGCTCTGGGGCCAGAGCCTCGCCACGGCCGGCCAGGGAATCAAGATCGCCCTCGTCGATGACGGCCTCGACCAGGCACATCCCTATCTCAGCCCGTCCGGCTTCTCGTATCCCGCGGGATTCCCGAAGGGGAACACCGCCTTTACCACCCCGAAGGTCATCGTCGCCCGCGCGTTCCCCTCGCCCTCCACCCACTGGAAGTACGCGGACAGGCCGTTCGACCCGCGCTTCTCCTTCCACGCGACGCACGTCGCCGGAATCGCGGCGGGAGATCACGACACGCCGACCGCGGCCGGCGGCGAGTCCCCCATCTCCGGCGTCGCTCCGAAGGCATACCTCGGCAACTACAAGGCGCTGACCGTGCCGACCGGAAATTTCGGCCTCGACGGCAACTCACCCGAGATCGCCAAGGCGATCGACCAGGCAGTCGCGGACGGGATGAACGTGATCAACCTCTCCATCGGCGAGCCCGAGGTGGAGCCGCGCCGCGACATCGTCGTCCGCGCGCTCGACGAGGCCGCGGCCGCCGGGGTCATTCCGGTCGTCGCGGCCGGCAATGACTACGACTCGGGAGGGCTCGGGACCGTCGGGTCTCCCGCCAACGCGCCGGCCGCGATCACGGTCGCCGCCTCGACCATGGGGAATGGCGACGGGACACGTCCCGACCACGTCGCCGACTTCTCGTCGGCCGGGCCGACGCCCGTCTCGCTCCAGCTCAAGCCGGACGTGACCGCGCCCGGCGTCAACGTCCTCTCCTCCGTCCCCGCGCACGACTTCGAGGTCCTGGACGGCACGAGCATGGCTGCGCCTCACGTCGCCGGCGGGGCGGCGCTCCTCCTGCAACGCCATCCGACCTGGACGGTGCAGGAGGTGAAGTCGGCCCTCGCCTCCACCGGAAACGGCGTGCATCCCACGGGTCGCTCCGGCGAAGTCTCGGTACTGCGCCAGGGCGGCGGCCGGATCGACCTCGTGCGCGCCGACCGGCCGCTGATCTTCACGACCCCGACCTCGCTCGGCTGGGGGCTCGTGCGGCGGGGGTTCTCGGGCACGAAGCTCCTGTCGACCGCCAACGCCGGGGGCGGAAGCACGCCGTGGAGCGTGTCGATCCACGCTCAGTTGCTGCCGCGGGGCGCGAAGCTCGAGCCGCTGGCGAAGACGCTGGTCGCCGGCGCGAAGCTACCCCTTCGGCTCACGGTGTCGCAGACGGCGCGGGCCGGTGACGGCACCGGCTTCGTCGTGCTGACCCGCGGCGCCGACGTGCGCCGGGTCGCGTTCTGGTTCCACGTCGAGGTGCCCAGGCTGCGGCTCGATCCGCACCGGATCCTGCGCGGGCCCGGCCTCTACCACGGGAACACCGCCGGCAAGGCATCGCGCGTCTCCACCTATCGCTACCCCCAGCGCGGCCTCGCCCAGGGAGTGCCGACACGGCTCGGCGGGCCCGAGCAGGTGTTCCGCTTCGCCCTACCGCGGCAGGTCGAGAACTTCGGCGTCGTGGTCATCCGTCACGCGCGCGGCGTTCGCGTCTCGCCGCGGCTCGTCGCCGGCAACGACGAGAACCGCGTCGTCGGCTACACCGGCATCCCGGCGAGCCTGAACCCGTATCAGGGATTCGACCGCTCCGAGCCGATCGTCGGAGCGGTGCTGCCCGAGCCGGGCCACTACGAGTTCGTTTTCGACACACCGACCCGCGCGAAGCCCGGCGCGTTCACGTTCCGGTTCTGGGTGAACGACACGTCGCCGCCGTCGATCCGGCTCCTCCGGCACACCCGCAGGATCGGCCGACCGATCCGCCTCGCTGTCCGCGACCTCGGCTCGGGAGTCGACCCGCGGTCGCTTCACGCGAAGGTCGCCGGTAGGTCGGTGCGTCTGACGTATGCCCGCGGCGTGCTCCTACTCCGGACGAAAGGACTCCACTCGGGCCGGCACGCGGTGACCGTCAGGGCCTCGGACTACCAGGAGACGAAGAACATGGAGGACGTCGGACCTGTGCTTCCGAACACCCGTGTCCTCCACACCATGGTGACGCTGCGCCGCTAGTTCTGTCAGTCTCAGCGCGTCCGTGAGCGGTTCGCCCCGGAAACTGGATCTCGCACTCGTCACGCGCCTTCGTCAGGTGATGTCCGGCGAGGTGGCGACCGAGGCGGAGCTGCGGGCGCTGGACGACGAAGCAGGGGGCTGGTTGCGCGCCACCGATGCGCA
>JAICJM010000286.1 GCA_025928435.1 Thermoleophilia bacterium
CGCGCTCGGGCTCGTCGAGCGGGACGGGCTCTGGTACGAGCTGCACGAGCCCGCCGCCGGCAAGGACGTCTACGACGGCGCCGACAGCTGGGACCCCTTCGGCTCCGATGCGCACGTCGCGGCGGCCGGGCGGATGCTGGCGCGGCTGCACGCGGCCGGCGCGGACTTCGCCGACCGCACGCCCCAGCCCCAGGTGGGCTTCGTCGTCCAGCTGGGGTCGGTCGCGCACGATCCGGTCGAGGCGGTCGAGCGGCTGGCCGCCCGGCGGCCGGCGGTGGCCGACCACCTCGCCGGCCGCGACTGGCGGGCGGCCGTCGAGGCCGCATACGCCGAGCCGTTCGCCCGCCTGCGGTCACTGCTCGGCGACCTGCCTGCTCGGCCGTTGCACGGCGACTGGCAGACGAACAACCTCTTCTTCTCGGGGGACGACGTGGCCGGGATCATCGACTTCCACCAGGCCGACTACGCCCCGCGCGCCCTCGACCTCGCCGTCGCGGTCGAGCGCAACTGCTTCTTCTGGAACCGCATCTCGGCCGGCGACGACACCGCCTTCGACCTGCGTCAGGGGGAGCTGCTCGCGGCGAGCTACGCGACGGAGACGCCGCTCGAGGTCGCCGAGCGGGAGGCGTTCGCCGACGTCCTGGCCGTCTGCCAGTTCGAGTATGGCATCTCGTTCCTCGACTACTACTGGGGCGTCGAGGGCGATCGCGAGAAGGCCGACTGGGCCTGGGACACGTTCGTGCTCGGACACGCCGCATGGTGGCGGTCGGCGGCCGGCGAGGCGGCGGCCGGACGGATCCGGCGGTGGTTCTAGCGCAGCCCGGTGACGCCGCGCCCGATCTCGAGGCGGGGATCGAGACGGACGGCGATGATGTCGGCGATCGCGTTGAGCGCGATCACCGCCGCCGCGATGGCCATCACGATCCCGGTGATCACCGGGAGGTCGAAGCCGACGAAGCCCTGCTGGGCGAAGAGGGCCGTCTGGCCGAGGCCGGGCAGCCCGAAGGCGACCTCGATGTAGATCGCCGCCGTCAGCGCTGCGCCGGCGTCCATGGCCAGCATCGCGGCCAGCGACGGCAGCACGAGGGGCATCACGTGGAGCCCGATCACGCGTCGCTCGGTCGCGCCCTTCCCGCGCGCCACCATCACGTGCGGCTCGTCGAGCGTCTCGAGCACCCGCGTCCGCACCATCCGCGCGTAGAGCGGCAGCAGGAAGAGCGTGAACGTCACCCACGGCAGGATGAGGTGCGAGATCCAGTGCTCTGGGCCGGTGCATCCGCCCCCGCCGAGGAGGCTGCAATACCCGCCGCCCGGGGCGACCTGGAGGTGCTTCGAGAACGCGGAGCGCAGGATCAGCCCCACCGCCAGCGGGTGCAGGGCGATGCCGAGCAGCGGCAGCGTCGAGATGACCCAGTCGAGCCGGGTGTGCCCCCGCTGCGCGCTCACGATCCCGAGGGCGATCGCCGTGATCATCAGCATGACCGCCCCGCCGAACACCACCGAGGCGGTGACGGGCGCGGACTCGCGGATGATCGAGAGCACGGGCTCGCCGGTCGCGTACGACTTGCCCAGATTCCCGTGCAGCAGCCGGTCGACGAAGCTCAGGTACTGGACGATGACGGGCCGGTCGACGCCCAGCTTGTGGTCCGCGGCCTGGATCTGGGCCGGCGTCGGATGCGGGACGCCGATGATGTACAGGCCCGGGTCGGACGGGATCTTGAAGTAGATGGCGTACGTGACCAGGCTCAGCGCGAACAGCAGGAGAAGGGCGCTCGCGACCCGGCGGACGACGTAGTAGCCCACGGCTACCGCGCCCTCGGGTCGAGCGCCCGCCGCACCTGCTCGCCGAACGTCACCGTGGCGACCAGCGTGACCAGGATGGCGACCGTGGGGAAGATCGCCGTCCAGATCGTCGGCGGGGTGTACTCCGAGCTGCCGAGGTTGATCAGCGTGCCGAAGTTCGTCGAGAGCATGTTCCCCCAGCTCGGGTTGGGGAGCTGGATGCCGACGCCCAGGAGCGAGATCGACGCCTCGAGGATGACGTTGGTGGCGAACACGATCGTCCCGTACACGACCAGCGGGCCGGTCAGGTGCGGCAGGAGGTGCGAGAGCAGGATCCGCCGGTGCGACGCCCCGACCATGCGGGCGGCCTCGACGAACTCCGCCTCGCCCAGCGACATGACCTGCACCCGCACGATCCGCCCCGGGTAGAACCAGGTGGCGAGCCCGATGAAGACCGCCAGGCCGGGCACACCGGGCCGGAGCAACCCTCCTGCGGTCAGGCTCCCGAGCCAGCCGGTGGCGTTGCTGCCGAGCGCGATCGCGAGCAGGATGATCGGGAACGCCATCACGAAGTCGATCGCCCGCAGGACGACGGCGTCGAGCAGCCCGCCGAAGTAGCCGGCGAGCGCCCCGAGGGTCACGCCGATCAGCATCGCGACGATCGTCGCGCCCAACGCGACCTCGATCGAGGCCTGGCCGCCGTACAGCAGGCGCATCAGCTCGTCGCGCCCGACGTACCCGTCTGCGCCCAGCACGAAGAGCGTCGTCCCGTCGAAGTGGTTGTACGCCTGATCGTGGTTGGGGACGCGCGTGAACGGCCCGACGGGCAGGCCGTCCGGGATCGAGCCCAGGAAGATGTCGTCCGGCCCGTGGCCGAGCAGATGCTCCGCGATCGGCCCACCCGCGAACACTCCGAGGAGGATGGCGAGGAGCAGCGCTCCGCTCACGATTGCGACGGGATCGCGCCGCAGGCGGCGCATGACCATGACGCGCTGCGAGGTCGCCGCAACGACCGGCTCTGCGACGCCGGCACCAGCGGCGGGGATTCCGGCCGGCGACATCCCTGGCTATGACGCGGCCGGGCGGCCGCGGTTAGCGCGAACCCCGCCGGTGTTCGGTGGCTCGGCGGCCTCCCCGGAGCCAGAACCGTGCCTCATGCTGGGACGTGGCAGCAGCCCGGCGGGGTGGCGCCGCCGCGGGCCGGTGATCAGTGGACGCGTCGGCCGGCACCCGTTCATACCAGTCGAGCGGTACTCCCGGGGACGGACAGCGCGCATCCCGCTCGTCGACGCCGCCGGCAGCCCGTGAATAAAAGGGGTCTGACCCCGTTTATGCACGCCTGACGCGGCCGGCGGCCAGGCCGGCCAGCCCGACCGCCAGCACGGCCAGCGCGACGACTGCCACGACGGCGCCGGCGACCGCCGACGCGAACTCGGCCAGCCACAGGGCCGCGAAGAGCAGGGTCAGGCCGCCCATCGCGATCCGCGCGAAGCGGCGCTGCACGCGCCGCGTCCCCAGGGCGAGCACGACGGTCATCGCGAGCACCGTCAGCGAGTCGACCGAGATCACGCAGCCCCTCCCGGAAGCTCGGCCCCGATCAGCCGCGCCAGCGGCCGGGCCTTGACGAGCGACTCCTCGACCTCGGCGGCCGGGTCCGAGTCCCACACGATGCCGCCGCCGACCCACAGGTGCAGCTCGCCGTCGGCGACCGCGAGCGTGCGGATCGTGAGGCCGAGGTCGAGGTCGCCGTTGGGGTGCACGACCCCGAGCGCGCCCATCGACGCGCCCCGCCCGACCGGCTCGATGCGGGCGATGTGGTCGATCGCGGACAGCTTGGGCGCGCCGGTGACCGA
>JAICJM010000345.1 GCA_025928435.1 Thermoleophilia bacterium
CGGGCTTCGAGAGATCGACTCTTGACGGTTTGTCCGCGTTGTCTGTCGTGGGAGTGCGGCCGCGCACTCCGGGCGAGCGGGCCTGCACCGCCCGGGAGCTTGCGACTGGCGGTGATAGGATCGCGACTAGCGGTGCCGCAAGGATTTGGCGCCGCGGAGTGCTCGTCGGGCTTCATGCCATGTGGCCCGACGGAATGTCCTCCCACAGGCGTGCGGGTTGGAGCAAGTGCGGCCGACCCCGTCCAGCGTGGTCGGCGATCGTTCGATCAACGGAGGAGCCATGGTTGAGGTACCGGAAGTGGCATTCCCCAGGAGCCGGGGTGCGTATCGAGCTGCTCCGCGCGTCGTGCGGCCGAGGTCGCGGTCGGGAGACCCCGACCTCGCGACCCGTGAGCGGATCCGCTCGCGTCCACTCGGTCTGAGCGAGGCGCGGCGCGCCGGCAACCGCGCACGCATCGGGCTCGCCTCCGAGCTTCGGTGCGAGTGCACCCGGCCGAACTGCACCGAGACGCTGCCTGGCGTCGCCGGGACGCACCGCAGCGCGGACCAGCTCGTCGTCGCGCCGGCCCACTTCGACGGTCGCGTGGTGGCGCGAGTCGCCGATCGGTTCTTCGTCATCGAGTCGCGCGGCGCTGCGATCCGCCACTCACCAAGGGGGAAGAGATGAGACCGACGCCGTCGCTCCGGGGGACGGCCGGCTTCCTGGTCGCCGACGCGCGGGGTCGCGTCGTCGGGCGGGTCGAGGGCCCGATGTATGCCACGTCGCCGGAGATTCCGGATGCGTTGTCTGTCCGTCGCAGCCTCCTCCGCCGGCGCCGCCGGCTCGTCCCTGCGGACGCGATCGAGGCGATCGACGAGCGGACGAGGGTGATCGGGCTTCGGCTCGAGCGCTCCGCGATCAGGGCGTTCGTGTAGCCATGCCCGAGACCGAGCTCCAGCACCTGCGTGTCCTGATCGCGAACGAGCGACGCGACCGGCTAGAGCTACTGGCCCAGGTCGTGATCGGGCTGGGACACGACGTGATCGCCCGCGAGATCTATGTCAAAGAGGTGGGGCCGGTCACCGCGAGGGAGCATCCCGACGTCGCCCTGGTTGGGCTCGGGTCGAGCTCCGACCACGCTCTGGAGCTGATCACCGAGATCGTCCGCGAGGCCTCCTGTCCGGTGATCGCGATCCTGCACGCCGACGACCCCGCCTACGTCCACGAGGCCGCGAAGCGAGGCGTGTTCGCCTACATCGTGGACGGCACTCCGGAAGAGCTGCAGAGCGCGATCGACATCACGTTCCAACGATTCAGCGAGTACCAGACCCTGCAGGGGGCGTTCGGGCGCCGCGCCCTGATCGAACAGGCGAAGGGGATCCTGATGGCCCGCCACTCGACAACTGCCGAGCGGGCGTTCGAGATGCTGCGCGACCACTCCCAGCACAACGGTCGCAAGCTCAGCGACGTCGCCGCGGGAGTCGTCGAGAGCCACCTTCTGCTCCTTCCGCCGCCGCCGCCGCAGCGGATCAGCGCAGGCGACGGCATTAGGCCCGCCTCGGCACATGCCTGAAGCGATCGGCCGCGAGATCGTCGTGCCGGCTTCCGTTGCGACAGGCATAGAGGGAAGCCACGAATGAGAG
>JAICJM010000343.1 GCA_025928435.1 Thermoleophilia bacterium
CCCCGCCCGGCTCCTCCGCACCTCGACGACGCCGAAGCTGGAGGGCCTGCTCGCGCCGTCGAGCGCGAACCCGGCCCGCTCGTAGAAGCGGCCGGCGGCGTCGTTCGCGGCGAAGTGCCACACGCACACGACGTCGTGGCGCGTCTCGAGGTCGGCGACGGCGTGGGTGAAGAGCGCTCGCCCCAGGCCGGTGCCGATCCGGGTCGGCTCCAGGTAGAGGCCGTGCACCTCCCCCGCTCCCGCCGGCGCGTCGGCGTCGGTGCAGGGGCCCGTGCGGGCGAAGCCCCAGATCTCGTCCTGCGGCCCGATCACCCACAGCCGGTCGGCCTCCGGCAGGTCGGACAGGTACATGTGCCAGTCGGCCGCCTGCTCGACCGGGTTCATCGAGTCGAGCACGTCCGGCGCGAGCACGTCGGCGTAGGCGGTCCGCCAGGCCCGGGTCGCGAGCGCGCCGACCGCGCGGGCATCGCCCGGCCCCGCCGCCCGCACGGCGGCGGCCATCAGCGCACCCAGAGCTCGCCGAGGTGCACGAAGGGGTCGCCGGAGCGCCACCGCTCGAGGAAGCGGTGGATCGGCGGCCGCAGGTCGATCGCCGGCAGCTCGGCCCTGTCCATCAGCCGGTGGCCGTGGATGGCGCCGTCGGCCGACGTGACGCTCTCGAGGCTGCGGCCGGTGACGTCGGCGTGGAAGATCACGTGGACGACGTGCTTGCGCGGCCGCAACCCGGCCGGCGAGATGGACTCGACGATGGCAATCGGGCCCTCCAGCGCGAGCCCCTCGAGGCCGCATTCCTCGGACAGCTCACGCGCGAGCGCGACGTGCAGCGACTCGCCCTCCTCCACCCCGCCCCCGGGCAGCAGCCAGTAGGCGCGATCACCCTTGCGCTGCTGCAGGAGCAGCACGGCGTCCCCGTGGCGGAGGACGGCGCCGACCCGGATACGGGGCCCGCTCACGCCCCCGGTCTCACCGTCGAGGAGCCGAAGCCGCGCTCGGCCCGCTCGGACGGCGGCAGGTCGTCGGCCTCGGTCACCGTGATCCGCGGCAGGGCCAGGACGACGAGCTGGGCGATCCGGTCGCCGGGGCGGACGTGGAACGGCTCGTCGGGGTCGGTGTTCAGCAGCACGACCTTCAGCTCGCCGCGGTAGCCGGCGTCGATCAGCCCGGGCGCGTTCACCACGGTGATGCCGTGGCGGGAGGCGAGCCCCGAACGGGGCTGGACGAAGCCGGCATGGCCGGCGGGGATCGCGACCGCAAGACCGGTCGCGACCGTGCGCCGCTCGCCGGGCGCGAGCACCGCCTCCTCGACGCTCGCCAGGTCGAGCCCGGCGTCGCCCTCGTAGGCCCCCGCCGGCATCTGGGCGTCCGGGTGCAGACGGCGGATGAGGAGCTCGGTCATACGCGGTAGGCGGCGAACCGGCCGACCAGGTCGCGCGGCAGCCGGGCGGTCACCAGCACGCCCTCGGCCGCGTCCTCGCGGGCGGTGATGGGCGCGCCGGTCGAGTACAGCGCCGAGAGCTCGCTGCCCTCGGCGTGCGGGACGAGCAACCGCACGTCGACGTAGCGGCTGGCGAAGAAGTCGGCGACCCGGCGCTTCAGCTCGTCCAGGTTCTCGCCCGTGCGGGCCGAGATCAGGACGGCGTCCGGGAAGCG
>JAICJM010000233.1 GCA_025928435.1 Thermoleophilia bacterium
CCGGGTCGACCTTCGCGAAGCGGTCGAAGATGCGCCCCAGGTGCTCCGCCGGGATGCCGGGGCCGCTGTCCACGACCTCGAAGCGGCGTGCGTGCTCCCCGATGCGGACGCGGCAGGCGCCGCCGCCGTGCTCGATCGCGTTGCCGATCAGGTTGACGAGCACCCGTTCCAGACGGCGGACGTCGGTCACCACGCGCCCTGCGCCCTCGATACGGACGGCGTCCGTCCATCCCCGTGACGCCACCATGGCCCGAACCGCATCGGCTGCGGCGACCGGCTCGGGGTGGACGGGCTCCGTGCCGGCGTCGAGCCGCGAGATCTCCATGAGATCCTCCGCGGTCCGTCGCAGGCGGGCGACGTCGGTGGCGACCAGCTCGGAGAGCCGGGCGGCGTCGGGGGGCATCTCGTCCGCGTGCCGGCGCAGAAGGGCGGCCTCGTTCACGAGCGCCGTCAGCGGCGTGCGCAGCTCGTGTGCGACATCCGCCGTGAAGCGGCGCTCGCGCTCGCGTGCGTCCGAGAGCTCGGTGATCTTGGATCCCAGCGCCTCCGCCATACCGTTGAACGACGCCGCCCAGGCCCCGAACTCGTCGGCGCCGCCCGTCGGCAGACGGGTGTCGAGCAGCCCCTCTGCGAGTGACCTGGCGGCCGCGCTCGCCTGCGCCACCGGAGCGAGGGTGCGGCGGGCGAGCAGGAGTCCGACGACGCCGGAGACGAGCACGACGACGAACCACCCTGCGACCAGGATCCGCGCGAGCAGGCCGAGGTCGTGCCAGACGCTGCGCTCGTCGAAGAAGAAGAGAGCGTGGTGCCGGGCTCGGACGTCGGCGCTCCGACGACGAGGTACGGCGTGCCGGCCACGGTCTCGCGCTGGTACGCGAGATTCCGCCGTGCCACCAGCCGGTGCAGCCCGGCCGGGATCGGGAGGGTTCCCGTCCGGTGGCGTCCGCCCAGAACCGCCACCGTCACGAACCCCGGCCGCGAGGCATACAGGTGGAGGAGCGTCGTCAGATCGGCCGGATTGCCGTGCAACGTCGACCGCGCCAGATCGAGGTTCACGTGCGACTGTGTCAGCGCGCGGTCGGTCGAGTCGGCAAGCAGCGAATGGCGCACGACGAGATACGACCCGACCGCGAGCGCGCCCGCGGACAGCCCGCCGACCAGGACGAACGCGATCGCGAGGCGGCGTCGCAGGCGGCCGGTGCGGATCGTGGTCGGGGCGGTGGACACCCTCCCATCGTCGGATGACTCGGAAACACGGCCCCGACAGGGGTGTTACGGCGACGTAACAGCGAAGCGGTACCCGACGCCCCGAACCGTCTCGATCAGGCGCGGCTGCGCGGGGTCGGCCTCGACCTTGGCCCGCAGCCGCTTCACTGCCACATCGACCAGGCGCGAGTCGCCCAGGTAGTCGTAGCCCCCACCTGATCCAGCAGCTGCTCGCGGCTCAGCACCTGGCCGCGGTGGCGGGCAAGGGCCAGGAGCAGCTTGAACTCCGTCGTCGTCAGCCCGAGGTCCTCGCCGCCGCGGCGGGCCTGGAACCCGGCCGGATCGACCTCGATGCCCCCTGCCGTGAACGTCGACGGCTCCGGCTGGCCCGCCGCCCGCCGCAGCACGGCTCGCACGCGCGCCACCAGCTCCGGCATCTCGAACGGCTTCTTGACGTAGTCGTCCGCCCCCAGCTCGAGCCCGACCACGACGTCCACGGTCTCGGTCCTCGCCGTCAGCATCACGACGGGAACCCGGCTCGAGCGGCGCAGCTCCCGCAGCACCTCGAACCCGTCGACCGACGGCAGCATGACGTCGAGCAGCACCACGTCGTAGGCGGCCTGCCGGAACTGCGCAAGCGCCTCCCGGCCGTCGCCGATGCCCGTGACCTGCATCCCGGCCTGTCGCAGGCCGATGCCGACAACCTCCCGGATGGAGGCGTCGTCCTCGACCAGGAGCACCCGCTCGTCCACGCCGCGCAAGGCTACCCCGCCTGCACCGGGCCTGCCCGATCCCCGCCGGTCAAGTACCCTTGGCGCCTCATGCAGGTCGCGGTCCTGAACGGCGTCAACCTGAACATGCTCGGGCAGCGCGATCCCGTGATGTACGGAACCGTGACGCTGGCCCAGCTCGAGACCATGGTCTACGGATGGGCGAAGGATCTCCGCGCCACCGCCCGCTGCTGGCAGACGAACAGCGAGGGGGAGTACGTGACGATGATCCACGAGGCGATCACGGGCACCGACGGCCTGATTGTGAACCCGGGTGCGTGGACGCACTACAGCTACGCGATCCGCGACGCGCTCGAGATCTTCCCCCGGCCGGTGGTCGAGGTGCACCTCTCCGACATCGAGGGCCGCGAGGAGTGGCGCCAGAAGTCGGTGATCGCCGACGTCGTCTCGCACCGCATCCTGGGCAAGGGGCCCGACGGCTACCGCGAGGCGCTCCAGCACCTGATGGACACGGTCGGATGAGCTACGGCCGCAGGCTGGCCGCGGCCCGCGCGGCGATGGAGGAGGCCGGGGTCGGGGCGATGGTCGTCTCGGGCCTCGTCAACGTCCGCTACCTGACCGGCTTCACGGGCTCGAACGGGCTGGTCGTGATCGGGCCCGAGGCGGCGACGCTCCTGACCGACTTCCGCTACCAGACGGCCTCCGAGCCGCTGCGGGCGTGGGTCGACGTGGAGCTGGCCGAGCGCGACGTGATCCGCACCGCGGCCGACCGGCTGGGCGACCTGGCCGCGGGCGCCGGGAAGATCGGGTTCGAGCCGGCGCTGCTCACGGTCGAGCGGTTCAAGATCCTGGCCGACGCCCACGACGGGCTCACCGCCGTGCCCGGCCTGATCGAGAAGCTGCGCGCCGTCAAGGACGACGAGGAGCTCGCCGCGATCCGGGCGTCGGCGGCGCTGATCGAGCCGGTCTACGCGGCCATCGCCGACGAGGGCCTCGTCGGTCACTCGGAGCAGGACACGGCCTGGCGCGTGCGAGAGCTCTTCCACGCCGGCGGCGCCGACGACATCGCCTTCGACACGATCGTCGCGTCGCACGGGCGCGGTGCCCAGCCGCACGCCAGGCCGGCGAACGTGCCAATCGGCGCCGACACCCTCGTGACGATCGACCTGGGCTGCATCCTGGCCGGATACAACTCGGACTGCACGCGCACCTTCGCGACCGGCACGCCACCGCCGGAGCTGGCCCGGGCCTACGAGGTCTGCCTGCAGGCCCAGCTGGCGGCGATGGACGCCGTCCGGCCGGGCATCCCGGCGAGCGTGGTCGACCTGGCCGCCCGCTCGGTGATCGAGGACGCCGGCTATGGCGAGCGCTTCGGGCACCCCACCGGCCACGGCCTTGGCCTCGAGGTGCACGAGGCGCCGCGGGTCGGCGCCAAGACCGCTGCAACCCTCGAGCCGGGGATGGTCGTCACAGTCGAGCCGGGTATCTACCTGCCCGGGGTCGGCGGCGTGCGGATCGAGGATCTCGTCATCGTCACGGCGACGGGAGGCGAACGACTCACCATGTACCCTAAGGATCTCGTGACGGTCGGGTAGGACCTCGAGCCATGATCTCCACCAATCAGTTCAAGAACGGCATGCACATCGAGGTCGACGGGACGGTGTACCGGATCGTCGAGTTCCAGCACGTGAAGCCCGGCAAGGGCGGCGCGTTCGTGCGCACGAAGCTGAAGGCGCTCGGCTCGGGCGCGGTCGTCGACAAGACCTTCCGGTCCGGCGAGAAGATGTCCCGCATCCACACCGAGGTCTCGAACGTCACCTACCTCTACAACGACGGCTCGGACGTCGTCCTGATGGACTCCGAGTCCTTCGAGCAGATCCACCTCCCGGCGGACTCGCTGAGCGAGGAGCTGCGGTTCATGAAGGAGAACGACACCGTCCAGCTGCTGCTCGTCGACGGCAAGCCGTCGAGCCTCCAGCTGCCCGCGTCGGTCGAGCTCGAGGTGGTCGAGACCGAGCCCGGGGTCCGCGGTGACACCGTCTCCAACGTGACCAAGCCGGCGACGCTCGAGACGGGCGCGGTCGTCTCGGTGCCGATGTTCGTGAACGTCGGCGAGCGCATCAAGGTGGACACGCGCGAGGCGCGCTACATCTCCCGCGCGTGACCCGCATCGTCGACACCACCATCCGGCTCCTGTCCCAGCAGCCGCTGGCCGGGAACGCCTCCACGGCGACCGTGCTCGAGGTGGCCGAGATCCTCGACGGCGCGGGCTTCGCGGGGCTCGAGGTGTCCGGCGGCGGCTGCTTCGACGCGGCCGTGCGCCGCGGTGTCGAGAGCCCGTGGGACCGGATCCGGGCGCTGAAGGCGCGCTGCACGCGCACGCCGCTCCAGATCGCCGTGCGCGGCCGCTTCCTGGTCGGCTCGCGGCCGGTGTCGGACGACCTCGTGCGCCGCTTCATCCTGTCCGCCGCCGAGAGCGGCATCGACGTCTTCCGGCTGCACGATCCGCTGAACGACGTCGAGAACCTGGTGCCGGCCGCCGCCGCCGTGCGCGAGGCGGGCGGCAGGCTCTACGCGGGTCTGGCTTTCTCGGGCCAGATGGGCAACCTGGAGCGGGTGGTCGAGAAGGCCCGCCGCCTGGCCGATCTGGGCGCCGAGCGAGTGCTCCTGCACGACTCGGCCGGAGCCCTCGACCCGGGCGTGTGCGGCACCGTGCTCGAGCGGCTGGCAGGCGCCGCGGGCGTCCCCGCCGGCCTCTACTGCCAGGGGACGGGCGGCAAGGCCCTCGCCATGGCGGTCGAGGCGGCCCGGCACGATGCCGACCCGATCGCGGTCGCCGCCTACCCGGTGGCCTCGCTCCTGAACCGGGTGGCGGCCGAGGTGCTCGGCGAGTCGCTCGCGAGCCTGGAGATCGAACACGGCATCGACGTCGAGCGGGTCTGGGAGGCGTCGCGCTTCATCGACGCGCACGTGACCTCGCAGATGCCGGCGCTCCCCGTGCCGCCGCGGATCATCCTGCGCACCGCGATCACGCGCCTGCCGGTCGGGCTGGTCGCCGAGATCGACGCACGCCTGCGGTCGGCCGACGCGCTCGACCGTCTGGACGAGGTGCTGGCCGAGCTCGACGCCGTACGGGCCGACTGCGGCACCGCGCCGCTGGCGGCGCCGATCGGCGGCATCCTGGCCGGCCAGGCGGTCACCCACGTGCTCACCGCCCGCCGCTGGGCCGAGGTGTCCGACGAGATGCGCGCGCTCCTCTCCGGCGCCTACGGCGACCCGCCGCTCCCGTTCTCGGCCCAGGCCGCCGCCCACGCGATCCAGATGCCGACGGAGCCGGACGTCGACATGGACGACCTGCGCGACCAGGCCGGCGGCGCGGGCAGCGAGGAGGACCTGCTGCTCGTGGCGCTCTTCGGCGATGCCGCCGCCCGCCTGCTCGAGAACCTGCGCGGCCGCGGGGGCGACTCGTCCACGGGGGAGGGCATCGACTCGAGCCAGTCCGAGCGCATCCGCGAGCTGGTGCGGCTCGTCGAGGGCTCCGACGTCGGCGAGCTCACGGTCGAGGACGGGCCGCTGCGGATCACGGTGCGGAAGCAGGACGAGCGCCCGGCCCCGGTC
>JAICJM010000305.1 GCA_025928435.1 Thermoleophilia bacterium
CCCTGGCCCTGGCCGTTGCCACTTCCGTTGCCGTTCGAGCCCGCCGTGCCCGACTTGCCGTTGCCGCCGCCCGTCGTGGCCGGCGGGTCGTTGGTGGGCGCGGACGTCGTTCCGGGGCCGCCCGCCGTCGTGGGTCGATCGCCATCGCCCGTCGCGGGCAGCCCGGAGACGGGCGCCCCGTCGTCGGCGCGTGCCGCCCCGGCGGCAGGCGACGAGGTTGCGTGGGCGGCGTGGCGCGTCGGGGCGGCGGCAGCGGTGGTCGCGGGCGCGGGGCGGAGGATCGCGTGCGTGACCGCGGTGCGCAGCGGGGGCACCGCCGTCACCGCCACCGCCGCGGTGGTCGCGACGACGGCCACCTTGGTGAGGAGGCCGGCCTTCGTCGCCGCCGAGGCCGCGGAGACGGCGGCGCCGCCGCTCCCGGCCCCGGTGGCCGCGCCGGTCGCCGAGGCGCCCGCGACCGCGCCGGAGGCCCCGAACCCGGGGATCGCGGCGGCGAGCGTGTGGAGCACGTGCGGGCCGGGCACGAGCGCGAAGGTGGTGGCGAATTCGGCCGCGCGCAGGAGGCGGGTCTGGGCCGTCCGGCAGCGGCGGCAGCCGACGAGATGCGCGGACTGCGAGGGCGTGGGCGCGAGCATCCGGGCGAGCCGGGCGCGAACGCCGGAGCACTCCCCGTCGCCCTCCTCGCGCTCGGCGACGAGCGTCGCCCGCGCGCGCACGAGCAGCGACTCGACCGCGCCCGGCGTTGTCGCAAGCACGTCGGCGATCTCGTCCTGGGAGAGGCCGCTCCAGTGCCGGAGGACGAAGGCGTGGTGCTGCGCCTCGGGCAGCGACCACAGCGCAGCCCGCACGTGGGCGAGTGCCTCGGACTCGCTCTCGTCGGAAGCGAAGGGCGCCGGCGGGTCGAACTCCGCGGCGGGCGTGTCGCGGCGGTCGCGGATGAGGTTCAGCGAGCGGTGCTTCGTCGCCTTCATGAGCCAGGCGCGCGGGTTCACGAGCTCACGCCCCGCCTCGAGCACGGCGTAGGCCTGCAGGAAGACGTGCTGCACCACATCCTCGGCGTCCTCACGCCGGCCGGTGAGGTGCAGGGCGAAGCGGAACGCATCCGCTGCATGCGCCTCGTACAACGTTGTGAGCTGCGCGGCCGCGCGCGAGCCGTCGTCCACCTGTCCACACCTTCCCTGACACGAGCGCCGGAAAATTCCTGCGCCCTCTTCCCAATATCGGCTCGATGCCCCCCGTTCGCTAGATGCAGGCGTCCCTCGTGCGAGGGATTTGTGTAGGCAGGCCGCAGGAAAGTGCCGCCCGCGGGGTTCGTATCCCTACATGAGTCACGGACGGCACTCCTCCTCGACACTCCGCCGCCAGCAGGACGGCGGATCGCGCCGCGGGTCGCAGCAAAGCGGCCAGGCGATCGTGATCCTCGTCCTGTTTCTCATGTCGCTCCTCGGCGTGGCCGCGTTCGCGATCGACTACGGCCTGTGGTCGGTGAACCGCTCGCAGGTTCAGAGCGCGGCCGACGCCGCGGCGCTCGCCGGCGCCGCGGGCATCCCCGGAGGCTCGGGGACGGCGACCGGCTACGCCAGCGGCGAGTACACGAAGAACGGGAAGCCGGCGGACACCTATGCGGTCTCGTCCTCGACCGACCTGGCCCCGAACGACTCCGTGACGGTGAACGCGTCGCGGAGCGTCGGCACCGGCCTCGCCGGCATCTTCGGCATCCACTCGGTCACGGTGTCCGCGAGCGCCCGCGCGACCATCCAGTCCTTCTCGCAGGTGAACGGGCTCAACGTCATGCCGTGGGGCGTGCTCCAGGGCAGCTACACGCCCGGGCAGCCGTATCCGATCTACACGAAGGACACCGCCAACGCGAACAACGGCGCGATCAGCCTGCCCTACGTGAACAACGCCAACTGCCCCGTGCCGAACGGCGCCAGCATCTACTCGGACGAGATCGCCGGCACGACGCAGGTGTGCCCGGTGTCGGTCGGCGAGACGGTGGACACCAAGCCCGGCAACAACAGCGGCCCGACCTCCCAGGGGCTGAACCAGCGCATCACCAGCTGGAAGACCCTGAACCAGATCGTTCAGTTCCAGGCCGACGGAACCGCAAAGCTTCTCGACCCCAACAGCCCGCAGCTCGTGTTGATCCCCGTCCTCACGAACCAGAGCGGACAGAGCGCCTGGCCGGACGGCACGAGCGCTCCGATGACCGTCGTCGGCTTCGCCTGGTTCGTGATCACGAGCTGCGGCGACCCCGGCAATCCGACCTACTGCGGGAACAGCGACGGCAAGGAGGTCAACGGCGTCTTCGTCACGCTCGAGACCTCCGCGACGGTCGGCACGCCAGGGGCGTACAACCCGCAGTCGAACACGGCCTACACGATCACGCTCACGCAGTAGGCGTTTCGGCGCGGCCGCCGGTCGGGAACGTTAGGCGGCATGTCGATCATCGTGATCATCCTCATCATCCTGCTCGTCCTCGCCCTGCTCGGGTACATCGGCCGCGGCCGGCGCCGGTACTGACCCGGCAAGGCATGTTCGACCACGTGACGATCCGCGCCTCCGACCGTGGCGCGACCGAGCGCTTCTACGACACCGTGCTCGGGCCGCTCGGGATCGGGAAGTCACACTCGGACGCGGACGGCGCCATGTGGGAGGACCTCGGCATGTATGCGGTCGACGGCACCCATCCGGCGACGCACGGCCTGCATGTCGGGTTCGTTGCGCAAAGCCGCGAGCACGTCGACCGGTTCTGGCAGACCGGGACGGAGGCCGGCTA
>JAICJM010000199.1 GCA_025928435.1 Thermoleophilia bacterium
CACACGCCGATCGCCTCCAAGCCGCGCTCGCGGCCGCCGCGCAAGCGCCACCGGCGGGAGTCGAACCTGGTGATGATCGCCCTGGCGGCGATCGTGGCCGTGTCGTTCCTGGTCGTGCTCGCATTGCGCTTCCCGCCCCAGCCGACGGCCCCCTACAACACGAACACGACCAACGGGCACACGACGACGCCGGGCACGACGGGCAACGAGACGCTGCCGACGCCGTCGTCGTCCGGCTCGACCAAGGGGTCGGGCAAGTTCCGGATCGTCCTGCGCCTGAGCGGGCCCACGTGGGTCGAGGCGACGATCGGGTCGCCGAGCGGCGCCGGTGTCATCGCCCAGGGGCTCGATCTGGGCCCGCCGCGCGGGTTCACCATCGATCCCGCCGCCTATCCCACCCTCACGTTCACCTCGAGCAAGCCGGTCTACCTGGCCCTGGGAGCGCCCGGCAACGTCACCGTGCTCGTGAACGGCCACCGCGTCACCCTGCCGTACGTCGCCGCCGGCGGGCGGGTGCGCCTGGCCGCGTCGGGCGCCACCGCGGCTTGAGCAGGCCCCGAGCCGCAATCCTGCTCACGGGGAACGAGCTCCTGCGTGGGGTCATCTCCGATCAGAACGCGGCGCATCTCGCCCGCGCGCTCGAGCGCCTCGGCTTCTCGCTCACGCGCACCGTGATCGTGGGCGACGACCTGGACGACATCCGTGCCGGCCTGCGCGCGGCGCTCGAGACGGCCGATCTGGTCGTCACGTCGGGCGGCCTGGGGCCGACGCACGACGACCGCACCGTCGAGGCCATCGCCGCCGAGGCCGGCGTCCCGCTCGTGCTGGACGAGGAGGTGCTGGGGACGATCACGCGCTGGACGAACGGCGTCGCCGAGCGGTACGGGTACGAGCGCGGCCGCTTCGACGCCGGCAACCGCAAGCAGGCCCACATCCCCGCGGGCTCGCACGTGCTCGGCATCGCCGGGACGGCTCCGGCGCTCGTCGTCCCCATGGGTGATGCCCACCTGGTCGTCCTCCCGGGCGTGCCCTCCGAGCTGCGCCGGCTGTGGCCGCTCGCCTCGGAGCACCCGGCTCTCGCCGACCTCTTCGCCCGGGCCCGGCCGCGACGGCAGTGGCTGATCCGCACCTACGGGATCGGCGAGTCGCACGTCGCCGACCTGTTCGCGGAGGCGGGCGGCGACCCCGAGGGCGTCGAGACCAGCATCTGCGCGCGCAACTTCGAGATCGAGATCGACATCCGGGCCGAGGCGGGCCGCGAGGCGGACGGGGCGGCGATGAGCGAGCGCATGACCGCGGCCCTGGGCGACTTCGTGTTCGCGACGGACGAACGGCCGGTGGCCGAGCTCGTGCTCGACCTGCTGCGCGAGCGCGGCTGGACGGCGGCGACGGCCGAGTCGTGCACCGGCGGCATGGTGGCGGGCAAGCTCACCGACATCGCGGGCAGCTCGGACGCGTTCGCCGGGGGCGCCGTCGTCTACTCGAACGAGCTCAAGATGTCGCTGCTGGGCGTCCCCGCCGAGCTGCTCGAGGCCCACGGCGCGGTGAGCGCCGAGGTGGCCGAGGCGATGGCCGAGGGCGCGCGCGAGCGGCTCGGCGCCGACGTCGCGGTGTCGGTCACGGGGGTGGCCGGCCCGGGCGGCGGCACGCCGGAGAAGCCCGTCGGGCTCGTGTACATGCACGTCGCGTCTCCGGCGGGCGGCGAGGGCAGGCGGACGGAGTGGCCGGGCGACCGCGCGATCGTGCGGGCGCGGGCGACCGCCGGCGCCCTGCAGCTCCTGCGCGCGCATGTCGTTGCAGCCGCGGAACACGCGCGGCCTTGAACCGCGTCCGACCGTGCCTCTAGGATATCCGAACATCTGTTCGTGAGCCCGACGGCGTCGGGCCTGGCTGCGACAATACGAAGGCGCGTCGCGGGGACGTGCACGAGGAAGGTGGAGAGACGCATGGAGCGAGAGCAAGCACTCGAGGCAGCGGTCAGCCAGATCGAGCGCCAGTTCGGCAAGGGCGCGGTCATGAAGATGGGCGACGCCCCGAGGGTGTCGATCGACGCCGTGTCGACCGGCGCGCTGTCGCTCGACCTCGCGCTGGGCATCGGCGGGCTTCCGCGCGGCCGCGTGTGCGAGGTGTTCGGCCCGGAGTCGTCGGGCAAGACGACGCTCTGCTACCACGTCATCGCCGAGGCCCAGCGGGCCGGCGGCCTGGCGGCCTTCATCGACGCCGAGCACGCCATGGACCCGACGTACGCGCGCCGGATCGGCGTGAACGTCGACGATCTGCTCCTGAGCCAGCCCGACAACGGCGAGCAGGCGCTCGAGATCGCCGAGCTCCTCATCCGCTCGGGCGCGCTCGACGTGCTCGTGATCGACTCGGTGGCGGCGCTCGTGCCGCGGGCCGAGATCGAGGGCGAGATGGGCGACTCCCACGTCGGCCTCCAGGCCCGCCTGATGAGCCAGGCGCTGCGCAAGATCGCCGGCACGCTCAACCGGACCGGGACGATCTGCATCTTCACGAACCAGCTGCGCGAGAAGATCGGCGTCATGTTCGGGTCGCCCGAGACGACGCCGGGCGGCCGGGCGCTCAAGTTCTACTCGTCGGTGCGGCTCGACATCCGCCGCATCGAGACGCTCAAGGAGGGCACCGAGGCCGTCGGCAACCGCGTCCGGGTCAAGGTCGTGAAGAACAAGGTCGCGCCGCCGTTCAAGCAGGCCGAGTTCGACATCGCCTACGGCGAGGGGATCTCCTGGGAGGGCTCCGTGCTCGACGTCGCCCTCGACCACAAGCTGATCCAGAAGTCCGGCTCGTACTTCTCGTTCGGCGAGGAGCGGCTGGGGCAGGGGCGCACGAACGTGAAGGCGTTCCTGGTCGAGCATCCCGACGTCACCGCGAAGCTGCTCGAGGGTATCCAGGCGGCCGTTCCCGACACCGTCGTCCCGACCCGTAAGGGGGCCGAGACGGCGCCGGTCAAGCTGCCGACGTCCGGCGACGGCGGCGAGGACGACGAGGCCGCCAGATCCAACGGCGCCTCGCTGTCCCCGGTCGAGTAGCGCGCCGAGCACGGTGGACGTCCAGCCCGGCTCCGCCGAGACGGTTGCCGGGCTGCGCCGGCCGCGGCCGGGCGACCCGACGGTCGAGGTGCTGCTCGGATCGGGCGAGCGCGTGCGGGTGCACGACCGCCGGCTTGCCGAGCAGGGGCTGGCGGTCGGCGACGAGCTCGACCCGTCCGCCTGCGCAGCTCTGCGCGAGGCGGAGCGGGCGGATGGGGCCGAGCGGCGGGCGCTGCGGCTGATCGCCGTCCGCCCGCGCTCCCGGGCCGAACTCGCGCGCCGGATGGGCGAGTGGGGGCTCTCCGAGGCGGCGGCCAGCGCCGTGCTCGAGCGGCTGGCGGCAATCGGGGCCGTCGACGACGGCGTCCTGGCCGCCGCCGTCGTGTCGAGCCGCCGGGCGCACGCGTACGGCCGGCTGCGCGTCGACGCCGACCTCGAGCGGCTGCGGGTCGAACCGGCCGCCCGCGCCGTCGCGGAGACCGGCGCCGCCGACGAGCTCGAGCGGGCCCGCCGGGCGCTCGAGGCGCGGGGCGCCCCCGACCCCCGCGACCCGGCCGGGCTGCGCCGGGCGGCGGGCTTCCTGCACCGGCGCGGGTTCGACGCCGACACGGTCGCAGCGGCCCTGGGCATCGACGCCGACGCCTGACCCGGGCGCGCGTACCGCTGTCAGCCGTTGCCCGATCAACCGTCTGTCGACTACGATCCATGTCGAGTCCGGCATCTTTGCCGCCGTTTCGTACCTCTCCTGCCGAAGGGCGGGTCGGTTGCACCGGGTAACGTCTTCGATCAGTTCGCGCTTCACCTTCGCCCATGCGGAGCGGGTGCGAGCCTCGGCACGCCCCGATGCGCGGCGGCAGCCGGGCGCGCATACCTGATTCGATGACGGCGGGCGCCTCGCGGCGTGCCGCCACGCACATAAGGAGACGCGGTGGAGGCTGTTCTGATCGCGCTCGCGCTGATTCTCGGCGTGGGGGCCGGTTACGCCGTGGAGAACCGGCGTCGGCGCCCCCAGATCGCCGAGGCGGAGCGACAGGCGCAACGGATTCTCGAGGACGCCGAACGCCAGGCAGGCGCGCAGCTGAAGGAGGCCCAGGTGGCCGCACGCGAGGAGCTCCTCGCCCAGCGCACCGAGCAGGAGCGCGACCTGGCCGACCGGCGGGCGGAGCTGATCAAGGCGGAGGAGCGCATGTCGACCGCGCAGGCCCAGGTCGACGCACGCTCGGAGGAGCTGGCCCGGCGCGACCAGTCGATCGCCGACCGTGAGGCCCACGCGAAGCAGCTCCAGGAGGAGCTGAAGACCGCCCGCGACGCCGAGCTCGCCGGCCTCGAGCGCATCGCCGGCATGACGGCCGCCGACGGCCGCACGGCCTTGCTGCAGCGTGTCGAGCAGGAGGCGCGCACGGACATGGCCAGGCTGGTGCGCCAGATCGAGGAGGAGGCCCGCCTCGACGCGGAGAAGCGCGCCCGCAACATCCTGTCGATCGCGATCCAGCGCACGGCCTCGGGCCACACCGCCGAGACGACCGTCTCCGTCGTGCAGCTGCCCTCGGACGACCTCAAGGGCCGCATCATCGGCCGCGAGGGCCGCAACATCCGCGCCCTCGAGAACCTGACCGGGGTCGACGTCATCATCGACGACACGCCCCAGGCCGTCGTGCTCTCGGCCTTCGACGGCGTCCGCCGCGAGATCGCGCGCCTGACGATCGAAAGCCTGATCGCCGACGGCCGCATCCATCCGTCGCGGATCGAGGAGACCTACTACCAGTCCAAGGCCCAGATCGAGCAGCAGATCGTCCAGGCCGGCGAGCAGGCGTGCTTCGAGGCCAACGTGCACGGCCTGCACCCCGAGCTCGTCAAGGTTCTGGGACGGCTGCGCTACCGCACGAGCTACGGCCAGAACGTGCTGAAGCACTCGGTCGAGTGCGCGCACCTCGCGTCCATCATGGCCGCGGAGCTGGGCGCGAGCCAGAAGACCGCCCGCCGGGCCGCCCTGCTGCACGACATCGGCAAGGCGGTCACGCACGAGGTCGAGGGCCCGCACGCGGTGATCTCCGCCCAGATGGCGAAGAAGTACCGCGAGTCGCCGAGCGTCTGCCATGCCATCGAGGCCCACCACTACGACGTGGAGCCCCAGACGGTCGAGTCGGTGCTCGTGATCGCCGCCGACGCCGTGTCGGCGTCCCGTCCGGGCGGCCGCGGCGAGAGCCTCGAGCACTACATCAAGCGCCTCGAGGCGCTGGAGCGGATCGCGACCGAGAAGGACGGGGTCGAGCGTTGCTACGCGATGCAGGCCGGCCGCGAGATCCGGGTGATGGTCAAGCCCGAGGAGGTGGACGACGACACCGCCGCGCTCCTCAGCCACCAGATCGCCCGCGAGATCGAGGACCAGTTGGAGTATCCCGGCCAGATCAAGGTGACGGTCATCCGCGAGTCGCGGGCGACCGAGATCGCCAAATAGCCCTGCACACGGCGGGGTTTACAGAAGGCTTACTGGACTCGGTCTCTCGGGTGCCGATACAGGTCGCATGCGAAAGATCGTTCTCCTCACCGCCGTCCTCGCCGCGCTCGCGGCCGCCGCGCCCGCGTCGGGCGCCACCCTGCTCGCCAAGGCGTGCCGGTCCAGCTGCTCCTCCTTCAGCGCGAGCGGCAGGGGGGCCGTCAGCATCGTCGCCAACGGGGCCGAGTGGGGCACGATGTCCAGTGGCACCATCTGGATGCGCGATCGCACGGGCAACGGGAATCCCAGGAACTGGGTGCACGGCAAGGGCCTGCACTGGACGTACATCGGCAGGGACGGCTGGAAGGTGACGTCCTCGAGCACGATGACGCTCTCGGCCAGCACGAAGTTCTGGATCAAGCTCCAGGGCCGCGGGATCAAGGTGTGCGGCGTGTTCGACGGGAGCGGCACCATCGCCGGCTCGGGGACGTACACGCTGAACGGTCACACGCACCGCTGGCCCGGCACCACGACCCATCTGTACTTCTAAGCTCCGGCCTGGGCAGGCTGTAGGCTACGCCAATGGCCGAGAAGATCCTCGTCGTCGAGGATGAGCGGAACATCGCCTCATTCGTCGCGATGTACCTGAAGAACGCCCGGTATCAGGTCGACATCGCCCGCGACGGAGCCGAGGCGTTGCAGAAGGCGGACGCCACGAGTCCCGACCTCGTCGTGCTCGACCTGATGCTGCCGGACATCGACGGCCTGGAGGTCTGCCGCCAGATCCGCTCGACGTCGGACGTGCCGATCCTGATGCTGACGGCCCGCGACGACGACGTCGACAAGATCGTCGGTCTCGAGGTGGGCGCCGACGACTATCTGACCAAGCCGTTCAACCCGCGCGAGCTCGTCGCGCGGATCAAGTCCATCCTGCGCCGGTCGAGCCAGACGGCGCGCTCCTCGCGGCCGCAGGAGGCCGCCATGGAGCACGGCAACCTGCGTATCGACGCGGGCCGTCGCGAGGTGACGGTCTCGGGCCGGCACGTCCAGCTCGCGCCGAAGGAGTTCGACCTCCTGTGGGAGCTGCTCGACCACCGCGGGCTGGTGCTGACCAGGGACCAGCTGCTCGAGCGCGTGTGGGGATACACCTTCGCGGGGGACACCCGCACCGTTGACGTGCACGTGCGCCAGCTACGGCGCAAGCTCGGCGATGACTGCCCGGTCGCCACCGTGTGGGGCGTGGGCTACAAGGTCGCTGACGATGCTGCAGTCACTTAGGGCACGCCTCGCCTTCCTCTTCGCTGGCACGCTCGTCCTGGCAACGGTCACGGCGGCGGTCGTCGTGGTCAGCCTGTACCAGTCCTACAACCGCGACCAGACCGAGGCCGAGCTGCGCAAGCAGGTCACCGGGGTCGCGAGCTACTACGAGCGTGCGTTCAACCGCGCGTTTCCGAAGGGGAAACCGCCTCCGCCGAAGATCCTGAAGTCGGAGTTCGAGGGCGTCAGCGACGCGAAGCTGTACCAGTTCGGCCCCGGGCTCTTCCCGAACGCCCCGAATGCACTCCCCAACGCGCACATTCACCTGGACTACTCGACGCTGCACCCAGAC
>JAICJM010000152.1 GCA_025928435.1 Thermoleophilia bacterium
GCTGCCGGTCAGCCTCGAGAAGCCGATCGGCGAGGAGGAGGAGTCCGAGCTGGGCGACTTCGTCCCCGACGAGCAGGCGGTCTCGCCGTTCGACTCGGCCACGATGACGCTGCGGCGCGAGGACATCGACCGCGCCCTCGACTCGCTGCCCGAGCGCGAGCGCAAGGTGATCGAGCTGCGCTTCGGCCTGAAGGGCGAGCAGCCGTGCACGCTCGAGGAGGTCGGGCGCGCGTTCGGGGTCACCCGCGAGCGCATCCGCCAGATCGAGAACAACACGCTGAAGAAGCTCGAGGGCCTGCCCGAGGCGCAGGCGCTGCGCAACGCGGAGTAGACTCCGCCCCCACCCGGGAGGATGTCCGAGTGGCTAAAGGAGACGGGCTGTAAACCCGTTGGCTCTGCCTACGCAGGTTCGAATCCTGCTCCTCCCATGCGCGCCGGCCGGTGACCCTGATCGGCGCTAGGAGAGCTTCCACCTGATATAGCCCGCCACGACGTGGACCGTCGGGAAGAGATCGAGGCCGGCCAGCGTCTGCGCCTGGTAGCGCCCGGCGTCCTCGGGGAGGAACGGGATCGCGAGCATCCAGCCGACGACGATGACGATCCCGAAGGTCAGGAACGGGAGCGTGCCGCCCTTGCGGTTGACGGCGGGGACGATGACCTTGACGAGCCGCCAGCCGTCGCCGCGGATCTCCCAGCCCGCAGCGGCGACGAACGGCAGCATGAACGGGATGTGCGGGTTGGTGTTCGCCGCGATCATCGCGCAGGCGAAGACCAGCGGGTAGACGATCAGGGCGATCGCGGACGCGGCTGCGGCGATGTTCGTGTAGGAGAGCTGCTGGTTGGGGTTGATCGCGAGCGCGTCCGTGTAGCCGAGCACGGCGCTGCGGAAGCGCAGGCTGCGACCCTGCGCGAGGGCCAGGTCGTTCCGGATCGCGGCGTCGTCGGGGCGCAGGGCGAGCGCCCGGCGATAGTAGGTCTCGGCCAGACGCGGCCGCCTTCGGGACAGGGCGGCGGACCCGGCGGCACTCAGGATTCCGGGGTCGTTCGGGGCGAGCTCCAGCGCGCGGGCCATGGCGCGGCCCGCCGCGCGCCAGCTCGTGACGGTCTTCGAGAGGGCCTCCCCGAGCACGGCGTGCGTGGACGGGTTGTGCGGGGCGAGCCGGACGGCTTCGCGGGCGGCGGCCACCGCGCGCGGGTAGTGGCGGCGACGACGCCAGCCGGCGCTCATGATCCGGAATGCCCACTCGTTGCCCGGGTCGTTCCGGGCGGCGACCGTCGCGGCCTCGATCGCCTCGTCCCAGTTCCGCAGGCGGAGGTGCGCCCACGCGCGCAGTGTCCACAGCTGCGCGTTCTCGGGATCGCCGGCGATGGCGTCCGCGAGCACCTCGAGCGCCTCCTGCGGCCTGCCCAGGTCGTCGGCCAGGAGCCGCGCCCGGCGGATGGCCTCCTCGCTCGTCCGAGCCGCGTTCCCGATCAGATCACCAGACACGTCGCTTCGTACCGTCTATCGGCACGATCGGCCCGTGTCTGCACCCATCGGACCGTCGGGCCGAGCCTGGATCGACCCGCCGAGGGTCTAGCCCCGCACGACGAGCCGCACGCCGGCCCCGATCGGGACGAGCATGGTGGTGACCGCCGGCTCGGTCTCGATCAGCGCGGTCACATCCTCCACCTCGGCGGCGTGGGACACCACGTTGTCGATCGCGAGCACGCCGCCGCCGGGCCGCAGCGTCCGGAGGAGATCGGGCCAGTAGCCGGCGTAGGCGGGGCGCTCGGCGTCGAGGAAGACGAGATCCCACGCACCGTCGGCGGACGCACGCAGCGTCTCGCCGGCGTCGCCGGTGACGAGCTCGGCCGCCAGGCCGGCGCGCTCCAGGGTCGCGCGCGCCATCGCCGTCCGGGCCGGCTCGATCTCGACGCTCGTGACCACCCCACCGGTGTTCTCGGCCGCGTCGGCGAGCCAGAGCGTCGAGTAGCCGTTCGACGTGCCGAGCTCGAGCACCCGCCGCGCGCCGGTGGCCCGCACGAGGACGCCGAGCAGCTCGGCCGTCTCGGGCTCGACGTTGCGGAACCGGGCCAGGCGATCGGACTGGGCGGCGTCGTGGGCGCGCGCGGCCGCGAGCACGTTTGCGGCGACGGCGCGGCGGGCGGCGTTCATGCGGGGTCGACCAGCAGCACGGCCGAGCCGCTGATCCCGCCGGCGGCCAGCCGCTCGAGCGCCTCGCCGGCCGCCGAGAGCGGGAACTCCTGCACCTGCGCGCGGATCGGGATCTCGGCGGCGAGCCCCAGGAACGCGGTCGCGTCGGCGCGGGTGAAGTTCGCGACGGAGCGGATGGCCCGCTCCCCCCACAGCAGGTCGTAGTCGAAGGCCGGCATCCCATCGAGGTGGATCGCGTTCACGGCCACTGTTGCTCCCGGCGCAAGCGCCGCCAGCGCGGCCACGACCACCGACCCGACGGGCGCGAAGGTGACCGCCGCGTCGAGCGGCCACGGTGCCCGGTCGCCGTACCCGCCCGCCCAGGCCGCGCCCAGCCGCAGCGCCAGCGCCCGCTCGGTCTCCGAGCGGGTGAAGACCGCCACCTCGCAGCCCCAGCGGAGCGCCACCTGGATGGCGAGGTGCGCCGACGACCCGAACCCGAAGAGGCCCAGGCGCCCGCCCGCCTCGGCGCCCGCCAGGCGCAGCGACCGGTAGCCGATGATGCCCGCGCAGAGCAGCGGCGCCGCCTCGACGTCGGCGAAGCCCGGCGGCAGCGGGAAGACGAAGTCGCGCCGCGCGCGCACCAGCTCGGCGTAGCCGCCGTCGTCCGTCCAGCCGGTGAACTCCGCGTTCGGGCACAGGTTCTCGAGGCCGCGCCGGCAGGCCGGGCAGGTGCCGTCGGCGCCGTGCAGCCACGCCACGCCCACTCGCTCCCCCGTGCCGGCGATCCGGCCGGCGACCTGGTGGCCGAGCACGACCGGCCGCCGTCGCAGCGGCAGATCGCCCTGGAAGATCTGCAGGTCGGTGCGGCAGACACCGCAGGCCCCCACCTCGACGAGCACCTCGCCGGGCCCGGGCTCGGGGTCGGGCACTTCGCGCTCGGCCAGGCGCCCGACCTCCTCCAGCACGACCGCGCGCATGGGGTCACACTATCGCCCCGATGACGTTCGGGATCCTCACCCTGATCATCGCCTGCGGCCTGGCCGGACCGCTGCTCTCGGGGGCAAGCCGCCTGGCCGTGCCCGTGGTGGTGGGCGAGATCGCGGCCGGCGTGCTGATCGGACGCACCGGCCTGCGCGAGATCGACACCGGCGACCCGACCATCGTGTTCCTCTCCGACGCCGGCTTCGCCATGCTGATGTTCGTGGTCGGAACGCACCTGCCGCTGCGCGACCCGGGCCTGCGGCAAGCGCTGCGGCGGGCAGCCGTCGCGGCCGCGCTGTCGTTCGCGATCGCCGTCCCCGCCGGCTGGGGGCTGGCGCACGCCACACCGATCAAGCACCCGGCCCTGTTCGTCCTGCTCCTGGCCGCGTCGAGCTCGGCGGTGGTCATGCCGATCCTGCACGAGCGCGGCCTGGCCGGCGCGGAGCTGCTCCTCGCGACGGCGTGGATCGCGCTCGTCGACATCGCCACCATCGTCGCGCTGCCGGTCGCGCTCGAGCCGTCGCGGGCGCTGCGGATCGCCGGCGGCGGCCTCGCCGTGACCGCGGCTGCCGTCGCGGTGTTCGCGGTCGTCCACGCGCTCCGCGGCAACCGGGCCGTGCGGGCGCTGCGCGAGGACTCCGGGAAGCGCGGCTGGGCGCTCGACCTGCGGCTCTCGCTGCTCGTGCTGTTCGGGCTCGCGGCGATCGCGACCGAGTTCGGCACGAGCATCCTCATCGCGGGATTCGCCGCCGGGATGATCGTCGCCCTGGCGGGCGAGCCGCGGCGCCTGACCCAGCAGCTGGTCGGCCTCGCCGAGGGGTTCTTCGTGCCGTTCTTCTTCGTGACGCTGGGCGCACGGCTGAACTTCCGCGCGCTCGCCTCGTCGCGCTCGGACGTCGTCCTCGCGCTCGTCCTCCTCTGCGCCGTCGTCGCCTGCCATCTGGCGGTCGCCCTCGTCATGCGGATGCCGTGGCCGGCGGGGCTGCTCGCGTCGGCGCAGCTCGGCCTCCCGGCGGGCGTCGTCTCGCTGGGCCTGACCGCGGGCCTGCTGACGCCCGGCCAGGGCGCGGCCATCGTCGCCGCCGCCGTCGCGACGCTGGGAGCGTCCAGCGCCGGCGCGGCGCTCCTGGCCCGGCGGCTACCATGTAATACATGAGCGATCAAGCATCTCCCCGCCCGTGGTACGCCGACCACGTCGAGCGCTACATCGAGACCGACGGCGAAGACGGTCACGACTGGAACGGCAACCCCACCCTGCTCCTGACCACCCGCGGCCGCCGCAGCGGCGAGCAGCACACGCTGCCGCTGATCTACGGCCGCGACGGCGACCGCCTGCTCGTGGTCGCCTCCCGGGGCGGCGCGCCGAAGCACCCCGCCTGGTATCTCAACCTGCTGGCCGACCCCGAGGTCGACGTACAGGTGAAGGCCGAGCGTTTCCACGCCCGCGCCCATCCGGCCGGCCCCGACGAGAAGCCGCGGCTGTGGCGCACGATGGCGGACATCTTCCCGGGCTACGACGAGTACCAGCGCAACACGACCCGCGAGATCCCCGTCATCGTGCTCGAGCGCACCGGCGGCTGAGGCCGAGCCTACTTTGCGTTCTCGTCGCAGCCGACGAGCACGTCGTCGGGCGAGGCCCGGCAGCCGTAGTCGGGCCCCGTGCTGGCGTTCTGGAAGTCCCCTGGCCTCCCGTCCGGCACGAGCTCGAAGGTGTTGAGGTAATCCTCGCCCGTCTCGCCGTAGAGGCGATCCCAGCCGGAGAAGTCCGCCAGGATGTCGTCGCCGGGGCCGCCCCGGAGGACGTCGTCGCCGCGGCTGCCGTAGACCCTGTCGTCGCCGGCCCCGCCGGACGACCGGTCGGCACCGGGGCCGCTCACGATCAGATCGTCTCCGCGCCCGCCCTCGATCCGGTCGGCACCGCCCCGGCCACGGATGAAGTCCGCCCCCCGCCTGCCCTGGAGGACGTCCGCGCGCGGCCCTCCCAGGAGCCGGTCGCGCCCCCCTCCCCCGTAGAAGGCCACGTGCGCGACCACCGACGCGAGCGTGTCGGCCCCCGCCTCGCCGGCGAACGACGATCGTCGGCAGGGCGCACCAGGTCCGCGACGACCGCCCGGTCGTTGCCTCGTCCGAGGCCCGCGCGGAATCCGACGACCCCGGCGCCGGCACACGTCGCCTTGTGCCCGGTGACCCTGGTACATCCGGCGCCAGGCACCAGTGTCGCGGTCAGATCACGCACGATCAGGTCGCCCCCGTGGCGGGCGAGCCGGAGGTCATTTGCCTCCGTGCCGACGCCCGTGTACACGAGGGCGCGGTTGGCGACGGCGACCTTCGCGCCCGAGGCGGTCGCGGCCTCGAACGCCAGCGCCGCCGTCAGCGCGGCCACCAAGGACAGGATGGGACGGGTGATTCGCAGCATCGCGGGCCCTCCTCGCTCGTGCTCGCGCCCCGGCCGCACGACTCGTGGCGTTCGCTACGATCGTTGCCTACCGGCGATGCTACTCCCCCGGCGCCCCGGGTTCAAGCGACCGGCGCGGCGGCCTACACGGTGAGCCGGTTGAGCGCCCGCAGCTTGTTCGTCGCGTCGAGCGCGGCGACCTTGTAGGACTCGGCCAGCGTCGGGTAGTTGAAGACCTGGTCGATCAGGTAGTCGACCGTGCCGCCGAGGCCCATGACGGTCTGGCCGATGTGGACGAGCTCGGTCGCGGCCGTCCCGAAAACGTGCACGCCCAGGATCGTGCGCGCCTCCGGCTCGACGAGCAGCTTGAGGATCCCGACCGAGTCGCCCTGGATCTGCGCGCGGGCGAGCTCGCGATAGCGTGAGACGCCGATCTCGTAGGGGACGCCGTCGCCCGTCAGCTCCTCCTCCGTGCGGCCGGCGTAGCTGATCTCGGGGATGGTGTAGATGCCGATCGGGAGCAGCTCGCGCATCGGCCGGGTGTCGAGCCCGAAGGCGTGGGCGGCGGCCAGCCGGCCCTGCTCGAACGACGACGACGCCAGGCTGGGGAAGCCGATCACGTCGCCCACCGCGTAGATGTGGTCGACCGCCGTGCGGTAGTGCTCGTCGACGGCGATGCGTCCGCGCTTGTCGATCTGCAGTCCCACCTCCTCCAGGCCGAGGCCGGCGGTCGCGCCCTGGCGCCCGGCCGAGTACATCACCGCGTCGGCGGCGATGCGCTTCCCGCTCGCGAGCGCCGTCAGGGTGCCGTCGTCGTGCTTCTCGACCGACGTCACCGTCTCGCCCAGCCGGAACACGACGCCGAGGTCGCGCAGGTAGTACTGGAGCGCCTCCACCATCTGCCCGTCGCAGAACTCGAGCAGCCGCTCGCGCCGTTCGACGACCGTGACCCGGGTGCCGAGGGCGGCGAAGATCGACGCGTACTCGATGCCGATCACGCCCGCCCCGACCACGACCAGCGTCGAGGGGACGCGCGCCATCTGCAGGATCCCGTCCGAGTCGAGGATGGTCGCCTCGTCGAACTCGACGTCGGGCGGACGGGCGGGCGTCGTGCCGGTGGCGATCACGATCCGGTCGGTCTCGACGGTGCGAACGCTCCCGCGCCGGTCGGACACCTCGACGCGGTTCGCGTCGGCCAGCCGGCCGGCGCCGGTCAGGACCTGGACGTGGTTGCGGGCGAGCTGGTTGCGGATCACATCGATCTCGCGCGACATGACCTGCTGCGTGCGCCAGATCAGGTCGTCGATCGCGATCTCGTCCTTGACCCGGTAGCTCTGGCCGTACAGGCCGCGCTCGGACAGGCCGGTGAGGTAGACCGCCGCCTCGCGCAGGGTCTTGGAGGGGATCGTGCCCGTGTTGGCGCACACGCCGCCGATGGTGTCGCGGCACTCGACCACCGCGACCGAGGCGCCCACCTTGGCCGCCTGGATCGCGGCCTTCTGGCCGGCGGGGCCCGAGCCGAGGACGACGAGGTCGAAGCGGCTTCCCTCCATGGGCCGCGATGCTACTCGACCCGTCAAGCGAGCCGGAGGCTATTCACCGCCCGGCCACCGCCGCCGGCGGCACGACGCGGGAGTAGCCGGTCAGCGCGTCGACGGCATGGGCGACCTCGAGCAGCGCCCGCTCGGCGAACGGCCGCGCCACCAGCTGCAGCCCCACCGGGAGCCCGTTCGCCGACAGCCCGGCCGGGATCGAGATCGCGGGACAGCCCATGACGGAGATGCGCGAGCACGCGCGCATCCACTCCAGGTAGCTCCCCATCGGGACGCCCGCGACCTCGACCGGGTACTCCACCTCGACCGGGAACGGCTCGAGCTGGGTCACCGGGCAGGCGAGGTAGTCGTAGCGCTCGAAGAACCCGAGCGCCCGGGCGTGCAGCCCCGCGTGGAGGCGGGTCGCTGCCGTCAGGTCGGAGACCGTGAGCGCGCGGCCGCGCTCGACGTTCCAGCGCACCGTCTCCTTCATGCGCTCGCCGTCGGAGTCGTAGAGCTCGCCGAGCGAGAGCGCGAACCCGAACGCGCGCCAGGTCTCGAAGGCGGTGTCGGCTCCCGCCAGGTCCGGCTCGCCCTCGGCGACGTCGAGGCCGAGGCCGGCCAGCGCCGCCACGGCCGGCTCGAGCGCCGCCAGGACGGCCGGCTCGACCGGGAGTCCTCCCAGTGAGCGGCTCCAGGCCACGCGCCGCCCGCGCATGTCGACCTCGAGCGGCGGGTCCAGGTCGAGCGGCGCCGCCCGCTGGGAGAGCGGCGCCCGCGGGTCGGGGCCCGCCATCGCCCGCAGGAGCAGCGCCACGTCGGCGGCCGTGCGCCCCATCGGCCCGTCGACCGAGAACGGCAGCCATGGCGAGTCGGACGGCCATGACGGCACGACGCCGGGAGTGGGCCGCAGGCCGACGATGCCGTTCCACGCCGCCGGGTTGCGCAGCGACCCGCCCAGGTCGCTGCCGTCGGCGAGCGGCAGCATCCGGCACGCGAGCGCGGCCGCCCCGCCGCCGCTCGAGCCGCCCGCCGAGCGGGAGGTGTCCCACGGGTTCCGGGTCGGCCCGAACACCGGGTTGAACGTGTGCGACCCCGCCCCCCACTCGGGCGTGTTCGTCTTGCCGACCATGATCGCACCGGCGGCCCGCAGGCGCGAGACGAGCAGCTCGTCGACATCCGGCACGTGGTCCCGGAACGACGGCGAGCCGTACGTGGTGCGCACGCCGGCGGTGTCGACGAGGTCCTTGTGCGCGATCGGCAGGCCGTGCAGCGGCGGCAGCGGCTCGCCCGCGGCCCTGCGCGCGTCCGCCTCCTCCGCCGCCACGAGCGCGCGCTCCGGCACCACCGTGACGACCGCGTTCACGGCGCCGTCGCACCGCTCGATGCGGTCGAGGTGCTCGCGCACGAGCTCGACGGCGGACATCGCCCCCGACCGGAGGAGGGCGGCTTGCTCCGTCGCGGGAAGGCCCGCGGCGGCGGTCACCGCACGACCCGGGGAGCGTCAGCTACGCGATTTCGGGGATGCATGTTGATGCCAGGCAAGCGATTACCCGTGGCGACGCCGCCGCACCCGGCCGGCGCGAAGCACGGACAACACGGAAAGGTTTCATCATGCGTCTCTCGGTGCGCACAAAATTGTTCGGGTCGTTCGGCGTGGTCGTCGGCCTCATGCTGGTGCTCGGCGTGACTGCGATCGTCGAGCTCGGATCGGTCGACAACAAGGCCGAGTACCTGGGGACGAACAGCCTACCGGCCGCCCAGAGGATCGGGACGATCGAGACGGCCGCGGCCAACTACCGCCGCGTGCAGGCCGACCTCGTCGTCGCGAAGCACTCCCGCCAGGCGAAGCTCATGAGCCAGCTCGGCCCCTACTCGGCCGAGGCCACCAGGGCGCTCAACGGCTACGCGGACAGCGTCACCGACGCGACCGACCGGCGCCTCTGGCAGACGACGAAGACCGAGTGGGCGGACTACCTCCACACCACCGCGAACATCGACGACGACGTGCGCGCGGGGGACCGGGACGCGGCCTCGCGGGAGCTGGACGCCGCGGGCACCGACTTCGACAAGCTGTCCGCCGACGACCGGGCCTGGAACACGTACAACGTCACGCTCGCCGACGACGCGCTGGCCTCGGCCCGCTCGACCTCGAGCACCGCGCGCACGATTGTGATCGCGCTCCTGCTCGCGGCCGCCGCCCTGGGTGCCGGCCTCGCGTTCTTCATCGCCCGCGCCATCACCGGGGGCGTGCGCCAGATGCTCCAGGCCGCCGAGGGCATCTCCGAGGGCGACCTGCAGCAGGACGTCGTCACCACCAGCCGTGACGAGATCGGCGAGACCGCCCGCGCCTTCGAGCGCATGATCGCCTACCTCCAGGGCCTCGCCGCCTCGGCCGGCCGCATCGCCGAGGGCGACCTGACGGTCGAGATCGAGCCGCAGTCCGAGCGCGACGTGCTCGGCCACGCGTTCCTGACGATGACGACCAGCCTGCGGACGATCGTGAACGACGTCTCGGGTGCCGCGCAGACCATGAGCGCGGCGTCCCAGCAGATGTCGTCGACCTCCGAGGAGACGAGCCGCGCGGTCGAGGAGATCGCCCGGGCGGTGCAGGACGTCGCCGAGGGCGCCGAGCGCCAGGTGCAGATGGTGCAGACGACCCGCGAGTCGGCGGAGGAGTCCGCCGTCGCGGCCGAGCGGGCCCGCGCGGTCGCCGATCAGGGCGTCTCCGCGGCCGAGCAGGCCAACAGCGCGATGGCGGCCGTCAAGGAGTCGTCCGCCCAGGTCGTCGAGGCCATCAACCAGCTGGCCGCGAAGTCCGAGCAGATCGGCGGCATCGTCGAGACGATCACCGGCATCGCCGGCCAGACCAACCTGCTGGCGCTGAACGCGGCC
>JAICJM010000276.1 GCA_025928435.1 Thermoleophilia bacterium
AAGATGATCGGGCTCGCGTCGCTCGACGCCGGCGTGCGCACCGGCGCGCCGCTCGAGATCGAGTGGTCGGTGGAGGGCGAGCGCGGCCGCGTCGCGGCGACGGCCGTCGACCTGCCGTTCCTCGACCTGGAACGGCGCCGCACCTAGAATTCGGCGCATGGCCACCGCCCGCAAGCTCATCGCCGAGAACCGCAAGGCCCGCCACGACTACCACATCCTCGAGCGGTTCGAGGCCGGCATCGCCCTCACCGGCACCGAGGTGAAGTCGCTGCGCGACGGCGGCGGCAACCTGCGCGAGGCATACGCCCAGCTGCACGACGGCGAGGTGTTCCTGGTGGGCGCCAACATCGCGCCGTACCGGCAGGGCAACATGCAGAACCACGAGCCCACCCGCGACCGCAAGCTGCTCCTGCACCGGCACGAGATCGAGCAGCTCGGGCGCAAGGTGGCGGAGCGGGGGATGACGCTCGTGCCGCTGCAGCTGTATTTCGTGGACGGCAAGGTCAAGCTCGAGATCGGCCTCGCGCGGGGCAAGGAGGGCGTCGACAAGCGCCACGCGATCGCCGCCCGCGACGCCCAGCGGCAGATGGACCGCGCGATGCGCGGGCTCGAGCGGCAGCGCCGGTGAGCGTCCGCAGGGCGGCGGTGGCCGACGCGCCCGCGGTCGCCGTCCTGCTCGCCGAGCTCGGCTATCCGCTGGGGGCCGCCGAGGTCGAGCGGCGGCTGGAAGCGCTCGAGTCGGGCCGCTCGGCCGTGCTGGTGGCGGAGCACGCCGGAGCGGTCGCCGGGGTGCTCACGCTGTACATGGTCCCCGTCCTGCACGAGCCCGGCGACTGGTGCCGGGTGACGGTTCTCGTCGTCGGCGAGGCGGCCCGCCGGCGGGGCCTGGCGCGCGAGCTCGTGTCCGAGGCCGAGGCGATCGCGCGCTCGCGCGGGTGCGTGCGCATCGAGGTGACGAGCGCGCTGCATCGCGACGGCGCGCACGACTTCTACCGCGGCATGGGCTTCGGGCAGGTCTCGGAGCACTTCCTCAAGGCCCTGGCGGCGTCCGGTGGCTGACGTCGAGGCGTTCTGGCGCCGGTTCGTGGCCGCCACCGGGATCGACGGGCCGTACACCGCCTGGGGATTCGGGTCGAGCCCGGAGATGGCGACCGAGCTCGGCCTGCTCGTGTGCGACGGCCCCAAGCGGGCCACGGCCAGCCGGCGTGCGGACTACGGCGACGACGAGCCGCTGCCGGCCGCGGGCGACCTGGCGGTGATCCTGGACGGCGAGGCCCGGCCGCTGTGTGTCATCCGCACGACCGCCGTCGAGGAGCGCGCCTTCGGCGACGTCGACGAGGAGTTCGCGTGGACGGAGGGCGAGGGCGACAGGTCGCTGGCGTACTGGCGGGAGGAGCACATCCGCTTCTTCAGCGGGTACGGCGGCTCCGTGGACGAGGCGACGCCGGTCGTGCTCGCATGGTTCGACCTGCTCTGGGACGGTCGCGATGAAGCTTGAGGTGCGCTTCGAGGCGGTGCCGGTCGAGGGCATGCGCGCGTTCCTCGAGCCGCTCGGGTTCCGGTTCGAATGGGGGCCGGAGCTGGACGGCATCGGCTTCCACTGGCGCAAGCGGCCGCTCTCGGGCACGGGCGTGCGCGCGACCTACTTCCCCGACGGCGGGGAGGGGCTGCTCGTGATCGAGACCGACGGCCGGGCGTCGCCCGCCGACGTCGCCATGCAGGACGTGACCGCCCGGCTCCTGGCGGAGCGGTTCGAGCGCGCCTCGGTCTGGTGTGCGACCACCGCCCGGGCCGAGTACGGCGGCGGCCAGCCCGCCGAGCCCCCCGCTCCGGGGGCCGATCCGCCTGCCTGGTACTCGTAACAGGGGTCAGGCGAGCAGCGCGGGCGCGAGCTCGCGCAGCTCGGTCAGGGCGCGATCGAGGTCGCGCACCACCGGTTGGATGCAGACGTGGTCGGCGCCCGCCACATGGTGGGCCGCGACCCGCTGCGCGATGGCGTCCGCATCCCCCCAGGCGATCAGCGCGTCGACGAGCCGGTCGCTGCCGCCGTCGGCGAAGTCGTTGTCGCCGAAGCCGTCCTCGCGCCAGCTGTTGGTGTAGTTGGGGAGGCGCAGGTAGGCGCTCAGGTGCTCGCGCGCGACCGCCCGCGCCCGGGCGGGGTCGGTCTCGAGGACGACGCCCTGCTCCGGCGCGAGCACCGGCCCGGGGCCCAGGATCTCCCGGGCGCGGGCCGTGTGGGCCGGCGTGACGAGGTAGGGATGGGCGCCGTGGGCCCGGTCGCAGGCGAGCTCGAGCATCCGCCGCCGCAGCGCCGCGATGACGACTGGCGCAGGATGGGCCGGCGCCGGCGCGCGATAGTCGGCCGCGTCCAGGGCGTCGAGGTACCTGCGCATCTCCGTGACCGGCTTGCCGTAGTCGTGCCCGCGCTGCGCCACGGCGGGCGCGTGGCTGACGCCGAGACCGAGCACGAACCGGCCGTCGTGGGCCTCGGCCAGCGCGTTCCCGGCGGCGTTCGCGGCCGCGGCGTCGCGGGCGTAGATGCTCGCGATGCCGGTCGCGATCGCGATCCGCTCCGTGGCGGCGAGGAGGATGCCGGCGTGGACGAACGCCTCCTTGTTCACCGGCGTCTCGCCGAACCAGAGCGCCGGATAGCCGAGCCGCTCGATCTCGGCCGCCGCCGTCCGCTCCTCCCCGGCGGAGCGCAGGCCGAGCAGCGTCAGCCAGGCGCCGACCGGTCCCAGCCGGTCACGGAGCCGATCGCGGTCTGCTGCATCCACGGCCACGGGCCTAGAGTCGCACGCGCGCGTTGCCGTTGGCGACCAGTTCGGCCCGGGCCGCCTCGCCGAAGTGCGCCCGCCAGGCCGAGAGCTCCTGCTCCTCGGCCTCGAGCAGGTCCCACTCCTCGTCGACGTCGTCGCCGCGCTGGAGGGCGGCGTACACGCCCGAGAGCCGGCGCAGGCACGCCTCGACCTCCTCGTTCACCCGCACCGCTGCCGTCGATGCCTCGGAGTGGGCGCCGAACGCGGCGTGGATCCGGGCCAGCCGCATGGTCATCTCGTCATGGCGCTCCAGCATGCGCGAGAGGAAGTCCTTGCCGTCGTTGTTGCGCACCCCTTCCCACTTGGCGGCGGTCAGCATGCTCTGCGCCGCGGCAGCCGCGCCGGCGAACGTGTTCGCCTCGGCCGCCATCTCCTCCTGGTGGCGCTCCTCGAGATCGAGCTCGCGCTCGCGATGCCGCGCCCACATGAGAATCCCGGAACCGCACGCGCTCCCGGTCAAGCCGCCAACGACCGCGACGGCGAATGTCTCAACCACGCTCAACAGCCCAACACCCCTGGAATCTGCCGTCCCGTCCCGCCCCCGGGCCGGCCCTCCTCAACAGATCCGGTACCATGGTAGCCGACATCACCCGGGGGCGACCTGGTCTCGACATGGTCGAACTTTCGGGGAGAGTTGCAAGCCGAGGTTCCAGGTGGCCTCGTAAAATCCCTGGAAACCGCAAGTGCGGAATCTGATCTCGCACTCGCCGCCTAAGAACTAGGCAGCGCGCCGGCCCCTCCAGCCCGCGGGAGGGACCGCCGGCGTCATAAGCGGGCTTGCCGGAAGGGGGAACGCCTCCGCCGCCGACCGGGACTTCAAAGAGGGGCTAGCTCGAAGGGTGGCCTGTCCGGGGGCAGCCACTCGGGCGAATCGAAAACCCGGAATACGCTTGTAGACGCTCTCTTCGTGCGATCGTGGACGCGGGTTAGATTCCCGCCGCCTCGATTGTGTTGATGGTTGTTGAACGTCCGGCAAGGTGGATCGACATGGCGCCGCCTCGGAACTCGAGATGGCGCCAACGCT
>JAICJM010000203.1 GCA_025928435.1 Thermoleophilia bacterium
CAGGCCGCCCCGAACTCGATGCCGTTCGGATTCCAGACGGCGTAGGCGCCGACCAGGATCCCCGCGCTGGCGACCGCCGCGAGCAGGCAGCCCGAGGCGACGGCGAGGGGTCGCGAACCCGACTGGTTCATAGCACACATGCTATCAGGCGCCGTAAGGCCTGCGTGCGCGCGGTCACGCAGGGACCGTGCCCGGGATCGATGACGGTGCGGCTGCCCGCCGCGACCCTGGATGGGTGAACGGTGGCATCGCAGCGGTGGTCGGCCAGGTGGCCGGCGGGTTCATCGTCGATGCCGACATCGGCGGCGCCGACTGGCGGCCGATCTTCCTCGTGAACGTGCCCGTCGGCATCGTCGCCCTCGCCCTGGCGTGGCGGTCGGTGCCGTCGACCCGGGCGGCCGAGCCGGCGCCGATCGACGTGCTCGGCACGGGCCTCCTGGCCGTGGCGGTCCTCGACCTGCTCGTCCCGGTGACCGAGGGCCGCGCCCTCCGCTGGCCGCTGTGGAGCTGGGGCCTGCTCGCGATCGTGGTGCCCGCGCTGATCGCGTTCGCGGTCGTCGAGCGCCGGCTCGAGGCCGTCGGCCGGCACCCGCTGGTACCCCCGACGCTGCTCCGGCACCGCGGCATGCGCCCGGGGCTCGCCATCGCCATGCTGTTCTTCAGCGGCTTCGCGGCCTTCCTGTTCGTGGCCGCCATCGCGTTCCAGATCGGCGCCGGTCTGACCCCGCTGGGATCGGGGCTCGCGCTGATGCCGATGGCCGTCTCCTTCCTGGCCGCGTCGCTCGCGAGCGCCGCGCTCACCGCCCGGCTCGGCCGCGACGTGATCGCCGTCGGGGCGATCATGCAGGTGATCGGCCTGGTCGCGCTCGGCGCGACGCTCTGGAGCGACTGGCCGAACGTCGACGCGCTCACGCTGGCGCTGCCCATGGTCGTCGCGGGCTTCGGCCAGGGGCTCATGCTGAGCCCGCTGTTCGGGTTCGTGCTGGCAGGCGTCCCCGCCCACCGCGCGGGTGTCGGCAGCGGCGTGCTGACGACGACGGCCCAGTCCGCCCAGGCGATCGGGGTCGGGACGCTCGGGAGCCTCTTCCTGTCGCTCTCGGCCGCGAACTCGCTCGGCATGCGCGATGCCTTCGTGATCGTGCTGACCCTGCAGATCACGATGGCCGTCGCGGTCATCGCGGCAACCCGGGGCCTGCCCGACCCGGCCGCCGCGCGAGCGCAGGCGGCCGAGGACGACGCCGGCGGACCGCTGACCGGGGAGGCCGAGCTGGTCGAGGCCGCCTAGCGACGGGCCGGTCTAGGGTGTCGGCATGGCTCCGTACGAGCGCCCTCCGACGTGGGACGGGAGGGCGCTCGCGCATGTCCGGGCGGTGTGCCCGGCTCTCCCCGGAGCCGTCGAGCCTCCGGACCACGGTGTCCACGAGACGGCAGGGGCGCACCGAAGGGGTCTGACCCGTCCGGTGTGCGGCTACTCGTACTGCAGCGCTTCGAGCACGTTCAGGCGCGCCGCCCGCCGGGCGGGGAAGGCGGCGGCCACCGCGCCGGCGATCGCGGCCACGATCAGCGAGACGATCACCTGGCCGTACGGGATCGCGAACACGATGCCGGACGAGCGGAAGCCGAGCGAGACGACCCAGGCCAGCACGACCCCGATGACGATCCCGAGGATGCCGCCGATGATCGCGGTGATCACGCTCTCGTAGAGGATCGTCTGCCGCAGCTGGAAGCGGGTCGTGCCGATGGCGCGCAGCATGCCGATCTCACGCGTGCGCTCGAACACCGACAGCGCCAGGGTGTTCACGATCCCGAACAGCGAGATCACCACGCTCATCGCGAGCAGGATGTAGAGCAGGTAGAGCAGCTGGTTGATCTGCTTCGAGAACGAGTCCTTGAACTCCGAGTTCGTCTGCACGTTCACGTCGGGGAAGGGCCGCAGAGCCTGGCGCACCGCCCTCGTGGTCGCGCTCATCTGCGCGCCGCTCGCGTAGCGGACGAGCAGCACCTGCGGGTTGTGGTCGGTGGTGAGCTTTGAGTACGTCCCCTGCGACACCATGAACCCGCTGAACAGGACCGGATCCTTGTACTGGCCAATCTCGTGCATCGTGACGTGGCGGCCGTCGATGCTCGTGACCTGGAACGTGTCCCCCGGCGACAGGTGGTGCGACTTCGCGAACTGCTCCTCCACCAGCGCGTCGCCGCCGCGCAGCCGGCCGAGGAGGGCGTCCGAGCCGCCCTTCTGCCACTGGAACTTGTAGAGCCGCGGCAGCGTGGACGGGTCGATCCCGTTCGCCTCGTCGGTGCCGCCGTGCCCGATCTTGACCTGGGTGAACGCGACCCCGAGAGCCGTGTCGACGCCCGGCACCCCCTGCGCCGCGGTGACCGCGGCCTCGGGCACCGGGTTGCCCTGGCTGTGGCTCTGGATGATCAGGTTCGAGGTGATGCTCTCGTCGATCGAGCCGATGAACGACTGCTTGAACCCGTTGATCAGCACGGAGAAGAAGACCACCAGGCCGATGCCGATCATGAGCGCCGCGGCGGTCACGGCCGTGCGGCCGGTGTTGCGGGTCGTGTTCTCACGTGCGAGTCGCCCCGACGCGCCGCGGCCGGCGCTCAGCGGCCAGCCGATCGCGCGTGCCAGCGGCTTGATCAGGTAGCGCGACACCATCGCAAGCCCGATGAACGAGAGGATGGCGCCGCCGGCGATCGTGAGCAGCCGCTGCGTGGTCGGCCCCGAGCCGGTCACGCCCTGGAACACCAGCAGGATCCCGGCCAGGAGCGCGAGCCCGGCGATGTAGGGGGTGAAGCGGCTGAGCCACGTCCGCGGCAGCACCGCGCCCTCGCGCAGGGCCGCGATCGGCGGCACGCGGGTCGCCCGCCGGGCCGGCGCGAACGACGCCGCCAGCGTGACCAGGACGCCCACGGCGAGCGGCACGATCACTCCCGGCCAGGCGTGCACGCTGATGCCCGCCAGGGGCAGGCCGAAGCCGACCAACTTGAAGAGCGCGCCGAGCAGCTTCGCGAACCCGACGCCGGCCAGGATGCCGATCACCGATGCCGTCAGGCCCACGATCAGCGCCTCGCCGAGCACGGTCGTCAGCACCTGCCGGCGCATCGCGCCGATGGTGCGCAGCATCGCGAACTCGCGCATGCGCTGGGCGACCGTGATCGAGAAGGTGTTGAAGATGACGAAGGCGCCCACGAGCACCGCCGCGCCGGCGAAGGCGAGCAGGGCGGGCGTGAAGAACGAGTTGATGGCGCCCGAGATCTCGTCGGTCTGCTCCTTGGCCGCCTCGGTCCCGGTCTGCACCTTCACCCAGTGCGGCAGCTGGGCGGCGACCCGGCGCTTGAGCGCCCCGGGCGAGACGCCGGGCTCGCCGTCGACCGAGATGGTCGAGGTCTTCCCGACCCGGTCGTACCAGCGCTGCGCGTCGGAGAACGTCGTCGCGATGACGGTCGAGCCGCCGATCGAGGACACGTCGCCGAACTGGAAGATGCCGACGATCGTGACCGGCTTCACGCCGGCGTCCGTCGTCAGCCGAACGTGCTGGCCGACATGCAGGTCGTGGTCGTCGGCGGTCTGCTGGATCAGCGCCACCTGGTTGGGGGCGTCCGGGTAATGCCCGTCGACGAGCGTGTTCTGGTTGAACGGCTTGGGCAGCGTCGAGACGACGAGGTTCGGTGCGCCGCCCTGCGACGACAGGTACTTGCCGTGCACGACGAGGGAGCCGATCGCCTGGATCTGCCCGTCGGCCCTGGACACGCCGTCGATCGCCCGCACACGCCCGATCAGCGACGCCGGCAGCGGGCCGACCGTGGCCCCGCCGTTCCCGTTCCCGAAGGCGGGTCGGCGGCTGAGGTAGACGTCGGTGCCGGCGAAGCTCGTCCCGAAGATGTCGGAGAACGCGTTGCGGATCTGGTCCGTGATCACGAACGTCCCGGCCATCATCGCGGTGCCCAGCAGGATCGCGATCGCCGTCAGCGCCGTGCGGAGCTTGTGGCTCGCCATGCTGCGCAGGGCGTAGCGGATCATCGGGCGCTGAGCTCGGCCATGATGGCCATGATGTCGCCGGCGTCCTTGCAGGGCGCGTCGTGCACGATCAGCCCGTCGGCCAGGAAGAGGGCGCGGTCGGCGATGGCGGCCGCCCCGGCGTCGTGCGTGACCATCACGGTCGTCTGCTGGTAGGTGTCGACCGCCTCGCGCAGCACCGCCAGGATCTCGGAACCGGTGGCGGAGTCGAGGTTGCCCGTCGGCTCGTCGGCGAAGATGACGGTCGGCCGCGAGACGAGCGCGCGGGCGATCGCGACCCGCTGCTGCTGGCCGCCGGAGAGCTCGGCGGGCCGGTGCCGGCGGCGGTCGCCGAGGCCCACCCGCTCGATGACGGACTCGACCCACTCGTGCTCGGGCTTCGCCGCCGCGATCTGGAGCGGGAGCAGGATGTTCTCCTCGGCCGTCAGCGTCGGCAGCAGATTGAAGAACTGGAAGATGAACCCGATGTTGTGGCGGCGCAGGAGCGTCAGGCGCTTGTCGTTCAGGTGGGTGATCTCGGTGCCGTCGATCGACACGCTGCCGGTCGTGGGCCGGTCGAGCCCGGCCAGGATGTGCATGAGGGTCGACTTGCCCGAGCCGGACGGGCCCATGACGGCGGCGAACTGGCCGGCGGCCACGTCGAGCGAGACGCCGCGCAGCGCGTCGACGGCGGCATCCCCCTCGCCGTAGCGGCGGGTGACGTCGGTGGCCGCGATGACGCCCATCAGGCCGGCGCGGCCTCCTCGCCGAGGCGGGCGGCCTCGGCGGTGCAGAGCGGCAGCAGCAGCGCGTAGAGCTGGCGGACGCCGTCCTCGGAGAGCGGGCCGCCGTTGCGCGCGATCGCGCGGGCGACGACGTCCTGCTCGCGGGCGGCGTCGAACAGCGGCAGGCCGCGTGCGCGCTTGTGGGCATGCAGCTCCGCGACCAGCTGCAGGCGATGGTTCACGGCCTCGAGGACGCCGTCGTCGGCAGCCGAGATCCGCTCCCGATAGGAGGCGAGCACGGAGTCGTCCATGCGCCCTAGTGTAGGAAAGCGCAGCCGCCATCGCGAAGGTGCCGTGGGGACTGTCCCCGCGACCGGCGACAGTCCCCGGGGTCGGCCGCGCGAGGAATCCGGGCCTACGGCGCGAGCAGCGCGAGGATCAGCGCGAGCGCGTTCAGGCTCATGTGGACGCCCATCCCCGGGAGCACCGAGCCGGTCCGCCGGCGCATCCATCCGAGCGCGAGCCCGGCGATCGCGACCGGGATCAGCAGCACGGGCAGCCCGTGGGCGAGGGCGAAGAGCGCCGCCGTCAGCGGCAGCGCGTAGCGGCCCAGCGTGGCGAAGCCGAGCCCGCGGAAGACCAGCTCCTCGGCGAAGGGCGCCACGAACACCAGGCCGATGACGGCGACGGCGAGGACGACCCACTGGTGCGTGTTGCGGGGGTCGTGCGTGGGCGCGATCCCCTGTCGCTGGCTCGCGTGCAGCACCGGCTCGAGGACGAAGTTGGCGACCACGATCACCCCCAGCGCGCCCAGGCCGAGGCGGACGGCGGGCCGCAGCGGCGTCCGCAGCAGCGCCAGCGTCCGCACGATCGGGCGCCGCGACACCCGGGTCGCGAAGAGCACGTAGCCGATCAGGACGAGGTCGACCACGACCGTGCCGACGATCGCCGTCGCGTCGTAGACGGCGTTGGTCGACTGCGAGCTGGAGGAGAACGTGGCCGCGAGGAAGTTGGCGATGAAGAGCAGGGCGGGCGCGGCCATCCACCACGGCGACAGGCGCGGGGCCGGCTCGTCCGTCAACGAAGCGCCTGATCCAGATCCGCGATCAGGTCGTCCACGTGCTCACATCCGACCGTCAGCCGCAGGTCGCCCTCGGCGATGCCCGCCTCGGCCAGCTGCTCCGCCGAGAGCTGGCGGTGGCTCGTGGACGCCGGGTGCGAGATGCACGTCTCGAGGCCGCCGAGGCTGGTCGCGCGCATGCACAGCTCGACCCGGTCCATCACACCCTCACCGCCGGGCCGGCCGCCCTCGACCTCGAAGCTCATGAGCCCGCCGAAGCGGTGGAGGATGCGGCTCGCGACGTCGTGCGACGGGTGCGAGGGCAGGCCCGGGTAGGCCACGCGCCGCACCCGCGGGTGGCGCTCGAGGAACTCCGCGATCGCCATCGCGTTCTCGGATGCGCGCTCGACCCGCAGGTGCAGCGTGCGGATCCCGCGGCGCACCAGCCAGGCCGAGTCGGGCGCGAGCGTTGCCCCGAGCTCGAGCGAGCGCTCGGCCAGGCGGCCGATCAGCTCGGCCGGGCCCGCTGCGACGCCGGCGAGGACGTCGGAGTGGCCGTTCAGAGCCTTGGTGGCGGAGTGGAAGACGAGGTCGGCGCCGTGCTCGAGCGGCCGGCACCCGATGGGCGTGGCGATCGTGTTGTCGACGACCAGGACGGCGCCGGCGGCGTGCGCGACGTCGGCGACGGCGGGGATGTCCGCGACGGCCAGGGAGGGGTTCGAGACCGTCTCGCAGACGACGAGCGCGGCCCCCTCGGCGGTGCGGCGCAGCGCGTCCATGTCGCCGATGTCGACCAGGCGCCCGTCCGGCCGTGTCGTCGCCATGTGATGGGTCTGGCCGTAGATCTGGGTCGCCGCGACCATGCCGGCGCCCGGCGGCGCCAGCTCCGCGACGGCGGCGGAGAGCGCCCCCATGCCGGAGGCGAAGCAGAGCCCCGCCTCGGCGCCTTCGAGC
>JAICJM010000133.1 GCA_025928435.1 Thermoleophilia bacterium
CGGGCGGCCGGAAAAGGTCGGATGCAGTCGGCATCCAAGCGGCTCCGTCAGACGCCCCGGGAGCGGGATGAGCGCTTGTTCCTGGCCATGTGCCTGGCCCTGCCCGACCGCGGTCGGATTTTACTCGGCGACCTGGAACACGTACACTTCTCTGATGCGTCGCACTGGGAGGCCGCGGCGCACATCCGTCGCATGCTGGCGGGTGAGGACATTTCGGAGGCATCCGCACGGTGGGCACCGCTGATTGGAGAGCTGAACGCACTCGCTGCCCGTGAGGCTGCCTCCGAGTGGGCACTGGAGGAGCTGTATTGGAAGCTGCATCTGTACCGAGCCGAAGACGGGCTAAAGGCGATGCGCGAAAACGCCGACTTGAATTTGAGTCGGCAACGGGAGCTGCAGGGTTTGGAGGAGCTGCGGCTATCGGTGCTGGCGAGGCTGGACGCCATTCGCGCGCAAGCGCCAGACCGATAGTAGGCCCCGCAGCAATGTCCCAAAACGCCCCCGACCCGCTGGGAAATCCGGCGGGCTTCGATTCGCACGAAGAGCTCGACCTCGAGCCCGACGCAACCCCCGGCCTGACCGAGGATACGGTCGGCATGTACCTGCGCGAGATCTCGCAGGTGCCGCTCCTGACCGCCGCCGAGGAGGTGTCGCTGGCCAAGGCGCTCGAGCGCGGCGATACGCGTGCCCGCAGGCGCCTGATCGAATCCAACCTGCGGCTCGTCGTCTCCATCGCCCGCCGCTATTCCGGGCGCGGCCTGTCGTTCCTCGACCTGATCCAGGAGGGCAACGTCGGCCTGATGAAGGCCGTCGAGCGCTACGACTGGCGGCTCGGGCATCGGTTCTCGACATACGCCACGTGGTGGATCCGCCAGGCGGTCACCCGCGCCCTCGCCGACCAGGGCCGCACCATCCGCGTGCCCGCGCAGGTCGTCGACACGATCAACCGCATGGCCCGGGTCGAGCGCCAGCTCACCCAGAAACACAACCGCGTGCCGACGCACGAGGAGCTGGCCGAGGAGATGGGCATCAAGGCCACGAAGGTCGAGGAGCTCAAGCGCGTCTCCCAGGAGCCCGTGTCGCTCGCCTCGCCCGTCGGCGAGGACGCGACCGAGCTGGGCGAGATGATCGAGGACGAGCGCCAGCGCGGGCTCGGCTCCGACATGGCTGCCCGCCAGCGCGACGCCCACATCTCCGACCTGATCAGCCAGCTGCCGTACCGCGAGCGGCTGATCCTCGAGCTCCGCTACGGCCTGGGCGGCGAGCAGCCGCACACGCTGGAGGAGGTCGGGCGCAGGTTCGGCGTCACCCGCGAGCGGGTGCGGCAGATCGAGACGCGGACGCTCCGGCGCCTCGCCGCCGCGGGCGAAAACGCCGAATTGAGGCTCCTGATCGACTAGTCTTTTCGCTCGTCCCGATCCGCGGTAGCTCAATGGCAGAGCATCCGGCTGTTAACCGGAGGGTTGTAGGTTCGAGTCCTACCCGCGGAGCTCCCTGTTCCGGCCGCACGTTGCGGTCAGGTCTCTCGGCCGGAGTACACGCCGGCGCGCACGTGGGACGCGAGGCGCGATATCGGTGACAGCACTCGCGCTGCGGCTCCGGTCTGATCCGAGGCGGCGTCGAGGCGTCCGAGCTCCTCGCGCAGCGCGCGCGTGAGGGCGGTGTGGGCGGCGGTTGCACGAGCCAGCCGTCCAGACGGCGGCTCGCCGTCCTCGTCCGCGGCCACCAGGATGCCGAAGTAGTCGTTCGCCCGCCGCTCGATCTCGGACGTGTCGGCCAGGAACAGCTCCACCTGCGACAGGGCGACGAGCATGTCCGTCGCCTCGCCGGGGAGCTGTTTCGCCCGCAGGAGGCGCCAGTCGTCTCCGTACAGCGCCGGCCAGTGATCCGTCGCTTCGAGATCGGCACAGATCCGCAGCGCCGCCGCCGCGTGCCGGCTTACCGCGAGCATCCCTTGCCGGATGTCGTCGCGGCGCTGGAGCGCGATCTCATGCCGTCCCCGCAGACGCTCGATCGTCACGCCGGCGTAGGCACCGAGGGTGGCACCAACAAGCGCTCCCAGAAAGACGATCGCCGTCTGCACGACCATCACTGTACCCACCCTTCGCGATACCGCCGATCAGCGGTGGTATCCGCCGATCCACGCGCGCGCCGCCCAACTTCGTCCCGCTATGCTTCGCGTTCTCGGGCGATTCCCGGCCCGTTTTGGGGAGGACTCATCCATGGCCGTACAGAACGCAGCGGGCCACAGCATCGACCCCCTCGCCGAGCAGGCAGCGACGCTGCTTGCAAAAGCCATGGTCACAAGCCATGACCGCGACCTGCTGTGGCAACAGTTCCGCGACGTGGTGGTCGCGCAGACGAAGGAGCTCGAGGAAGCTCCCGTCCGCGACGCCCTGGAGGACATGGAACGACGCGGACTGAGCCTCGACGTCGTCGCCCGCGTCGTCCACGAAAAGCTCGCCGAATAGCCATCCGCGCAGGAGCGGCGTATTCTCTGCGTCGTGCGCGCACGGCTCTGGACGTGGTGGGACACGGGCTCGCTCGCTGCGTACGAACTGGTGGTGATCGTGATCGTCCTGTTCGTCCCGGGCGGCTGGCAGTTCCCGACATACCTCGTGAGCGTTGCGGCGCTCGCGTTCGCCGCCTACCGATTCCTTCATCGAACGGCGCGCGGAGCGCGCATCCGAGCGTCGTTGCCGTCTGCGGCCGTCTCGACACCGACGTGGCTCATGTTCGGGGCCGCCTTTGCGGTCGCTGTCCCGCTCGCTCTCGCCGTGCGTGTGCTCGGGGCCGGGCGACTCCGACGGCTGGACGATGATCTCGGCGGGCGCGTTGATCGTGTCGTTCCGGATCGCCGACCGCTGGTGGGCAGCCCGCGCCGGCGCTACTGCCTGACCGACTGGTTTCGGATCAGGCCCCGTAGGGCACCGATGATCCGGCCGCCGCGGATCTCCTGCCGCGCGGCGGTGACCTACGAACGGAGGTGAGCTATGACCCCCGCTGTTTTGCCTGTCTTCGCGCTCGGCACCGGTGTCGGCATCATCGGGCTGATCATCATCATCATCATCGTGATCATCGTCCTGCGGATCCTCTAGGACAAACCGGCCGGGGAGCGGGTGCTACACCACGCGGCGGCGCCGCTCCTCGGCCATGATGAGCTGGTTGATGGCCGCGCGGTCGGCGCGTGTCGGGTCGCAGAACTCGAGGTCGAAGCCGCGCTCGTCGCGGCGGCCGACCCTGGCAAGGATGCTGAGCTCGCGGCCGAACCAGTCCTCGGAGAAGGAGAGCGTGACCTCCTCGTCGCGGTCGGCCTCCCAGGTCGCGGTGACGCGGGCGCCGTCGGCGCAGATGTTGACGGTCGAGGTGCGGTGCGTGGAGCGGTCGCCGCGCTGGACGCGGCCGGGGATGGCGATGTCGATGCGGACGTTGCTGACCCGCTCGGCCATCTCCCGCTCCTTCATGAAGCAGAACTTGACGAGGTCGCGCTCGGCCTGAGAGGCGAGCCGCTCGAAGCAGACGCCGGACAGCCACTCGCCGGTGGCGGTGCGCCAGCTGCGCACGACCCGCGCGCGGCTGCGGAGCTCGAGCGGCGGCAGCGCGGAGGAGAGGACGACCTCGATCGCCTGACCGGTCGGCACGTACTCGTTCGCGGACAGCAGCAGGCCGCCCGCCGACAGGTCGACGGTCTCGCCGGCGAACTCGTCCCAGGCGTTCCCGTCCCGGTCCAGGCGGTGCACGACGACCGGCACGACGGCGTCGATGCGAAAGAAGGCGCGCTGGTTCTCGCTCATCACGGTAGTCATCGCCCCGAAGGGGCGTCCCGCAACCCCTCGTTCGGGGGAGCGTGAGCCCCGCAGCGCCCTTCCCAGACCCGAATTTCACATCGGCCGCCGGGCGAGGAACTCGCGGTGCGCAGCCTCCTGTCCCAGGCGGCGCGCCTCCGAGAACAGGAACCGGGTCCACGTCGCCTTCACCTCGAGCGTCAGCTCGGCGAACTCCACCCCCCAGCGGGTCGTCGTGCGGCCTTCGTCGCCGTAGTCGAGGAAGCGGCGCACGACCGCCGTCACCGGTGTCCCCGCCGCCGGGAAGGAGATCGACGTCGCCTTGCCGACCCACAGGTTGGCCGTTACGGCCGTCTCGAGCAGCACGCCTCCCATCGAGATGTTGAGCGCCCTCGCCTCGAACTCCGACACGGCTCCGGTCTCCTCGACGGCGGCCACGCGGACGTCCCAGACGCCCTCGACCCGGAAGTGCCGACGCCGATCCAGCCCCGGGAACCTGTTCCCGCCGCTCGCCATCGGGGCCAGCTTACAGATTGGGCGTGCTCACATGCCATTCTTCGTCGGAAAATGGAACGAATTTGACGAATGTCCAACTGATGATGCTTCAAGGCACCGTCAGGGCGTCCGGAGTAGTGTTTTCGCGGTCGGCCGCGCATGGTCAAGCGGGGAGAGTGGGAGATCGACAGGGCCTTCTACGTCCAGGTGCGCTATCCGCACGGCGAGCGGTGGGAGACCGTTGCCGTGTCCGCGCATCGGGGCGTGGCGGCGAGCCTCGCGGGCGGCATGTACCGCGACCTCCGCGACGACGCCGGGCGCTCGCCGGTACAGGTGCGGATCGCGAGCGACGAGAAGCTGCGCAGGGGCGGCGGCGAGGCGGCCGTGCGGCAGGCGGCCGCCGACCTGTGGGAGCGGGCCCAGGCGACCGCTCGCGGCGACCCGTGATCGGCTACGCTGGGCACGGGTCACAGCGTGGCAGACAGCGAAACCGAGGAAGAACGCGTCCAGCGCATCGAGACCAGCGCAGAAGCGCTTGGCCTGCGATTCGTCTTCTATGCGAACACGGGCCACTTCATCCGCCGTGACGGCGGGAAGCCGTGGGGCTACGTCGTGGCCTCACGCGACGTGACGGCGGCGCTGGACGACGCCGAGAGCCAGCTCGAGGCCGAGCGGCAGCGCCGCGCCACGAGCACGCGGTAGGCCTACACCCGGCGCAGGAGCTCGGCCTTCTTGCGGGCGAACTCCCGGTCGGTGAGGACGCCTGCGGAGTGCAGCTCACCGAGCTCGCGCAGCGCGGTGAGGGCCGCGAGGGCGTCGTCGCCGGCCTCGGCCTCCTCGGCCTCGGCGTCAGCGTGCACGCCGACCTCGGGGGACACTCCGGGCTCGGAGCCGGGGCGGCGCTCGGCCGGGGCGGGCGGCAGGTTCGAGGGCTGCGGCTCGGGCCGGCGTGGGTGAACGACGTCGGGGGCCGCCTCGACAGGGGCGGCGAGCTCGGCCTCGTCGACGATCGCTCCGCAGCGCAGGCACCGCTGCACGACCTGCGAGCCGTCCACCATGTACGGCCGCACGTCGTGTCCGGAGCGGCGGCACTCGAGCTGGTAGCGAAGCCGGCGGAGCGACACGGCATCACCGTATCGCGACCGGGCGGTGAGCGCGAGCACGATCCGCATTCGGACGCCCCGAACGGGTGTTGACGATGCCCCGATACGGCCGTAGATTCCGACTCGGGCCCGCGTGCTGTGCGGCTATATTGCAGGCCTTCCCGGGCGACGCACGCGCCCGGGCCGCCCAGCGTCTTCCCGGGCTTGCGCGACCCTCGGCGCAGGCCGCTTGCCGGTATGCGGATCGCTCCGCGAAAGGAATTCCTTGCCATGAAACGCGCCCTCGTCCTCCTCTTCACCGCAACGGCGCTCGCCACCGGGTGTGGCTCCGGCTCGGGCTCCGGGTCAGGCGGCTCCACGTCCGGCGGGTCGTCGGTCAGCACGGCCACCGCCGCGGGCGTCCTGAAGGACGCCGCCGCCGCCACGAAGGACGCCACCTCGGCCGGGTTCGACGCCAAGATCGGCATCCGGGTCGGGGGCAACCTGGCCGGTGCCGGAGCCGGGGCGGCCATGCTCCAGGGCCCGCTCACCCTCGAGTTCAAGGGCCACGCCGGCAAGGCGGGCGGCGGCAAGGCCAAGTTCGACGTCGACTTCGCCGTGAACTACACGGGCGGATCGCTTACGGGCGAGGCGCTCTCGCCGGACGGCAAGACCCTCTACGTCAAGATGCCGCTGCTCATGGGCCCCGGCTGGCACTCGCTGCCGCTGAACACCCTCAGCTCGGGCGCGACGGGAGGATCCTCGTCGGGCTCCTCCAACAGCCAGAGCCTCGAGGCGCTCAAGGCCGCCGGCGTCGACCCGAGCATGTGGCTGAAGCACCTGAGCCTCTCGAACGCGAACGGCCAGGACACGATCTCGGCCGACCTCGACTTCCAGAAGCTCTTCACCGACGTGACCAAGATGAGCCGGTCCGGCATCACCCCGAAGGACAAGCTCCAGCTGCTGAAGGTGGAGCGCGCCATCCGGACGGCGCACGGCTCGCTCTCGTTCGACAGCTCGAGCCACCTGCCGACCGAGGAGAAGGTCGACTTCGCGATGGACGTCCCGGCCTCGCTCCAGAGCCAGGCCAGCGGCCTGAAGAGCATCGCGCTCAACCTGGACGTCAAGTTCAGCGACTGGAACCAGGACTTCTCCGTGAAGGCCCCCGCCGGCGCCACGCCGTTCAACTCGGCCGGCCTGCTCGGCGGCCTGGGCGCCTAGGCGATCGATCCACCCGCCGCCCCAGGCCGCGTGCCTGGGGCGGCGCGGTTTACGCCTTCTGGGGATCGGGGAAGCCCGATCTGCGAGGGCGCGTGCGACGAAACCTGACACACCCAGCGCAGCGATCCGACCTGCGTCCCGCCGCGTCGCGGACGCAGGCGGCACCGCGCATGTACCGCAGCAGACGCCGCGTACTCCGGCGGCTGGTGATCCCGGGTGCTCTGGCGGCGATCATCGCCGGTGCGGCGATGGGCGCCGCGGCGTCGTATCTGACGTCTCCGAGTGCTCCCAGCGCGCAGCAGCAGCCGCGCCCGCCCACGGCGCACGCCCGGCCCGCCGGCCCTGCGGCGCCGCCGACCACGGTGGAGACCGGACAAGGGAAAGCGGCACCCACGACCAGGTCTCCGGGGTCCGCGGCTCCTTCACCGACGTCCACCGCCGAGGTGGCTGACGGGCGGGTGCTGAACGACGCGGCCTACGCGCGCATCCAGCAGGGCGACTATGAGGCGGCCATCCCGCCGTTGCGGCGGGCGGTCGATGACCTGCGCGGTGCAGGGCCGCGGGATCCCTACGAGGCGTACGCCAACTACAACCTCGGCTTCGCCCTGCTCCAGGTCGGTGACTGCACCGGCGCCGTGCCGCCGTTGGAGGTCGCGAACCGGCTCGAGTCGAGCCCGCTCGTCGATGCCGCCATCCGCCGCGCCTCGGGGTGCGCGCACCAGGGAAGCTGAGTGGGGGCGGCTGGATTCGAACCAGCGACGAACGGATTATGAGAAGGCGCGCGGCTTCTCGGCTGGTCTCGGCCGGGCTGGCATCGGCTCGGCTACGCCGTTTCGGCCGCGACCATCGGGGCGGGATCTCGCCCGGTCTCGGTTGGTCTCGTCCCGCCTGATTCCCACCCTGGGCGAGCACGTCGACGAGCCGGACGTCCTCAGGCAGGAGATGCACGTACGTCGCGAGCGTGAACGCGGGGGAGTGGTGGCCGAGCCACAGCTGCACCTGCTTCGCGTTCAGCCCACGGCGGAACAGGATCGTCCCGCACATATGGCGCAGCGTGTGGAAGCCGGCCCACTCGACGCCGGCCGCCTCGCGAGCCGGGCCGAGCACGTCGCGGTGCAGGTTCCGCACGTCGAGATGGCCGCCGGTCGCGCTCGGCCACATGAGGTCAGCATCCGCGGCACGTTTCGCGGCCTTCCGGCCCGCCCACAGGTCTCGGGCGAGCGTCGGAGTCAGCGGCACGCCGCGACGGCCGTACGCGCTCTTGGGCGGGCCGATGCGGCCGTTCCGCACTCGACGCCGGACGTGGATACGGTGCCGGCCGAGGTCGACGTCGCCCCAGGTGAGCGCGATCATCCTCCGAGATCCGAAGGCCGGTCTGGACGAGCACCTGCAGGAACAGGCGCCACTCGCCGGCCGCGGCGGCGACCAGGCGCGCGAGCTCGTCCTCGGTCAGCGCCTTCACCTGCACGCTGTCGGGGTCGGCGCTCTGGACGGCGACACGGACGCCGGCAGCGGGGTTCTGGCGGATCAGCCCGTCCTCGACGGCGGTCGCCAGGCACGCCTTCACCGGCGCGAGCGCGAGACGTACCGTATTCTGGGAGACGCCGCGAGCAGCGACGTGCCGGATCAGTCCGCGGACGTCAGCCGCGGTGATCGAGGAGAGCGCATCAGGCCGAGGTACGGGATCGCGTCCTGCTCGAGCCGCTTGCGGTAGTCGTCGCGCGTCTCCTGCCGCAAGCCGCGGCTGGTGCGGCCCGGATAGGTGTCTGCCCAGCTGCGGGCGTAGTCGGCGAAAGTGATCCGCGCTTCGGCGTGGAACTCGCCGCGCGCGACGTCGGTCTGTAGACGGCTGCGGAGCTCTTTCGCTTCGGTCACGGTGCGGGCCGATCCGCGGCGCACCTTGCCTTGCCGGTCGCGGTTTCGGAACGTGTATCGGCTGCCGCGCTTGAAGATCCCCGGCCACCGCGTCGGCGTCTCAGCGGCGCTCACGGCCGCATCCTGTAGCGTGGATTCTGCATGGGACTCGCCTCCCGTGCCGGGCTCGGGTTCCGGTGTATGTGGATCCGGAGGCGTGCGCGCGGGGACGTATGTCACGCCGCGCGAGCAGAGGCTTCGTGACGAGGCTAGGGACCGCTGATGGTGACCGTTACGCGCGGGGGACAGTCGTGATCGTGCTCCGACACGCGCATCGCATCACGGGCGTCCTCATGATCCTGGTCGGTCTCGGGATGATGCTCCTGGACAGCTACAGCCGCCAGAGGCGTCGTTGGCTAGCCGAGACGAGGGCTCAGAAGCATGTGAAGCGGTCGTCATTCACGAAGGTGATGAGCTCGCCGGTGTACGGATCCTCGGTCACGTGCAGGACGCTCTGGCCGGTCACGTTGAGCACCGGCTGGCCGGGCGCGACCAGCGTGAACCCGTAGACGATCGTCAGCTTCGATTCGTCCACGCCATCCACGAAACCTACCCCGGCGGCCATGTTGGCGCCGCCCACGCGGTAGGACGCACCGCTGGTCAGCCCGGTGGCCGTGAGGCCGGCCGACACGCTGACCAGGTGCAGCGAGTGAATCGTCCCGTTGTTGACCCCATGGGCGACCGTCTTGACGGTTCCTGAAAGCTGCACCTGCTCCTGGGGGCAGGTGAGCACGCCCGATATGGGCTCAGTGGCATGGACGTTGTACTTACTCACGGCGGCGGCCGCTCCGGCCGCGAAGACCGCACACAACACCACGGAAAGGCCAAGACCGATTGAGCTCATCTTCATACGGCTCACGAACCCCACCCCCTTTTGGCACTCCGAGCCTACGCCTGTCCCGCCTGGTTGTCCAGTTATCAGCTCGGGCGAGACTCCATAGCGGGTCCAGGTGGCACTCCCGTCTACGAGGCAGCCCGGTTTCCATCGCCCACCAAGTGACGGACGACCGTCAGCCGAGCCGCCCGGCGGGGGAGGTTCAGCCACAGGTGCGCGCTGCACCCGGCGAACTGCGAGGGCGGCGTCTTCCTCCGTTCCCACTTCGATCCCCACCCCGAGCATGTTGTCGCGCTGCAAGCGGCGGGATTGGCTTGCTAGGCGATGGGGGCGGCTGGATTCGAACCAGCGACGAACGGATTATGAGTCCGCTGCTCTAACCGCTGAGCTACACCCCCAGGGCGAACATTTGGCTCGTTCCCGCGAGCGGGTCCATGCTACCGATGCAGGTCGGTGAGAACCGGTCCGCCTCGACGTCCGTAGTAGCAGAGGAACGCACGAGGATCCGTGAGCCAGACCGCAGACCACATATTCGAGAGCGAGATCCTGGAGGGCCTGTCCGAGCCGGTTCTCGCCGATCTCGGAGGACGATTCGGCGCAGCCCGGCTCGGCAAGGGTGAGCTCATCTACTCGCCCTTCGACCGGGCCGACGCGATGTACGTCGTGCAGACCGGCCGCGTCCGCCTCTACCGCAGCGCCCACGACGGCCGCCAACTGACACTTGCGATGCTCGACGAGGGCGAGGTGTTCGGCCGCGTGTCCCCGGAGGGCGAGGCGCTCCACGACGCCTATGCGGAGGCCATGACGGACGCCGTCGTGCGCGTGCTCCCGACCGCCGACCTCGAGCGCGCCACCGCCGAGCATCCCCAGATGGCGCTGAACCTGCTGCGGTCGCTGTCCGAGCGGCTGCGCTCGACCGAGGACCAGCTCGAGAGCCTCGCCTTCCGCGGCGTCCCCGCCCGCCTGGCCGCCCAGCTCCTGCAGCTGATGGACCGCTACGGCCGGGTCACGCACACCGGAATCCGCATCGACGAGCGCTTCACGCACGTCCAGCTGGCGGAGATGATCGGCACGAGCCGCGAGACGCTCACCAAGGTCATGAACGAGCTGCGCGAGGGCGGGCTGATCGACGTCCGCGACCGGCTCGTCTGGGTTCTCGACCCCGAAGGCCTCGAGCGGCTCAGGGGCAGCGGCTAGCACCTCCCGGCAGGCCCGACGTCTACACTACCCGGCGGGAGAATTCTCGCCATAGAAGGGGACGAAGGGCTGTGAACGAGACCGGGACCATGCGAGTGAAGAGCGGGCTCGCCGAGATGCTCAAGGGCGGCGTGATCATGGACGTCACGACCGCCGAACA
>JAICJM010000076.1 GCA_025928435.1 Thermoleophilia bacterium
ACTGGGACACGGACGACATCGCCGACATCGGCCGCAACATCCCCGAGGCCTGGCACCGCAAGGTCTTCCACGACAACGCGATGGAGCTCTTCGGCTGGAACGGCGGCTGACACCGGTCGGCGAGCTCGAGCGGTTCCCGCACCGGAGCATGACCGTGGTGCAGGCGGGCCGGATCGAGGTCGGCATCGTCCGCTGGGACGGGGACCAAATCTACGCCCTTCGCAACGTGTGCCCGCATGCCGGCGGGCCGGTGTGCGAGGGGCGCCTCGGCCCGCGCATCGTCGCGTCGGCCGCCGACCCGCTCGACCTCGGCGTGGACGAGGCGTGCCCGGCGGTGACGTGCGCGTGGCACGGCTGGGAGTTCGACGCGCGCGACGGGCGGGCCCTCGCCCCCGGCTCGCGCATGCGGGTGCGGACGTACCCGGCCGTGGTCGAGGACGGCACCGTGCTGGTCGACCTCGGCAGGTGAATAAAAGGGGTCTGACCCCGTTTATTCATGCGGCTGTACTTCCGGGGCGATCAGGGCCGCGGCCCCCAGGACGGCGAACCCGACGAGGGCCGCGACGCCGATCGCGTGTGCCCAGGCCGCGTCGGCGACCGTGAGGAAGCCGAGGGTGACCACGAGGCAGGCGACCGCTCCCCGCGCGGCCCTGGCGCCCGCGACAGGCGGGCCCGCCCCCGGGTGCGCATCGGCGGCGGACTCGCCCGGGTGGAGCTGGCCGGCGAGCGTGAGCCGGAAGAGCACCACGAGCGAGGGGAAGAGGATGATGCCGCCGGCGATCACCGCCACGACGACCGCGATCAGCGTGTCGCGCGGCGCGGCGGCGTGCTCGATCGTGTAGCCGGGGAGCAGGTCGGGCGCCTGCGCGAGCGCCCATCCGGCGATCACGGCGGCCACGGCGAGCGCCGCTGTATAGCGGGCCGGTTCGTAGCGGCGGCGGCGCACGAGGCCGAGGGTCGCAAGGCCCGCGACCGCCGAGACGACGAGCGCGGGCAGCGCCCGGCCGAAGACGAGCTCGTGGTAGGTGTGGTGCGCGTCGCTTCGCAGCGCGACCAGGCCGGCCACCGCCGCGACGCCCGCGACGGCGCCCGAGACGAGCGCCCGGGCCCGGAACCGCTCGGCCAGACCCGCCTCGCCGCGGCGGACGGCGTCGCCGCTCAGGAACACGGCGGCGAGGTATGCGCTGAACGCGACCGCGATCAGGCCGATCGTGATCGAGAGCGGGTTCCACCAGCTCGTCACCAGGTCGCCGGCGGCGTTCCCGACGGGAACGCGACCGCCCGCGATCGCTCCCACCGCCATCCCGAGCGCGAACGGCGCCAGGATCGAGGAGACCGAGAGCACGGTCTCGACCGTCCGTTGCTCCCGCGCCGTGCGCGTGCCCGACCGCAGCGCGTACGCCCCGCCGCGCAGGATGATCCCGATCGCGGCCAGGAAGAACGGGATCGACAGCGTCGAGGCGATCGAGGCGAACACATGCGGGTACGCCGTCCACAGGACGGTGATCACGAAGATCAGCCAGACGTGGTTCGCCTCCCACACGGGGCCCATCGCATGGTGGGCGTGGTCGCGGATCCGCTGTGCCGGCGCGCCCCGCCCGGCCAGGAGCTGCCACAGGCCGGCGCCGAAGTCCGCGCCGCCGAGCACGACGTAGAAGACGAGCCCGGTGAGCACGAAGGCGATCGGCAGCGTGTCGAGCACCATCAGGCGTCCTCCATCGGGACGCGGGAGAGGCGCACCAGCACCCAGCCGACGCCGATCGCGAGCGCCAGATAGACCGTCGCGAGCGTCCCGTACCCGACCGGGATCCCGCTCGCGCCGGTTACCGCCTGCGACGTGCGCATGACGTGGTAGACGACCCACGGCTGGCGCCCCACCTCGGTCGTCACCCAGCCGCTGATCAGCGCGACGACCGAGAGCGGTCCCGCCAGCACGAGCGCGCGGTAGAACCAGGGCGAGTCGGGCAGCCGCCGCCGGCGCACGCGCACGTAGACGACGACGAGCGCCAGCGCGAAGAGCAGCGTGCCGATCCCGACCATCGTCTGGAACGCGAAGCGCACGACGTTCACGGGCGGCCGGTCGGCGGGCGGCACCGTGTCGAGGCCGCGGACCTCGGCGTTCGGGTCGTGGTAGGCCAGCAGCGAGAGCATGTCGGGGATCGGGATCCCGTACTTCACCTCACCGTGCTCGTAGTAGCCGAGGATGTGCTCCTCCGCTCCCCGCTCCGTGTGGCCGACGCCCTCGAACGCCGCCAGCTTGATCGGCTGGTTCCCGGCCACGACGCGGCCGTTCCAGTCGCCGACCGGGGCCTGCACGATCGAGGCGACGACGGCGAGCGAGAGCGGGATCACGAGCGCCGTCCGCTCGTAGCGGCCGAAGCTCCCCCGCAGCCGCCGGACGGCGTACGCGGCGGCGACCAGGAAGCCCGTGACCATGTAGCCGGCGACGTACATGTGCACCAGCTCGTGCCAGAAGTTCGTGTTCAGGAAGAGCGCGCGTACCGGATTGACGTCGACCGCCCGGCCGTGCACGAGCCGGAAGCCCTCCGGGTGGTTCATCCAGCCGTTCACCGCGATCACCATGAGCGAGCCCGTGACCCCGGCGATCACGATCGGGATGCCGCTCGCCAGGTGCAGCCGCGGCGGGAGCCGGTCCCACCCGTAGGCGTAGATCCCGATGAAGATCGCCTCCAGGAAGAACGAGAAGCCCTCGATCGCGAAGCCGAGCCCGAACACGCTCCCGAACACCGCCGTGAACTGCGGCCACAGGAGGCCCATCTCGAACGAGAGCACCGTGCCGGTGACGACGCCGGCGGCGAACAGGGCCAGCATCACCCGCGTCCACCGCCGCGCCAGCGTGAGGTAGACCGGGTCGCCCGTGCGCATGTGCAGCCACTCCGAGATCAGCACCATGGCGGGGAAGGCGATGCCGAAGCAGACGAGCGGGATGTGCACGGCGAACGAGAGCGCCTGCATCTGCCGTGCCTCCAGCAGGTAGCGCTGCGCCTCCGCGCCTGTGGCGAGCTCGATCACGCCTGGAAGTTGTACCCGCGAAGCGGGTGGGGACTGTCCCCGGTGTGCCGGGGACTGTCCCCGGTTGTCGCTCGCGGCTTCTGATTGGGTAGACCAATGGTCCGGACTCGCCGTGGACTACTTGACTTCGTTTCGAAAAAGGTCTATGCCTCTCCTCGCACATGCCGCCCGACGACGGACACGGCCGGCGGGACTACGACGTCGTCGTCGTGGGTGGCGGCGTGGTCGGGTGCGCGATCGCGTGGCGGCTCTCCTTCACGACCGCGCGGGTCGCGCTCGTCGAGGCGGCGCACGACGTCGGCGAGGGCGCCTCGAAGGGGAACACCGGCATCGCGACGTGCGGGGCCGACTGCGCGCCGGGCACGCTCGAGGCCGAGCTCGTCACCGCCTCGAGCCCGCGCTGGGAGTCCGTGTGCGCGTCGCTCGACACGCCCTGGCGCCGGATCGGCACCCTCGCGGTGGCCATGACGGCGAAGGAGGAGAGCGGCCTGGGCCACCTGCGCGACCAGGCGCTCGCGAACGGCTGCCGGGCCGAGCTCGTCTCCGGCGACGAGGCGCGCGCGCTCGAGCCGCTGATCTCCGCCAGGGCCCGGGCGGCGGTGCACATCCCCGACGACGGCATCGTCGACTCGCTGCGGCTGACGATCGGCTACGCCGAGCTCGCGGCCCGAAACGGCGTGGACGTGCTCACGGGTACGCCGGTCGCGGGGTTCGAGCGTGAGGGCGGCCGCATCGCCGCCGTGCGGGCGGCCCGCGGCCGCCTGACGGCCGGGTTCGTCGTGAACGCGGCCGGGCTCGAGGCCGGCCGCATCTCGGCCCTGGCCGGCGGCGATGAGTTCGAGATGTGGCCACGTCAGGGCCAGTACTGGTTGCTCGACCGCGAGCTGGGCGGCCGGTTCGCGAAGATCGTCGGCGGCGTGCCGACCGAGGTCACGCGCGGCATCTACTGCGTCCCGACGACGAACGGCTCGCTGCTGCTGGGGCCGACCGCGGTCGACTCGGAGTACCCGGGGCAGAGGGCCGTCGACGCCGGCACGCTGGACTCGGTGTTCGCGGCCGCCCAGCGGCTCGTGCCGTCGGTCCGCCGCGAGCAGGCGATCAAGCTCTTTGCCGCCAACCGGCCGGCCTCCGATCCCGTCTACCGCGTCGGCCCGGACTCGCGCGTCCCGAACCTGATCCATGCTGCGGGGATCCGCTCGACGGGCGTCTCGTCGTCGCCGGCGACGGCAGACCTCGTCCACTCGCTGCTCGCCGACGCGGGGGCGCCGGTCGGCGTCGAGGACGCGTCGGCCGAGGACGCGCTGGCGCCGCTGCCGCGGCTCCTGGGCCATCCCGATCCGGAAGAGCTGCTCGACCTCGACCCGCGCTACGGCCAGGTGGTGTGCGCCTGCGAGCAGGTCACGGCCGCCGAGATCGCCGCCGCCTGCGCGATGCGGGTGCCGCCCCGCTCGCTCGACGCCCTGCGCAAGCGCACCCGCGCCGCCGGCGGCCGGTGCCAGGGGACGGTGTGCCTCGCCGGCGTGTCGTTCCTGCTCAGCCTGCACATGGACATGCAGCCGTGGGAGATCCCGGTGGGCGAGCCCGAGGCCACGCTGGGGGTGGCGTCGTGACCGTCGCGATCGTCGGCGCCGGCATCACCGGCCTCGCCTGCGCCGCAGCGCTGGGGACCGACGAGCGGGTCGAGGTGTTCGACCGCATTCCCGTCCCCGGCGGGGTGCACGGCTGGCGGGCGTCCGAAACGATTGCGGCGCATCGGGCCGCGGCCCGCGCGGGCGTGACGATGCGGCTCGGCGTCACCGCCGTACGCTGGGAGGGCGACCGCCTCGTGGCGGTCGGCCCCGGGGGCGTCCACCGCCTGTCCGCCGCGGCGCTGGTCGTCGCCGCCGGGACACGGCCACGCACGCGGGCGGAGCTGGGCATCGCCGGCGGCCGGCCGGCGGGCGTCGTGCCGGCGCCGGTCGCGTGCCACCTGGCAGAGAACGGCCTTCTCGTCGGCCGCCGGCCGTGCGTCGTCGGCGGCGGAGACTGGGCCGCTCGCGCCTGCCATGAGCTGCTCGTCGCGGGCGCCGACGGGGTCACGGTGCTCGCGCCCCACGGCCTCCTGCACCCGGCCCCCGTCGGCGTCCGCGTCGTCGCGGGCGCGGCGCCGACCGCGGTCGAGGGCGGCCCGCGGGTGACGGCGCTCCTGGCGGGCGACGAGCGGATCGACTGCGACGCGGTCGTGCTGGCCCACGGCCTCGTGCCGCTTCGCAACGTCGACGGCGCGGTCTGGGAGGCGCCCGGCGTCGTGTACGCGCAACCGCTGACCGATCCCGCCACGGTCGCCGGCGCCCGTGAGGCGGGCGTGCGGGCCGCGGCCGAGATCCGCGCCCTGCTCGCACGGGAGGCGGCTGCATGAGGGTCAGCTCGCCGATCGGCGACCTGCCGTTCGAGGTCGAGGCCGTCCACATCGAGGGCCGCGAGCTCGTCGTCGAGGGTCGCCTGGGGGCGTGGGGCTCGCGCATCCACGTCGGCCCGGAGGACGTGCCCATGCTCGCCCGGGCCCTGCGCGTGCCGCTTGCCGCCGTCGCCGCCGCGGGCCTGGCCGCATACCTCGTCGGGAGGCGCGGATGAGCCGCCCGGCCCGCTACCTCCAGGTGCGCGACTCGATCGAGCGCCGCATCGAGGACGCCGGCCTGAAGGCGGGCGACCGCCTGCCGACGGAGCGCGAGCTGGCTGGCGAGCTCGGCGTTGCCCGGCCGACCCTGCGGCGCTCGATGCAGCTGCTCGAGTCGGCCGGCGTGGTCGAGCGCCGTCAGGGGTCGGGCACCTATGTCGCCCAGCCGCGCGTGTCGATGGACATGCGCGTCCTGATGTCGTTCTCGCGCGGGATGCTCTCGGCAGGCCTGCGGCCGGGCGCGCGCATCCTCGTCTCCGAGCACGTGCCGGCCGACCGCGACCTCGCCCGCCTGTTCGAGCTGCGCACCGGCGAGTCGGTCTACCACCTCGAGCGGCTGCGCACCGCGAACGGGATGCCCGTCGCGCTCGAGCGCTCGTGGTTCCCCGACATCGTGGCGCCCGCGCTCGACCACAAGGACCTCGAGACGCGCTCGATCTACGCGATCCTGGCCGAGGACTACGGCATCCGCCTGCGCCGGGCCGAGCAGGAGCTCGAGCCCGTCCGGGCCGAGGCGGACGCCGTGCGGCTGCTCGGCTGCCACATCGGAGAGCCGCTCATGCTGGTGCGCCGGCGGGCGTTCGACGAGACCGGCAAGCCGGTCGAGTACGCCGAGGACCGGTTCCTGGCCGGGCGGTCGCGGTTCCACTCGGAGGCGTTCGTCCCGTGAGTCGTCCACGACGGAGAGGGGAGATACATGAGCCATGACCACGATGTAAGTCTGTTCGGCTACCGGCAGGAGTTCGAGCGGACGATCCGTTCGTTCACGTCGTTCGCCGTCGCGTTCTCGTTCATCTCGATCACGACCGGCATCTTCACGACGATGGCCTTCGCGCTGCAGAGCGGCGGCCCGGACTCGATCTGGACCTGGCCCATCGTGATCGTCGGCCAGCTGTGCGTGGCCCTCGTCTTCGGCGCGCTGGCCGCGAAGATCCCCCTGTCGGGGTTCTCCTACCAGTGGGCGTCGCGGCTCACGAACCCGGTCGTCGGCCTCTTCATCGGCTGGCTCTCGTACTCGTTCCTGGCCATCGTCGTCATCTCGGTCGACTACGGCGGGTTCGTCCTGACCGCGTTCGACCCGCTGTTCAACATCACGAACGGCGCCCACACCGTGTTCTCGCTGCCCGGCGCCGACGTCTCCCAGGACGTGCTCGTGACGCTCGGCGTCGTGCTCGTGCAGGCGCTCATGATCATCTTCTCGACGAAGCTCGTCGAGGTCGTCAACAACGCCGCCGTGGCGACGGAGATCATCGGGATCGTCGGCCTCACGGTCGCCCTGATCATCGCCGTGCTCGTCGGCTCCGACGGCTCGTTCTCGAACCTGTCCTCGACCGGCATCGTCACCGACCCGTGGTTCAAGTGGCTCGGCCCGGTGATGCTCTCGACCCTGCTCGGCGCCTACACGATCGTCGGCTTCGAGACGGCGGCGAACCTGGCGGAGGAGACGCACGAGCCGCGCCGCGTCGTCCCGCGGGCGATGTGGACCGCCGTGCTCTACTCGGGGATCATCGGCATGGTCTTCCTGATCGCGGTCGTGGTCGCCATGCCGACCGGGAAGATCCCCGAGCTCTCCGCGTCGTCGACCGTCGTCGCCGACATCATCAAGATCCAGCTTGGCACCGTCATCGAGAAGCTGTTCCTGATCTTCGTCTGCATCTCGATCTTCGCCTGCGGCCTGATCATCTACGTGTCGCAGGGTCGGCTGATCTGGTCGATGTCACGCGACGAGCGCTTCCCCGGTTACCAGGTCTTCCGGCGCGTGAACGCGACGACGCGGACGCCCGTGAACGCCGTCGTGCTGGGCTGGGTCGTCGCGGCCATCCTGCTGATCTGGTTCTCCGACCGCGTGTTCGACCTCTTCACGGCCTCCACCCAGCTACCGGCCATGTACTACCTGGCGACGGTGCTCCTCTACATCTACACCCGCAACCGCCTCAAGGCCGAGGAGGGCTACTTCTCGCTCGGGAAGTGGGAGCCGCTCGTGGTCGGGATCGCACTGGTGTGGCTCGTGTACGAGCTGCTCGTCGTGTTCGGGCCGGACGTCTTCCACAAGGCGGCCAAGTACACGATCGGCATGACCCTCGCCGGCGTCGTCTGGATCGGGCTCCTGTGGATCTTCCACCGGCGGTCGCTCGAGCGCATGCCGGCCCTTCCCGACGACCCGGCCGCCGCGGAGACCGCCGTCTGACGGTCGTCGTCGGCATCGACCAGGGCACCACCGGCACCCGCACGGTCGCCTTCGACGCACGCTTCTCGGAGCTCGCGCAGGCGTACCGGCGGGTGCCGGTGGAGCATCCCCGGCCCGGCTGGGTCGAGAAGGACGCCGAGGCGGTGATCGCGTCGGTCACGGAAACCCTGGCCGAGGTGGCGGCCGCGGTGGGGCCGGAGCGGATCACGGCGGTCGGGCTCGACAACGAGGGCGAGAGCGTCGTCGCCTGGGACGCCGAGACGCTGCGGCCGCTGGCGCCGGCGATCGTGTGGTCGTGCCGGCGGTCGGAGGGGATCGTGGAGGAGCTCGCGGCGGCCGGGGCCGGCGACCGTGTGCACGAGCTGGCCGGCACGCGGCTCGACCCGTACTTCTCGTCCACGAAGATCGCATGGCTCATGCGCGAGAGCGAGGCCGTGCGGGACGCCGCCGCCTCGGGGCGGGCCCGGTTCGGGACATTCGACGCCTACGTGTGCGCCCGGCTCGGCGACGGCGCCCGCACCGAGCCGTCCACGGCCGCGCGCACGCAGCTCCAGGCGCTGGCGCGGCCCGGGAGCTGGAGCGCGGAGCTGTGCGCCGTCTTCGGCGTCGACCCGGCGACGCTCCCAAAGATCGGTCCGTCGGTCGGCGACGCCGGGAGCCTGCGGGTCGAGGGGGTCGAGCGGCCGCTGCCGCTCCGGGCGCTCCTCGTCGACCAGACCGCCGCCCTCGCGGGCCACGGCGCCGTCACGGCCGGGTTGGCGAAGGCGACCTACGGCACCGGGATCTTCCTGCTCGCGCACGCGGGCGAGGAGCCTCCCACCGATACGTCCGGCCTGCTGCCGACGGTCGCGTGGGAGGTGGACGGGCGCAGCGAGTACGCGCTCGACGGCGGCGTCTTCTCGGCCGGGTCGGCCGTCGACTGGCTGGTGACGCTGGGCCTGGTGGACGCGCCGGAGCGCACCGGTGAGCTGGCGGCGTCGGCCGCCGACTCCGGGGGCGTGTGGTTCCTGCCGGCGCTGACCGGGCTGGGAGCGCCGTGGTGGCGTCCCGAGGCGCGTGCCACCTGGGCGGGGATGACCGCCCACACGACGCCCGCGCATCTCGTCCGGGCGGCGCTCGAGTCCCTGTGCTTCCGGGTGCGCGACATCGTGGAGGCGCTGCGCGAGGACGGGCTCGACCCGCCCGCGCTCGGCGTTGACGGCGGGATGACGGCGAACCCGTGGCTCATGCAGCGCCAGGCCGACATCCTCGGGATCCCGGTGCGGATCGCCGCCACGGCCGAGACGACGGCGCTCGGCGCCGCCGCGGCGGCCGGGGTGGGGGCGGGGTGCTGGACGCTCGCCGACCTGGCCGCGCTCGGCGAGGGCGGGCGCACCGTCGAGCCCGGTCCGGAGTCCGGGCGGGCGGACGACGACTACGCGGCCTGGCGGGCATTCGTCGGCGAACATCAGTAGGCTCTCTCGGTGGCCGGGTACGCGATCGTCAACGCCAGGGTGCGCACGCTCGACGAGGCGAGGCCGGAGGCGTCCGCCGTGGCGGTTCGCGACGGCCTGATCGTCGCGGTCGGCTCGGCGGCGGAGGCGCGCGAAGCGGCCGGCTCCGCGGAGGTGGTCGACGCGGGCGGCGCGACGGTGGTGCCCGGCCTCGTCGACTCGCACATCCACCCCTTTGCGCCCGAGATGGTGATGGGCGCCGACCTGACGGGCTGCGCCACCCTCGCCGAGATCCTCTCGGCGCTCGAGGCTGAGCGTCGCCGCGTCGGGCCGGACGACTGGGTGCTCGGTTGGGGCGTGAGCTACGAGTCCCTCGGTGGCGGGGCGATCGCCTCCGACCTGATCGAGCCCGCGCTCGGCGGCGCCCCGGCGATGATCCGGTTCATGGATCAGCACACGGCGCTTGCGAGCGGCCGCGCGCTGTCCCTCGCGGGCGTGACCGGCCCGGTGGAGTTCACGGAGGGTGCGGAGGTCGTCGTGCGCGACGGCGTGCCGACGGGTGAGCTCCGCGAGCCCGGGGCGATCGCGCTCGTCGAGGCCGTCGTTCCCGAGACGACTGACCGCGAGCTCTACGCGCGCATGGTCGGGACGCTGCGGACGCTGAACGCGTGCGGCGTCACCGGCGTGCACGTCATGGACGGATCGCCGGCGACGTTCGACCTCATGCGCGAGCTGGAGGCGGCGGGCGACCTCACCGTCCGCGCGGTCGTGCCGCTCTGGCAGAAGCCGGAGAGGTCGTTCGCCGAGATGCGCGACCAGCTTCGCTTCCTCGGCGAGCACGGCCGGCTGTGGCGGGGCGGCGTGGCCAAGTTCTTCATCGACGGCGTGATCGACACCGGCACGGGGTGGCTGTACGAGCCGGACACGCTCGGCGACGGGCTGGCCCCGTTCTGGCCCGACCCCGACCGGTACGCCGAGGCGGTGCGCATCTTCGCCGAGGCCGGCTTCCAGTGCGTGACGCACGCGACCGGCGAGCGAGGGGTGCGGGCCGCCCTCGACGCCTACCTCGCCGCCGGCGCCGCGGAGGGCGTCCGCCATCGCATCGAGCACATCGAGACGGCGACGGACGCGGACCTGGCCCGGTTCCCGCGTGAGGACGTGATCGCCTCGATGCAGCCGCTGCACATGCAGTGGCGCGAGGACGACGACTCTGACTCCTGGGCCGCGCGGCTCGGCCCCGAGCGGGCCGGACGGGCCTGGCGCAGCGGCGACCTGCTGCGGGCCGGTGCCACGCTGGCGCTCGGGTCGGACTGGCCGGTGGCCCAGAACGACCCCCGCATCGGGATGGCGTGGGCGCGCCTGCGCCGGCAGCCGGGGGCGCCCGGCCGGCGCACGTTCGAGCCCGAACAGCGGCTCTCTGGCCTCGAGGCCCTGGAGGGCTACACGACCGGTGCCGCGGCCACGATCGGCGAGTCCGCGCTCGGTGGCAGGATCGCCCCGGGCCTGCGCGCCGACCTCACCGTGCTGGCCGAGGATCCGGCCCTGGTGGCGGCGGACGATCTGCCGGATGTGCCAGTCCGTATGACCATCGTGGCCGGTGAGGTCGTGCACTCCGCCGACTGATCCGCGCCGCAATACTTTCGCGGATGCGATCCACGACCATCATCGAGACGCCCAGGGCGGGCGTCTACCCGAAGCAGCTCTGCCGCCACTTCGGCCACCGGCTCGAGACGACGTTCGACGACCGCGACGGCAGGATCAGCTTCGCGTTCGGCGAGTGCGAGCTGCACGCGGCGGGCGACCGGCTCGAGCTGACCGCGATCGCCGCCGACCCTGAGTCCCGGGAGCGGGTCGAGAGCGTCGTCGGCAGCCACCTCGAGCGGTTCGCCTTCAGGGAGGAGCTGCGAGTCGCCTGGCCCGGGGATGCACCGGAAGGGTTCTGACCCCGTCCGGTGCGACGGGCTGCTCGAGCGGGCCGCGGAGCTCGCGGCGCTCGAGGAGGCGCTCGCCGCGGTGCGCGGCTCCCGCGAGGGTCGGCTCGTGCTCCTCGCCGGCGAGGCGGGCATCGGCAAGACCTCGCTCCTGCGGGCGTTCCGCGCGGCCCACGGCGACCTGACCACCTTCTGGGGCGGCTGCGACCCGCTGTTCACGCCCCGGCCGCTGGCCCCGTTCCTCGAGCTCGCCGACGCCGCCGGCGGACGGCTGGCCGCCCGGCTCGCCCGCGCCCTCACGCCGGCGGACGTTCTCGGGGTGCTGACCGCGGAGCTGCCCCGCCGCGGCCCGGCGCTGCTCGTGATCGAGGACATGCACTGGGCCGACGAGGCCACCCTCGACGTCGTGCGGCTGCTCGGCCGGCGGCTGGAGAAGCTCCCGCTCGTCGTCGTCCTGACCTACCGCGACGAGCACCTCGACCGCGCCCATCCCCTCCGCATCGTGCTCGGCGACCTGCCGGCGCCCGGCACCACCCGGCTCGTGCTGGGCCCGCTCTCGCCCGGCGCCATCGCGGCTCTCGCGGGCGATGCGACGGTCGACGCCGACGCCCTGGCGCGGCGAACGGGCGGGAACCCGTTCTTCGTCACCGAGGTGCTCGCCGCGCGCGGCGCGGACATGCCCGCGACGGTCCGCGATGCCGTGCTCGGCCGCGCCGCCCGGCTCGGCGCCCCGGCGCGCCGGATGCTGGACGCCGTCTCGATCTTCCCGCCGCGGGCGGAGCTCTCGCTGCTCGAGGCGTGCGTGCCCGGCTATCCCGACGGGCTGGACGAGTGCCTGACCTCGGGGATGCTGCACACCGAGGGCGCGGCGGTCGCGTTCCGGCACGAGATCGCCCGCTACGCGCTCGACGGCGCGCTCTCGCCGCACGACCGGGTGCGGCTGCACCGGGCGGCGCTGCGCGCGCTCGGGCGGGCGCTGCCGCCCGACCCGGCCCGGCTGGCCTACCACGCGGAGGGTGCCGGAGACCGCGAGGCGGCCCTGCGCTGGGCGCCGGTGGCCGCCGAGCGGGCGGCGCTCGTGGGATCGCATCGCGAGGCCGCCAAGCAGTACGCGCGGGCGCTGCGCGAAGCGGAGGGCCTCGACCCGGAGCGGCGGGCGGGGCTCTACGAGCGCTGCTCCTACGAGTGCTATCTGACCGACCAGATGCCCGAGGCGCTCGCGGCCCGGCTCCAGGCGCTGGCCGAGCACCGGGCTCGCGGCGACCGCGTGCGCGAGGGCGACGCCCATCGCTGGGTGTCGCGGCTGCGCTGGTTCCTGGGCGAGAACGGGGCGGCGGAGGCCGAGGCGCAGGCCGCGCTCGACGTGCTCGAGGGGCTGCCGCCGGGACCCGAGCTGGCGATGGCCTACAGCAACATGTCCCAGCTGCGGATGCTCGCGCGCGACTTCGAGGACGCGGTCGCATGGGGCGAGCGTGCGATCGCGCTGGCGGAGCGGCTCGGCGAGGACGAGATCCTCGTGCACGCGCTCAACAACGTGGGCGCCGCGCAGTACCAGGCCGGCCACCCCGAGGGGCTTTCGACGCTCGAGCGTAGCCTCGACCTCGCGCTTGCGGGCGGTCTGGAGGAGCACGCCGCGCGGGCGTACACGAACATCGGCTCGCAGGCCCTCGAGCACCGCGACTACGCGCGCGCCGACGACTACCTCGGCCGCGGCATCGCCTACTGCCGGGAGCACGACGTCGACTCGTGGCGGCTCTACATGACCGGGTGGCTGGCCCGCTCGCACCTCGACCAGGGCCGCTGGGACGAGGCCGCCGACGCCGCGGTCACGGTGCTGCGCTACCCAAACCCGGCCGCGCCCAGCCGGATCAAGCCGCTCACGGTGATCGGGCGGCTGCGCGCCCGCCGCGGTGACCCCGAGGCCTGGGAGCCGCTCGACGAGGCGCTCCGCCTGGCCGCGGGCATGGCCGAGCTGCAGCGCCTGGCGCCGGTCGCCGGCGCCCGCGCGGAGGCGCGCTGGCTCGCGGGCGAGCTCGACCTGGTCGCGGGCGAGACCGAGGCGACGCTCGCGATCGCCCTGCGCGGCCGCGATCCGTGGGCGGCGGGCGAGCTGGCCGTGTGGCGGCGGCGGGCCGGTGTCCGCGAGGACGTGCCCGAGGCCGGCCTGGCCGAGCCGTGGGCGCTCGAGCTGGCCGGCCGGCCCGAGGCCGCCGCCGAGCGGTGGGATGCGCTCGGCTGTCCCTACGAGTCCGCGCTCGCGCTGGCCTCCGCCGAGGGCGAGGAGCCGCTGCGGCGCAGCCTCGCGGAGCTCGAGCGGCTCGGCGCCGCCAGGACGGCGGCCGCCGTCGCGCACATGCTCCGCAGCCGCCACGGCGTGCGCGGGATCGCGGTCGGCCCGCGGGCCGCAACGCGGGCGAACCCGGGCGGGCTCACCGGACGCGAGCTCGACGTGCTGGAGCTCCTGAGCGAGGGGCTGCGCAACCGCGAGATCGCCGCCCGGCTGTACGTGTCGGAGAAGACCGTTCACCATCACGTGTCGGCGATCCTGCGCAAGCTCTCCGTGCCGAGCCGGGGGCAGGCCGCCGCCGAGGCCGCCCGCCTGGGCATCGGCAGAAGATAGGCAGACCTCCCGATGTGGGCCCCTCTCGCCACGCCTAGCGTGGTATGCAGCGAAGCACAACGAACGGAGGAGGCTCCATGAACCTGTACGTGATCCTGCGCCGGAGCGGATGGACCTCGGCGGCGGAGCTGGGCGAGGCGGCCGGGCGCTCGACGCGCGTCGGCGAGCAGATGCCCGACGACGTCCGCTGGATCCGCAGCTACGTGCTGGACGAGGGCGCCGGGTCGGTGGGCACCGTGTGCATCTACGAGGCGGAGAGCCCGGAGGCGATCCGCAAGCACGCGAGCCGCGCCGACCTGCCCGTCGACGAGATCATCCCCGTCGCCGACACCGTGATCGTCCGGCCCGATCCCCAGCCCGCCACGGCGTAACCCCTCACGTACGGACCCCCCGCGGGGCCGGCTGCGGCCGGCCCCGCGGCGGCCGCGGAACTTCCGCGACAGGCGAGCCGTCGAAGGTGCATGGTGATCCGACTCGCATCCCTCCTGATCGCCCTGGCCGTGGGCGCCGGGTGCGGAAGCCAGGCGACGCCCCACTCCGGGCCTCCGGGGCCGGTCTCCGACCCCGCCGGCGTCCTGCACCTGAAGCCGGGCCACTACACCTTCCACCTCGGCCGCGACGTCCGGGTCGGCGAGCCGATCCGGTGCTTCACGCGGAGCGGCCGGCCCGCGGGCGGCGGGGCGATCGAGCCGCGCGGTCACGGTGTCGGGTCGTCGACCGGGTTCGAGGCGACGACGTCCGCGAACGGCCGCGTGCGCGTCACATGCCCCGCGCGCCCCGGGAACGCCTGACCTTCTCGTACGCGTCGAGCGCGCGGCGGCGCGCCGCCCCGTGGTCGACGATCGGCTCGGGCCGGGGGTCGTCACCCAGCCAGCGGCCGGTATAGGCGCTGTCGGGGTCGAACCGGTCGGCCTGGGTGTCGGGGTTGAAGATGCGGTGGTAGGGGGCCGCGTCGGCGCCGCTGCCCGCAACCCACTGCCAGCCGAGCGTGTTGTTCGCCAGGTCGGCGTCGACCAGGGTGTCCCAGTACCAGCGCGCCCCCTCGCGCCAGTCGACCAGCAGGTCCTTGGTCAGGAACGACGCGGTCACCATCCGCGCCCGGTTGTGAAGCCAGCCCCGCTCCACAGCTGGCGCATGCCCGCGTCGACGAGGCGGAAGCCGGTCTCGCCCCGCTGCCACGCCTCGAGCCCGCGGCGGTCGTCCCGCCAGGGCATGTGCCACTACCTGGTGCGCAGGGGCTCCGAGACCGTGAACGGGTAGTGGTAGAGCAGGTGATGGGCGAAGTCGCGCCAGCCGAGCTGGCGCAGGTACGGCTCGGCGGCACGGCCGGCCGCGTCGCGCACGGCCCACCAGACCTGCCGGGGCGAGAGCTCGCCGAAGTGCAGGTGCCGCGAGAGCTGCGAGGTCGGCAGGGCCGGCCGGTCGCGGTCGCCCTCGTACCGTGCGGCGCGCCCGAGGAAGTCGTCCAGCCGCTCGTGCGCGCCGGCCTCGCCGGGCGTCCACTCCCCGGCCAGGCCGGCGTCCCACGGGATCCGCGGCAGCAGGTCGAGGTCGTCGAGCGCGAGCGACTCCGGCCACGCCTCCGGCACGTGCAGCGTCGGCTCCGGTAGGGGCTGGTCCGGCTCGCCCAACGCGCGCTGCGCCCGCCAGAAGGGCGTGAAGACCTGGTAGGGCTCGCCGCCGCCGGTCACCACCGTCCACGGCTCGCGCAGCACCGCCGCCCCGAAGCTGCGGCAGTCGCCGAGCTCGCGCTTCACCACCGCGTCGCGGTCGACGGCCGCAGGCTCATAGCGGCGGTTCCAGACGATCGCGTCCGCGCCGGCCTCCGCGGCCAGGTCGCGGAGCGTCCCGAGCGTCGGCCCGCGCCGGATCACGAGCCGCGAGCGGTGGCGGCGAAGCGCGGCGTCGAGCGCCGCGAGCGAGTGGTGCAGCCACCACCGCGACGCGGCGCCGGGCGGCCAGTCGCCCTCCTCGTCGGGCGCCCACACATAGACGGGCACGACGGGGCCGCGGGCGGCGGCGTCCGCGAGCGCCGGGTTGTCCGCCAGGCGCAGGTCGTTGCGCAGCCACACGATCGTCGTCAAGGCCCCACGCTACCCAGCGGCGATTGCGCAGGGTCGCGGGCGGCCGGTACGATCGGCGCCCCCAGGGAGGCTCCTTGTCCGCACTGCCAACCGGCACCGTCACGCTGCTCTTCACCGATCTCGAGGGATCGACCGGCCTGATGCGGCAGCTCGGTGACCGCTACGGCGAACTGCTGCACGACCACCGCCGGCTGATGCGCCACGTCGTCGCGCGGCACGGCGGCTCGGAGGTGGACACGGCCGGCGACGGGAACTTCATCGCGTTCCCGACGGCCCGCGACGGCGTCGCCGCTGCGGTGGACGCGCAGCGGGCGATGGCCGACCACCCCTGGCCGGCGGAGGCGGTGGTGCGGGTGCGCATGGCCCTGCACACCGGCGAGCCACGGCTCGCCGAGCAGGGCTACCACGGGCTCGGCGTCCATCTCGCGGCGCGCCTGTGCCAGTCGGGCCGGGGCGGGCAGATCCTGCTCTCCGAGGCCACCCGGGCGGTGATCGCGGACGACATGCCCCCGGGCGTCTCGGTCACCAGCCTGGGCGAGCGGGGACTCAAGGACTTCGACCGGCCGCAGCCCGTCTACGAGGTGGTCGCGGCCGGCGTCCCCGAGGCGTCCGCGGGGCCCGCGGCGCTGCGCGTCGTGCTCGCCGAGGACTCCGTGCTCCTCCGCGAGGGCATCGCCAGGCTGCTCGAGAGCGAGGGCTTCGAGGTCGTCGGCCAGGTGGACAACCCGGACGACCTCGTGCGCCGGGTCGGCTTCGCGAAGCCGGACGTGGCGATCGTCGACATCCGCATGCCGCCGACGCACACGGACGAAGGCCTGCAGGCGGCGCGGCGCATCCGCGAGCGCCATCCCGGCGTGGGGGTGCTCGTGCTCTCCCAGTACGTCGAGGCCGAGTACGCGACCGGCCTCCTGAGCGAGCAGGCCGAGGGCACCGGCTACCTGCTGAAGGACCGCATCGCGAACGTGGGCGACTTCACCGACGCGGTGCGCCGCGTCGCCGGCGGCGG
>JAICJM010000268.1 GCA_025928435.1 Thermoleophilia bacterium
CTGCCCGATCAGCTCCGGCTTGACCGGCTCGGCGTAGATCTGCTGCATCTCGCGCGTCGCCTCGGCCTTCTCGTAGTCGGCGATGCGCTCGAGCTCGGACTCGGCGTCGTCGTAGCGCGTCCAGATGCCCTCGAGGTTGAGCACCCCGAGGCCGCCCAGCTTGCCGAGGATGACCGCCGTCTCCGGGGAGACGACCCCGTCCATCGCCGACGCCAGGAGCGGCAGCTCCAGCAGGTGCGGCCCCAGCCGCCAGGCGATGTCCACGTCCTCGGCGTCGCGCGTGCGCCGGCTCGGCACGATTGCGATGTCGTCGAACCCATATGCGCGGCGCGCCTTCTTGCCGCGCCCGATCTCAATTTCCACGCCTGACCGCCTCTCCTCCTGGCCGCGAACCCCCAAAACGCAGACGACCCAGGCGGCTGGGGGCCGGCCCGGGTCGTAAGGTGAATCGCTGAGCGCCGCAACGAGCTTTCAAAGTTGGGCGCAGTCTACCAGCGGGTCAGGACGCAGCCCGTGTTCCCGCCGGCTTGATCTCCTGCACCTCCACCATGCTCGCGAACCGGGGGACGTCGCGCGCGTCGAACACGCCCGCGCCCACCGTCTGGGAGTTGGCGGCGCCGCACGCGAGCGCGCGCCTGAGGCACTCCTCCGGCCGCAGCTCGGCCTCCTGTGCGGCGACGAAGCCCGCCAGGACAGCCTCGCCCGACCCCACCGACGAGACCGACTCGACCTGCGGGATCCAGGCCCGGTACATCTGCGCCCGGCCCCGGCCCGTGCGCAGGAGCGCATAGCAGCCGGTGCGCAGCGTGATCAGCACGCTCGCGGCGCCCATCGACGCGATCTCGGACAGCCCGTCCTGGAAGTCCTCGTCGGTCTGGAACTCGTGCCCGACGAGCGCCTCGGCCTCGCGCTGCTCCGCGGACACGAGGCCCGGCTGCGAGACGAGCGACCGGCGCAGCGGCTCCCCGTCGCAGTCGATCACCGTGCGCACCTTGCGCCGCGTCATGTCGGTGATCAGCGCGGCGTAGAGGTCGGTCGGAACGCGCCGCGGCAGGCTGCCGGCGATCACCACCGTGGAGACCGCGCCGCACAGGTAGTGCAGCTTCTCGCGCAGCATCGTGAGCTCGTCCTCGCCCACCTCGGGACCGTACTCGTAGATCTCGGTCTGGACGCCGCTCGTGGGGTCGACGACGACGGTGGAGGTGCGCGACTCGCCGCGGATGCGCACGAAGTCGTTCAGGATCCCCTCCTCGGTCATCCCGTCCAGGATGTGGCTCCCGGTGCGCCCGCCGACGAGGCCGGTCGCGATCACGGGCTCGCCCAGGCGCTTGAGCGCGCGAGCGACGTTCACGCCCTTGCCGCCGGGGATCACGATCCCCTGCTGGGCGCGGTGCCGGTGACCCAGCTGCAGGTTCGGAACGGTGAGGGTCTTGTCGACCGCGGCGTTCGCGGTCACGGTGAGGATCATCGGCGTGCCACCCCCATCGGCTCGGGGAGTCTATAGCCCACGGGGCCAGGAAACGGTAAACTTGCAGGGATGTTCGGCTCGCGCGCACGCACGGTGGTCACCTTCGCGGCCGTGCTCGAGGGCGCGATCGCCGGCTGGGCGCTCGGCGCCGGGTGGCTCGGACTGCTGGCGATGGTGGCCGCGGTGACCGTCGCCGACACCGCCTGGGGCATCGCCCGGCGGGGCACGATCGCCGACGTGGCAGGGCTCGAGGTGGCGCTCGCCCTGGCGATCATGCTCGCGGTCGGCGCGCCGGGCACGATGACCGCCCTGACGGCCGCGGCATGCGCGGCGTGGGTCATCCGGGACGGGCGCGCACCAGGAGCGGTCTGACCCCGTCTGGGCGTCAGCCGCGGGCGAACGTCCACGTGAGGATGCGCTGCGGCGGGTCCGGGGTTCCGCCGGCCGCCCGGTAGGTCGCGAGGGCGGCCGCGTTGTCGTCGTCGGTCAGCACCCACATGCCGTCGCAGCCGGCCTCGCGGGCGAGGTCCGCGAGCGCCGCGACGAGGCCGCGCCCAATCCCGCGACCGCGATGCGCCTCATCGACGCCCAGCTCGTACAGGAACATCTCGGTGCCCTTGTCGGGATGCGTAAGCTCGACGCCCGACACCATCCCGGCCGGCTCGCCCTCGACGTACGCGATCAGCAGATGGTGGCCCGGCTGGGAGAGGAACCGCCGCGTCGCGGACCCGCGAGCCGGGACGTCGAAGAGGGCGCTCGCCGCCATGACCTCCCCGACCGTCTCGGCCCGGCGGATCGCGACGCCCTCAGGCACGCGCGGCGAGGGCGACCACCTCGTCGTGCAGCGGCGAGCCGCACGTCGAGAGGCAGGAGCGTCCGTCCGCGATCGGCGAGCCGTCGATCTGCGTGATGGTGCCGCCGGCCTCGCGCACGATCACCTCGACGGCGGTCGTATCCCACGTGTGCACGATCGGGTCGACCATGATCTGGGCGGCGCCGCGGGCGACCAGCATGTGCCCCCAGAAGTCGCCCAGCCCCCGCACCCGCCACGCGGCCGCGGAGAGGTCGCGGTAGAACTGCTCGAAGCCCTCGTCCTGGGCGGAGCGCAGGCCGCCCGAGACGACCATCGCCTCGCCGAGCGGCGTCGCGCGCACCGAAATCGGCTCGCCGTTCATGCGCGCCCCGCCGCCGGCCGTCGCCTCGTAGGTCTCCCCCACGCCCGGGGCGTGGCAGACGCCGACGACCGCCGTCCCGTCCACGACCAGACCCACCAGCGTCGCCCAGAGCGGGATGCCGACCATGTAGCTGTGGGTGCCGTCGATCGGGTCGACCACCCAGGTCGGCGCGCCCGGCGCCGCCTCGCCGCCCCCGGCGGCGTGGAGGCCGTCCTCCTCGCCGAGCATGTTGTGGCCGGGGCGCTCCTCGGCCAGGCGGGCCCGGATCGCCTGCTCGGCGGCAACGTCGGCCTCGGTCACCCACGTCCCGTCGACCTTGCGCGTCGCCGCGGGATGGCCCTGATAGCGCTCGTGGGCGATCCCGCCCCCGAGCAGCGCGAGCTCGCGGGCCAGCTCGAGGTCGGCCGCGTGGTCGCTCACACCGCGAGCGCGGATCGGCGCAGCTCCGACGCGGCGGCGCGGATGCCCTGGCGCCAGTCGCCGCCGCGGTCGCGCCACGCGTAGATCACCGATCGCGACGGGGCGATCAGCCCGCCGGCGGTATGGGTCGCCGTGGCGGCGTGCAGCACGTCCGGCCGCCCGCCCTGGGCACCGATCCCGGGCAGCAGGAGCACGGCGTGCGGCATCAGCTCGCGCGCGCGGGCGACCGCCTCGGGCTGGGTGGCGCCGACGACGGCGCCGACCGCCGAGAGCCCGCTCTCGCCCACGTGCTCCTCGCCCCAGCGGGCGACGAGCGAGGCGATTCGCTCCCACACGAGCTCGCCGCCCTCGAGCTCCGCCTCCTGCACGTCCGCGCCGCCGGGGTTCGACGTGCGGGTGAGGATGAAGAGGCCCGACCCCTCGCCGCATGTCGCCAGGAAGGGCGCGAGCGAGTCCTCGCCCATGTAGGCGTTCAGCGTGACGGCGTCGCCGACCGGGGCGGCGCCGTCGCGGCGGTGCAGCCACGCCTGGGCATACGCCTCGGCGGTCGAGGCGATGTCGCCGCGCTTGCCGTCGACGATCACGAGCAGCCCGGCGTCGCGCGCATGCGCGCACACCCGCTCGAGCGCCGAGATCCCGACGCCGCCGAGCGCCTCGAAGAAGGCCACCTGCGGCTTGACCGCGACCGCGTCGTCGGCGACGGCGTCGATCACGCCGCCGCAGAACCGCTCGTACGCGCGGGCGCGTCCGGAGGCACCCGGGTGCAGGCCCGTGATGACCTCCGGCGGGAGCAGGTCGATGCGGGGATCGAGACCGACGCACAGGCAGCTCTGCTTGCGCTCCACCGCCTCGGCAACGCGATCTCCGAAGTTCATCTCCGCAAGGGTACAGTCCGCCGCAGCCGGACGAGTCGCGCCGTTGCGTCCGACACCGTGCCCCGGTCGACGGCCACCGCCCGCAGCGACGGCGAGGGCCGCGCGAGCGCCGCCGCGACCACCCGGGCCTGGTCGGCCTGCGCCGGCGAGAACGGCGCGGGCGGGCTGCGCAGGCCGTGCGCCAGCGCCGCGACGAGCGCGTCGGCCTCCAGCCGGCCGTCGCCCGCGCGCGGA
>JAICJM010000165.1 GCA_025928435.1 Thermoleophilia bacterium
ACGTGGTCGCCGCGATCGAGAAGCTGTCCGCCTACTGATGAACCGGAGGAGCTGACCTCACATGGCCACTGGAACACTCGTCGACGTCGTCATGCCCCAGATGGGCGTGAGCGTGTCCGAGGGAACGATCACCCGCTGGGCGAAAGCCGTGGGTGAGACGATCGAGGCCGACGAGACCATCGTCGAGATCTCGACGGACAAGGTCGACACCGAGGTTCCGTCCCCCGCCTCCGGCACGGTGCGCGAGCTGTTCGCCGAGGAGGGCGAGACCGTCCCGGTGAACACCCGCATCGCCGTGATCGACACCGGCGACGGCGCCTCCGCCGAGGCACCCGCAGAGCCGGAGCCTGAGGCGCCCGCGCCGCCGGAGTCCGCCGAGGCTGCGCCCGAGCCCGCTGCGGCTGCCACGTCCGCGCCGAAGGCCGCGCCCGCCGAGGGCAACGGCCATAACGGCGACGGGCGCACATTCGTGAGCCCCGTGGTGGCGCGGATGGTGTCCGAGCACGGCCTCGACATCAACGCCATCCCCGGCACGGGCCGCGGCGGCCGCGTGACCAAGAAGGACGTCCAGGGGTTCATCGATTCCGGCGGCACCGCCGCCCCGGCCCAGGCGCCCGAGGTGCACGACGTGCCCCACTTCGCGCCGCCGCCCGAGGCCCCCGAGACGGCCGAGCCCGCAGCCCCGGCGCCGGCGCCGCCTGCGGCCGCTCCGTCCGCGCCGGCCGTCGAGGTCGTCCCGGCGGGCGAGGCGGGCCCCGGCGAGGAGCTCTACCGCTTCAACACGATCCGCAAGGTGATCGCGCGCCACATGCGCCACTCGCTCGAGACGGCCGCCCAGGTCACCACCGTGATCGAGGTCGACATGACCGGCGTCGTCAACCTGCGCCGCAGGTGGAAGCCGGAGTACCAGAGCCGCTACGGCGTCAACCTGACGTACGTCCCGTTCGTCGCCCGGGCGACGATCGACGCGATCGGCCGCTGGCCGTGGGTGAACGCCGAGGTGCAGGGCGAGACCGCCCTCATCAAGAGGTACGTGAACCTCGGCATGGCCGTTGCCATCGACGACGCCAAGGGCCTGATGGTGCCCGTCGTCCAGCACGCCGAGGAGAAGAACCTCGTCGGCCTCTCCCGCTCGGTGATCGAGCTGGCCGACAAGGCGCGCACGAAGACGCTCTCGAACGACGAGATGAGCGGCGGCACCTTCACGATCACGAACCCGGGCGTGTTCGGGGCGCTGATCGGCACGCCGATCATCCCGGAGGGCCAGGTCGCGATCCTCGACGTCGAGGCGATCGTGAAGCGCCCGGTCGTCGTCACCGACGACCACGGCAACGACGCCATCGCCATCCGCCACATGATGTTCCTGTGCCTCAGCTACGACCACCGCCTGGTGGACGGGGCATACGCGGCCCAGTTCATGGCCCAGGTCAAGCAGAACCTGGAGAGCTGGGACGAGAACGCCTTCGGGCTCTAGCCGATGGCCGGCGCCTACCTCTACGACCTGCGGGGCCACGTGCCGTACGGCGACGCGCTGCGGCTGCAGCAGGAGCTGGCGGCGGCCCGCTCGCAGCAGGCGATCCCCGACACGGTCGTCCTGCTCGAGCACGAGCCGGTGATCACGCTCGGCTCGCGCGCCGTGCGGGCGGAGGAGCTGCCGCTCGCCGACGACGAGTACGTCGCCCGCGGGATCGAGATCGTCGAGGTGCCGCGGGGCGGGCGCTCCACCTACCACGGCCCCGGCCAGCTGGTCTGCTATCCGATCCTCGACCTGAACGGGCGCGGGCGCGACCTGCGCCGGCACGTGCGCGGGCTCGAGCAGACGATCGTGCGCACTCTGGCCGGCTTCGGGGTCGAGGGCCGCGGGCTGGAGGAGCCGCACCAGAGCGGCGTCTGGGTGGACGACCGCAAGATCGCGTCAATTGGCGTTCGCTGCGCGCGCTGGGTGACGAGCCACGGCCTGGCCGTGAACGTCGACCTCGATCTGGGCGTCTACGAGCTCTTCGACGCCTGCGGCCTCGGCAATGCCCGCTTCACGTCGATCGCCGCCGAGACCGGCCGGCCCGTGGCGACCGACGAGGTGCGGGGGCCGCTCCTGGAGGCGCTGAGCGAGGCGTTCGAGCTCGAGCTCGAGCCGGTGCCGGCGGAGGACCATGCCCTGGTCTGAGCTCCAGAAATCCCGCCCCGAGTGGATGACCGTGCGGGCGCCGTCGCCGAACGGGCGCTTCCAGGAGCTGCGCGGGGTCATGCGCGAGGGCGGCCTGCACACGGTGTGCGAGGAGGCGCGCTGCCCCAACATCGGGGAGTGCTGGGGCCGCGGGACGGCCACGTTCCAGATCCTCGGCGACGTCTGCACCCGCGCCTGCCGCTACTGCGCCGTCACCTCCGGCCGCCCGGAGTCGGCGCCGGAGCCGCTCGAGCCGCTGCGGGTGGCCCGGGCGGTCGAGCGGATGGGCCTGCGCCACGTCGTCGTGACGTCGGTCGACCGCGACGACCTGCCCGATCGCGGGGCGGGGCACTTCGCCGCCACGATCCGGGCCATCCGGCGCGCCAACCCCGGCTGCGGCGTCGAGGTGCTCGTGCCCGACTTCCTCGGATTCCGGGAGGAGGGCTTGCGGACGGTGCTCGAGGCGGCGCCCGACGTCTTCAACCACAACATCGAGACGGCGGAGCATCTCTACCGCCGGGTGCGGCCGAAGGGCGACTACCGCAAGGCGCTCGACCTGCTCGACCGGGCCAAGGACGTGTGGGCCGAGCTCCACCCGGCCCGGACGTCGCTGATGACGAAGTCGGGCATGATCGTCGGGATGGGCGAGTCGGACGACGACATCCTCGGGGTGATGCGCGACCTGCGCGCGCACCGCGTCGACGTGGTGACGATCGGCCAGTACCTGCAGCCGACGGAGCGCCACCTGCCGCTCGACCGCTGGGTCACGCCCGAGCAGTTCCGCCGCTACCGCGAGGAGGGCGAGGCGATGGGCTTCGGCTCGGTCTTCGCCGGCCCGCTCGTGCGCTCGAGCTACCGGGCCGAGGAGCAGCGGCTCGCGGCCGAGGGTGGCTCGCGAGCGGTCGCCCACTAACAAACCGGCACCGTCGCGAGCCGCGCCTGTCGCAGCCGCTTCGCGATCGCCGGCAGCGCGGCGGCCGTGCGCTCCCACGACCGCGGCGCCGAATACGCGTCCGAGTCGTGCAGGAGCAGGATGTCCCCGCCGGTGACGTCCCTGGCGATCCGGCGCGCGATCGACGCGGCCGTCGCCCGCGGCTCCCAGTCCCTCCCCCAGCGCGACCAGCTGACGAGCGGCAGGCCGTGCCGGGCCGCGTACCGGAGCGTGCCGAGGCTGGCCGCACCGAACGGCGCACGGACGCTTCGTACCTCCACGCCGGCAACCTCCTCGATCTCCGCCTGGGCACGTCCGAGCACGCGCGCGAGGGCGAGCGGCGGCAGAAGCCCGTGGGGCACGTGCGGGCCGCCGTGCAGGCCGAGCTCGTGTCCGGCCGCCACCGTCTCGCGGAGGACATCCGGATGCCGGCGGGCGTGTGCGGCGACGACGTAGAACGTCGCCCGCAACCCGTGCCGGTCGAGCTCCTGGAGAACCGCCGGCGTGCCCGCCGGATGGGGGCCGTCGTCGAACGTGAGCGCGACGCCACCGACCGCGCCGTCGAGGCTGCGTACGACGCCCGGATAGCGCGCCCGGCCGAGCGCCGCGATCCCGGGCGACGCATAGACCGCGGCCACCGCGGTCGTGACCGCGACTAGCGCCCGGGCCACTCCCGCACCTCCGTCCGGTGGTGGTGCACCGGTGCGGCCGCAACCGCGTCCGTGATCCGGTCGGACATCCCCAGCGCCACCACGGCCGCCGCGACGGCAGCTGCACGGCGGGCAGGTGTGGCCCGCCGGGTCCGCCGGACGGCCGGGCGCAAACTGGCCAGGTAGTCGGCCGTGCACGGGCGGTTGAAGAGCGCTCTGCCGGCCGCCGCCGTGCGCGACGCAGACGCGGTCCAGAAGCATGGGTCCGCAAGCACCGCGCGCAGGTCGGCCTCGCTGCCGGCGGCGGTGACCAGCCCGACACGCGCCATATGGCGGCCGTTGTCCTCGCCGTGACCGGGCAGCGGATCGAACATCACCACCGGCAGACCGGCGCCGAACGCCTCCAGACAGGTAAGGCCGCCGGCGTTGATGACCAGGGCGTCACAGGCGCCCATCAGATCGGGCATGAGCTGAGTGAAACCGAACAGGATCGCGCCGTGGAGGGATGCGTCCGCCTCAAGCCGCCGCCGCAGCTGCTCGTTGTGCCCGGTAACCACGACCGCCCGCATTCGGGGCACCGCGGCCACCGCCTTCGCGGCGCCGTACAGGTTCCCCACCCCCCAGGCCCCGCCGGCGATGAGCACGGCGCGCTCCTCGGGCTGGAGGCCGAGGTCGGCACGCAGACGTGCTCGCAGCGCCCGGTTTCCTACCCGCAACCGAACCGGTGGGCGCACCGGGAGGACGGCACCGCGGCCTTCACCGCCGATACCGAGGTTCACGTCAAGGTCGGGGTGGACCCAGGCGGGATGCGGGTCGAAGTCCGTGATCAGCGCGGAGCACGGCATCCGCAACCGCCCGGTCAGGCGGAGCCGGGCGAGCACCATCGAGACCACGGGATACACCGACACGACGTGGTCGTAGCCGCCGGACTCGATCCGCTGCCGCAACCTGCGCCCGCCCATGAGCGCCAGCACGGCGCAGGCGATCCGGATCACCAACCGCGACGACGTTGCGCGGTACAGCGCCCGCCACGACCAGGATGCGTGGGCGATCTGGCGTCGGTATCCGTTGACCGCCAGGCGGTGCATCCACCAGCCGATCAGCGCGAGACCGTCGTCGACGTCGACAGTGGCCCCACGGCGGCGCAGCTCGGCCGCCACGCCGCGGGCCGCCGCATCATGCCCGCCGCCCACCGGAGCCGAGAGGATCAGGACTTTCACGATCGCCGATGGCCGCTGCTGACGGCGGGAGGGTAGTCACCCATCGCGCGAGCTTAGATCCCCGGTTCACGCCTCAGCACGTCCGGCGACCGCGACTTCAATAGAGCTCTAAACTTGCCGGGTGAGCCGGTTCCGCATCCTCGCGTGGGGAGCCGACGATGACTCGCCGCCGGTGGTGTGCCTGCATCGCGCCGGAGGACACGCGCGCCGGTTCGAGCGGGTCGCGCGGATGATGGCGGACGACCGGCGGGTGGTCGCCTACGACCTGCGCGGGCACGGCCGGTCACCGTGGTCGGGGCCGCACACGCTGGAGCAGCACGTCGCCGATCTGGACGAGGTGCTGGACGAGATCGGCGCGGGCCAGGTCGTGCTCGCCGGCGATGGGTTCGGCAGCCGGGTGGCGCTCGCCTACTCGGCGGCGCACGGCGGCCGCGTCACGGCGCTCGCGCTCCTCGACCCGCCGCTCCGCCCCGATCCGGAGCACATGCTCGCGCTCGGCGCGGCCGAGCGGCGCGCGAAGGCCTACGTCAACGCCGACGTCGCGATCGCCGACTGGCCCGGGTACGCCGGCCTGCACCACACGCCCCGCGCGCTGATCGAGGAGGACGTCGCCGAGCACCTCGTCGTCGACCAGGACGGCCGCCTGCGGTTCCGCTACAGCCGCGACGCCGCCGCGGCGGCGCTCGAGGCGATGGCCGAGCCGGCGGAGGGGCTGAAGGAGATCGTCTGCCCGGCGCTGATCGTGCGCGGCGAGGGGTCGGACATGCTGAGCGCGGCCGACGCCGCATGGGCCGCCGGCGAGCTGCGCCGGCCCCGGCTCGAGGTCGTCCCCGGCGGGCATGTGCCGCTGTGGGACGCGCTGGCCGAGAGCGGCGCGCTCGTGCGCAGCTTCGTCGCCGCTCAGCGGGCGAGGGCGTAGACGATCACGCCGAGGAGCACGAAGACGAGCACGCCGATCGGCACCCACGCCGAGCCCGAGCGCACGTCGGCAACGCGGTCGGACGGGTCGGGCGGCGGGTACATCGGCTCGTCGCCGGCCGCGATCCGGCCGGCCAGCGCCTGGGCCTCGTCCGCATGCATGAGCGCCGCGGCCACCTCGGGCGGGACGTCGAGCCGCTCCGCGATCTCGGCCTCCCCCGCGCCGTCGTCGCGCAGCTCCATGTAGCGGCGCACCTGGTCGTCCGACATCGCGAAGTCGGTCGCGTCCTGCGCCGCGAACCGGAGTGCGAGGAAGCGGTTATCCGGCGACGGGGACGGCAAGCTCGGCCCAGCGCTCGAACATCGCCCGGCCGGTGGCGCGCATGCCCTCCTCGGCCCCGTCGAACTCGGACATCAGGCGCTCCATCCCGCCCTCACCCAGCACTCGGTCGGCGTACGCGGCGTACTCGGGCACGGTCGCCCACTCGCGGGCCATCTCGGGCAGCACCTCCATGTGGAACTGGATGCCGTAGGCGGCCCGGCCGTACCGGAAGGCCTGGTTCGGGAAGGCCGGCGACGACGCGAGCAGGGTCGCGCCGTCGGGCAGGTCGAAGGTGTCGCCGTGCCACTGCAGCGTCGGGAAGGATCCCGGCAGGCCGGCGAAGAGCGGGTCGGCGAGGCCCTCCGGCGTCAGCGTCACCGGCAGCACGCCCACCTCGGGCCGCTCGCCGGCGTACACGCGGGCGCCGAGGCCGGCGGCCAGCAGCTGGACGCCCAGGCAGGCCCCGAAGTAGGGCACACCGGCGCGCACCGCCTCGCCGATCGAGCGCTTCTCGGCGGTCAGCCAGGGCAGCTCGGCGTCGTCGTTCACGCTCATCGGGCCGCCCATCGCCACGATCGCGTCGAACTCCGAGAGGCGCGGGAGCGGCTCGCCCTCGTCGAGCTCCACCCGGTGCAGGGTCGCGCCCCGCTGGTGCAGGACGGCCTCGTACTCGCCGGGCGGCTCGCACGCGATGTGCTGGAGGACGACGACGTCCATGCTCACTCCCCCTCGCCCTGGTTTCCGCGCGCGATGGCGCGCAGGTCGAGGGCTGTGTCGAGGACCTCCTCGTCGACCCCGTGCTCGCGGGCGACCTCGCGCAGCGAGCGGCCGGACGCGGCGGCGTCCTTCACGATCGCCGTGGCCCGGTCGTAGCCGATGTACGGGTTCAGCGCGGTCGCGACGGCGAGCGTGCTCTCGGCGTGGCGCTCGCAGTTGGCCTCGTTCGCCTCGATGCCCTCGACGCAGCGCTCGGCGAGCAGCCGGCAGGCCGCGGCCAGCAGGCCGATCGACCCGAGCAGGTTGCGCGCCATCAGCGGGATCTGGACGTTCAGCTCGAAGTTGCCCTGGAGGCCGCCGACGGCGATGGCGGCGTCGTTCCCGATCACCTGGGCGGCGACCTGGCAGGCCACCTCGGGGATGACCGGGTTGACCTTGCCGGGCATGATCGAGCTGCCCTTCTGGAGCTCGGGCAGGATGATCTCCGCCAGGCCGGCGCGCGGCCCCGAGCCCATCCAGCGCAGGTCGTTCGCGATCTTCGTGAGCGACACGGCGACCGTGCGGAGCGCGCCCGAGGCCTCGACGAGGCCGTCCCGGTTGGCCTGCGCCTCGAACGGGTCGGCGGGTGGGTGGATCGGGAGGCCGGTGTCGTCCGCGAGCAGCGTCCGCACGCGGGCGGCGAACTCCGGGTGGGTGTTCAGGCCGGTGCCGGTGGCGGTGCCGCCGAGCGGGATCTTCGCCAGCCGCTCGAGCGTCGCGTCGACGCGCGCACCGCCCTCGCGGATCTGGGCCGCATAGCCGCCGAACTCCTGACCCAGCGTGACCGGGACGGCGTCCATGAGGTGGGTGCGGCCCGACTTGACGACGTCGTGGAACTCGTCCGCCTTCGCGCCGAGGGCCGTCGCCAGCCGGTCGAGCGCCGGGCGCAGGTCGTGGACGATCCGGTCGAGCGCCGCGAGGTGCACGGCCGACGGGAAGACGTCGTTCGACGACTGGCCCATGTTCACGTGGTCGTTCGGGTGCACGCCCTCGCCGGCGAGGGTCGCGATCACCTCGTTCGCATTCATGTTCGAGGAGGTGCCGGAGCCGGTCTGGAAGACGTCGATCGGGAACTGGTCGTCGTGGTCGCCGTTCGCGACCTGGTCGGCGGCGGAGGCGATGCGGGCGGCGACGTCGGCGTCGAGCAGCCCGAGGTCGGCGTTCACACGCGCGGCGGCCGCCTTGATCCGGCCCAGCCAGTGGATCACGGCCGCCGGAATCGGCTCGCCCGACACCGGGAAGTTCTCGACCGCCTTGCGCGTCTCCGCGCCCCACAGCTCGCGCGGTGCGGTGGTCTCGGTCATGGCATGGACATTACTCCCGCACGACCGCGACGGCGGGCGATTGAGTCAGCGGCGCTCGGGCGTGCCGTCAGCTCCGCGAAGGTGGGGCGACTCGGTGGCGGCCCGACGTCGAGTCGATCGCGACGCCGATACCGATCCCGCCCGCCCAACTCGCCGCGTTTATCGCGGCGATGAGAATCCGCAGCGGCGCCGTGATCGGCCCGCTCCAGGGCTCGCTCGCGTGGGCCGGCAGAGTGCTCTCGTACACCGCCACGACCGCCAGCGCGACGACACCCACGGCGGTCACAGGCGTCACCCGCCACCCCATCCGGACCACCAGGTAGCCGACGAACGTGCCGACGACCAGCGCCGGGTAGGCGGACAGGAACTCCATATGCGCCGGGGCGGACAGGAACACCACACTCCGAGCATACTGCCGTCTCACGTACGGGTGACGAAGGTCACGAGAGTGTCGGGAACTGCAAATGACACATGCCAACACCGCCAACCGCCAGATCCCCGGGACTCATGTTCGAGATCTGGTGGCCGGGGCGGACGGAGCCCTGCGGGCTCGCCGACAGACCCACCGCCACGCCGGCCGAGACCCCGCCCCAGCGCAGCGCTGCCTCGTGAGAGCCGGCGAAGCTGCGGCGGGCGGGCCGCAGGGCCGCTCCGAAGTACGCTGCCCGACGTGAGCGGGAACGTGACCCTCGAGCCCTGGGGGAGCGGCGACCTCCCGCTGCTGGAGCGCTTGATGGGCGACCCGAAGATGACCGAGCACCTCGGCGGGCCGGAGAGCCCGGAGAAGCTGCGCGAGCGGCAGGGGAGATACGAGCGCGCCGAGCACGGCGACCGCATGTTCAAGATCGTCGACGTGGAGAGCGGGGCCGGCGTCGGCTCGGTCGGCTTCTGGACGAAGCAGTGGCGCGACGCCGCGGTCTACGAGGTCGGCTGGATGGTCGTGCCGGAGTTCCAGGGCCGCGGCATCGCGGTCGCGGCGACGGCGCAGGCGATCGA
>JAICJM010000267.1 GCA_025928435.1 Thermoleophilia bacterium
GACCGCGTCGGCGCTCCGCCGCGCGTGCAGCGCGACGGCCAGGTCGGTCAGGTGCGACTCAGGGCGCTCATCTGGCATTTCCGCCAGGTAATCGGTTGCCGGAAGGCCGCATTGAGACTGGGCGCACGAGCGTGAGCGCCCGGGCGGCGCGGAGTCCGGAGCGTCTAGCGCAACTCGAACCGATCGAGGTTCATGACCTTGTCCCAGGCGGCGACGAAGTCGCGGATGAACCTCTCGTCCCCGTCGCTCGACGCGTACACCTCGGCGAGCGCCCGCAGCTGCGAGTGCGACCCGAACACCAGGTCGACGGACGTCGCCGTCCTCGTCACCTCGCCGGTGCGCCGGTCGCGGCCCTCGTACAGGTTCTCGTCCGTCGGCGTCCACTCCGTCCCCATGTCGAGCAGGTTCACGAAGAAGTCGTTCGTCAGCGTTCCGGGCCGCTCGGTGAACACGCCGTGCCGGGACCCGCCGTGGTTCGTGCCGAGGGCGCGCATCCCGCCGACCAGCACCGTCATCTCCGGGGCGGTCAGGGTCAGCATGTAGGCCCGGTCGAGGAGGCCGTGCTCGAGCGGCATCGGCTCGCCGTCCCGGAAGTAGTTGCGGAAGCCGTCGAGCTGCGGCTCGAGCACCGCGAACGAGTCCGCGTCGGTGGCGTCCTGCGAGGCGTCCGTGCGCCCGGGCGCGAACGGCACCTCGATGTCGTGGCCGGCAGCCTTCGCGGCCTGCTCGACGCCCGCGCAGCCGCCGAGGACGATGACGTCCGCGAGCGAGACCCGCTTGCCGTCTGCGAGGGAGTCGTTGAACTCCGCCTGCACGCGCCCGAGCGTCCCCAGGGCGGCGTCGAGCTCGGCCGGCTCGTTCACCTCCCAGTCCTTCTGGGGGGCCAGGCGCAGCCGCGCGCCGTTCGCGCCGCCGCGCTTGTCGGTGCCGCGGAACGAGGCGGCTGCCGACCATGCCGTCGCGACGAGCCGTGAGACGCCCAGGCCACAGACCAGGAGCGTCTCCTTGAGCGCGGCGATGTCGGCCGCGTCGATCAGCTTGTGGTCGACCGCCGGTACCGGGTCCTGCCACAGCTGTGCCTCGGGGATCCAGGGGCCGAGATACCGCGAGATCGGGCCCATGTCGCGGTGGAGCAGCTTGTACCAGGCCTTCGCGAAGGCGTCGGCCAGCTGGTCGGGGTTCTCGGAGAAACGCTTGGCGATCGGGCCGTAGACCGGGTCTAGCCGAAGCGCCAGGTCGGTCGTCAGCATCATCGGCGCGTGCCGCTTGGACGCGTCGTGGGCGTCGGGCACCGTGTCCTTGGCTTCGGCGTTCTTCGGCGTCCACTGCTGCGCGCCGGCGGGGCTCGTCGTGAGCTCCCAGTCGTACCGGAAGAGGTTCTCGAGGAAGCCGTTGTCCCACTTCGTCGGCTCGTTCGTCCACGCGCCCTCGAGCCCGCTGGTCAACGCGTGGGCGCCGTTGCCGCCGTTCACGCTGTTGCGCCAGCCGAGCCCCTGCTGCTCGATGGGGGCGCCCTCGGGCTCGGGGCCGATGTGCGTCGGGTCGACCGCGCCGTGGGTCTTGCCGAACGTGTGGCCACCCACGATCAGGGCGAGCGTCTCCTCGTCGTTCATCGCCATGCGGGCGAAGGTCTCGCGGATGTCCCTCGCGGCGGCGAGCGGGTCCGGCGTGCCGCCGGGGCCCTCGGGGTTCACGTAGATGAGCCCCATCTGCACCGCGCCGAACGGCTTGGAGAGCTCGCGGTCGCCGCTGTAGCGCTCGTCTCCGAGCCAGGTGTCCTCGGAGCCCCAGAAGATCTCCTCCGGCTCCCAGATATCCTCGCGGCCGAAGCCGAACCCGAACGTCTCGAACCCCATGGACTCCATCGCCACGTTGCCGGTGAAGACGAGGAGGTCGGCCCACGAGAGGGCGCTGCCGTACTTCTGCTTGATCGGCCACAGCAGGCGGCGGGCCTTGTCGAGGCTGGCGTTGTCCGGCCAGCTGTTCAGGGGCGCGAAGCGCTGGGCGCCGCTGCCGCCGCCGCCGCGGCCGTCCGCGATCCGGTAGGTGCCGGCGGCGTGCCAGCTCATCCGGATGAAGAGCGGCCCGTAGTGGCCGTAGTCGGCCGGCCACCACTCCTGGGAGTCGGTCATCAGCGCGATCAGGTCGCGCTTGAGCGCCTCGACGTCGAGCGACGCGAACCGCTCCCGGTAGTCGAAGCTCCCGTCCATCGGGTTGGAGAGGTCGGAGTGCCGGTGGAGCACCTGCAGGTCGAGCTGGTTCGGCCACCAGTCCTGGTTCGTCCTCGGCCGCGGGGTCGCCGGAGTCGGGCTCGCGATTGCCGGATTTTCGCTTTCGCTGATGCTGTCAGTCACGTCCGCCTCTTCCTTCTCTCACGGGGCTGTCGATTCAACCGGCCGCGCGAGACCGCGCGTCGTGGATCCCTGATTCTCGCCTGTCCGCGCGGCCCGTGCGTCGCTGTCGCGCCGGCGCGGGTTTCGGTGCCTCGGCACCGGGGGTAGGCAGTGCGAAGTGGCCCCCGATGCACATCAGGGCGTGGTGACCGTCGCGGAGGTCGTGCGCGAGGCGGCCGGCGTGGTCGACCCGGACGACCAGGACGCACTCGTCGGCGACTTCGAGCGCTGGTTCGAGGACGACGACGACCCCGTCGAGGCGGTGCCGGACCTCGACCGGCGCATCAGCGGCGCCCTGGACGAGCTCGACCCGGAGGACGACCATCCCGGCATGTCCGTCGCCGCCGCCGTCGCGATCTACCTGGCCACCCGTCCGCGGCACGAGCCGCGCGACCGCGACGCCGTCATCCGGCAGGCGATCCGGCTGTCATACGGGAACGATGTGCCCGCGGCCGTGGCCGGCTGGGCGGGCATGCGCTAGAGCGGACGACGGGTCTCGAACCCGCGACCTTTGGCTTGGGAAGCCAACGCTCTACCAGCTGAGCTACGTCCGCGCGGTGCTCGAAAACACCCTACCAGCTTGACACCGGCCAGCACCGAGGGCGATCCTCGCTGCCCCGTCGAGGAGGGAGCGCCCCGTGTCCGAAACCACCGTCGTCCGCCAGCCGTTCGGCTACCACCTGAGCCTGTGCCCGGCCGTGCCCGAGCCGCCCTTCCAGGATCCGGGGGAGCTCGAGCGCGTCTGGGGCCGGCGCTGGGGGGCGAGCGACGAGGTCGGCCGGCTGCGCGTCGTCCTCGTCCGCGAGCCGCGCGGCGAGTGGGGCCGAGTCCGCGCCGACGCCTGGAACGAGGCGGCCGGGGCCCTCGTCGACCCCGACGGCGGCTGGTACTGGGAGTCGCGCGAGGAGCCCGACCTCGACCTGGTCGCCGCCCAGCACCGCGGGCTCGTCGACGCCCTGCGGGCCGAGGGCGTCGAGGTCGTCTTCGTCGAGGGTGAGGGGCCGCCGCACCTGACCCGGCCGATCTACACGCGCGACCCGCTCGTGACCGTCCCCGGCGGCGCGATCATCGGCCGGCTGGCGCCCGCGATGCGGCGCGGGGAGGAGCCGCTCGTGACCCGGGCGGTCGCCGCCGCCGGCATGCCGATCCTGCGCACGATCACGGGCACCGGGCTCGTCGAGGGCGGCAGCCTCGTCAAGCTGCGCCCGGGCGTGGCCGCGTACGGCACCTCGATCCGCTGCAACGACGAGGGCGCGCGCCAGCTGGGTGAGGCGCTGGCCGACCTCGGGATCGAGCTCATCGTCGTGCCCATGGTCGGCTGGTCGATCCATCTCGACGGCCACCTGGGCATGCTCTCGCCCGAGGCGGCCCTCGTGGAGGTGAACGGCCTGCCCTACTGGTTCCTCGACCGCCTGCGCGCGCTCGGGATCGAGCCGATCCCATGCCCGCAGGGCGAGGAGTGGGCGATCAACTCGCTCGCGCTGGCGCCCGGCCGGATTCTGATGTGCGACGGCTACCCGCGCACGCGCGAGCTGCTCGAGCAGCGCGGGATGGAGGTCATCGCGCTCCCGTACGACGAGATCCAGAAGGGCGGGGGCGGCGTCCACTGCTCGACGATGGAGCTCGTGCGCGACCCGGCCTGAGGGCGAGCGCTGCTACCATACCCCTATGGGGTATCAAGCGCCCACCGATCGCGAGGTGCGGCTGCAGATCGAGGGCATGCACTGCGCGTCGTGCGCGGCCCGCGTCGAGCGCGGGCTGAACCGCGTCGACGGCGTCTCCGC
>JAICJM010000293.1 GCA_025928435.1 Thermoleophilia bacterium
AGCTGGTCGATCAGGATGTACCACTGCGGGTTCCACTGGTAGTTCCCGACCCGCTTCGACAGGAAGTCGATCTGCTTCGGGTTGTACATGTCGACCCACGGGGCCTGATCGGTCATCTCGTGGTCGACCTGCGCCCAGATCTCGTTCGCAGCGTCGGGGTTCGAGACGCTCTGCGCCTCCGCCTGATCCATCTTGGCCTGGATGCCCTTGTCGCAGAACGCCGCGATGTTCGGGCTGGCGTCGCTGTTCGGGTGGATGGACCCGCAGCCCAGCAGCACGTTCAGGAAGTCGGACGGCGCCGGGTAATCCTGGTACCAGGCCGACCAGCCGATGTTCCACTTGCTGTGGTTCTTCGAGTTCTGGACGTACGGATACTGGATGCCGTCGGCCAGGTACTGGCCGGACGCCTTGTATCCGATCTTGTTCAGGTCGGACACCATCTGCTCACCGAGCGCCTTGGAGGTCTCGTCGTTGCCGCTGTTGACGACGACCTTGGCGCCGGCCGTACCGGACTCCTGCACGAGCTGCTTCGCCTTGGCGATGTCGACGCCGCTCCACTTGGTCGTGTCGCTGCCCTTCGTGTACGGGCAGTACGGCTTGTAGCCCGGGAAGTTCGGCGGCAGGATCTGGCAGGTCGGCTGGGCGAGCGCAGAGCCGCCGCCGATCTTCACGTACGCGGCGCGGTCGGCGGCGTAGTTGACCGCCTGGCGCGCCTTCTGGTTGTTGAACGGCGGCGTGGTCGTGTTGAACGCGAAGTACCAGTCCGCGGTCAGCGGGTTCACGTGCACCTGGTTCTGGTACTGCGGGCTGTTCAGCTCGTTCAGCCGGTCGGCCGGGATGACGTCGCCGTCGAAGACCTCGTCGGCGGCGCCGCGCTCGACCTGAGTCACCTCGTCGGAGATCTGCAGGCCGTACTTCTCGACGATCTCATCGGGATACCCGGCCGGCTGCGCGTCGGCGTTCCAGACCTTGAAGTACGGGTTCCGGACGAGGACGGCTTCCTTGTTCGGGTTGTACGACTTCCACATGTACGGGCCGGTGCCCGGCGGGACGTCGTTGCCGGTCAGCTTCATCGACGTGTTCTTCGGCACGGCGTACGCGAACGGCAGCGCCAGCTTGTCGAGGAACTCGGGGTCGGCGGCCGTCAGGTGGATCGTGAGCGTGCCGGCCGAGTCGTCGGCGACCACGCCCTTGGAGAGGTCGCACTTCGAGGGCTTGCACGCCGAGGCGCCCACGATGCCGGCGTAGAACGATGTCGGGCCCGGCACGGTGAACTGGCGCTCGAACGTGGTGAGGAAGTCGCTCGGCTTAAGTACCTGGCCGTTCGAGAACTTGATGCCCTTCCGGATCTGGAAGGTGTACGTCTTGCCGCCGTCGGTCGGCGTCGGGATGGACTCGGCCAGGTCGGGGACGATCTGCGTGCCCGCCGTGCCGCCGACGCGCTTGAACTGCACGAGCCCGTCATGCGAGTTGATCAGGAGCTGCCATTCCTGCAGCGTGTAGTTCTGCGCCGGGTCGGCGACGCCGAAGCTGGAGTTCGCCAGGATGGTGAACGTCCCGCCCTTGTGCGCGGCCGAGCCGGAGGCGTTGCCGGAACTGGGCGAGTTGCTCGAACCGCCGCCTCCGGAACCGCCGCAGCCCGCCGCCAATACAACCGCTGCGATGGCCCCCATCGCAACCAGGCCCCGCCAGAATCGCTTCTCCATTACCCCTCCTCGGGAAGTTGACGCCGCGCGCTCTATGACGCCTCGGAGGCGGACGATGTTAGTCATCACGCGCCTGCGGCGCGGCGACAAGGCGATACGCGAGCGCCGCGGACCGCGCCAGCGCCTCGGCCGCCGCGGCCGGCGCGGACAGCACGGCGATCGCGATCCGGCGCTCGCCCTCGTCGACGAGAGCCACGTCGTGGCGCACCGCGGCGAGCTCGCCCTGCTTGGACGAGACGACCCTGGAGGCCGCCGCCGGCAGGTAGCGGGGGACGATGTCGGTGTGCTGGGACTGGGCCATCGCGGCCAGGACGCGACGGCACGCCCGGAGTGGGATCCCGTCCGCACGCGCGAGCGCGCAGAGGAGGTTCACCATGTCGGCCGCGCAGGTCGTGTTGTCCTCGCCCCGCTCCGCGGCGGCGACGTCCATCATCCGCCGCCGGAGGCGCGTGTGCTCGAGCCCCAGGGCGGCTGCCAGATCGTTCACCGCCTCCATCCCGATCGCCTCGATGACGGCGTTCGTGGCGGCGTTGTCCGAGACGGCCAGCATGAGCAGGTCGAGCTCGGCCAGGGTCAGCTCCGTGTCGGGGTGCATGCTCTCCAGCAGGCCGCCCCCGCCGGGGACGGGCGCATCCCCGGCGCGCACGCGCCGCCCGGGATCGATCCGCCCGGCGCCGGCGCCGCTCCAGAACGCCGCGGAGACGAGCACCTTGATCGTGCTCGCGGCGGGCAGCGGGATGTGGGCGTCGCGCTCGTGGCGGCGGCCGCTACGGACGTCGGCGGCCGCGACCGCGATCATGACGGTGACCGGGGCCTAGTCTTCGGCTTCGTAGACGCGGCGGACGGTCCGCACGCGGCCCTTCAGCTCGGCCGGATGCGCCTCCTCGACGACCTTGCCCGCCTCCTTGGCGGCGTGGACGATCTTGCCCTCGCCGGCCCAGATCGCGATGTGGTCGCCGTAGCACACCAGGTCGCCGGGCTCCACCTGGCGCAGCGACACCTCGCGCCCCGCGCTCTCCTGCTGCTCGGCGTTGTGCGGGAGGAGCAGGCCGAAGCGGCGGTGCACCGCCTGGACGAGGCCGGAGCAGTCGAGGCCGTGGACCGTGACCCCGCCCCACTCGTAGGGCGCGCCCAGGAACATGAGCGCGGTCTCGGCGATCGCCTCGCCGCCGGCCTTGCGGCGCGCGGCCGCGAGCGGCTCGGTTCGCAGGCCCGGGGCGACCAGCCAGGTGCCCAGGTAGCGGTCGGCGGCCTGGGGCACGACGACCACGTGGGCGCGGTCCTTCTGGAGCGGCTCGCCGAGCGCGTCCGACTGGATCCAGCCACCGAGGCCGTCGGCGACGGTCACCTGGGCCCAGCCGTCCTCGCTTCCGCCCACGTCGATGGGGTCGGCGAAGAGCGCCTGGGTCACCTGTTCGGAGCCCTCGTCGGGCTTCTTCCGGATCGCCGTGAAGGGGAGGGTGCAGGAGGCCTGTTCCACCGGAACCATTCTATCGGGGCGGCCGCCCGCGAAGCGGCGCGAAGTGTCGGGGAGGGCGCGGACGCGGGCCGCGCCCTCCCCGCAGGCGCTACTTGATCTCGACGGTGGCGCCGGCCTCCTCGAGCTTGGCCTTCATCTGGTCGGCCTCCTCGCGGGCGACGCCCTCCTTCACCGGCTTGGGCGCCTCGTCGGCGACCGCCTTGGCCTCCTTCAGGCCGAGGCCGGTCAGCTCGCGGATCACCTTGATGACCGGGATCTTGCTCTGGCCGGCCGACTCGAGGATGACGTCGAACGCCGTCTGCTCCTCCGCGGCGGCGCCGTCG
>JAICJM010000265.1 GCA_025928435.1 Thermoleophilia bacterium
GAGCGTGCGGATCGTGAGGCCGAGGTCGAGGTCGCCGTTGGGGTGCACGACCCCGAGCGCGCCCATCGACGCGCCCCGCCCGACCGGCTCGATGCGGGCGATGTGGTCGATCGCGGACAGCTTGGGCGCGCCGGTGACCGATCCGCCCGGGAAGGTGGCGCGCAGGAGCTCCGCCAGCCCGACATCGGGCCGCAGCCGCCCCTCGACGGTGGACACCATGTGGCGCACGCCGGCCATGGGCCGCTCGGTCAGGAACTCCGCCACCCGGATGCTCCCGGGCCGGCAGACGCGGCCGAGGTCGTTGCGCTCGAGGTCGACGATCATCACGTGCTCGGCCCGGTCCTTCGGGCTGCCGGCGATCGGCTCGCGCGAGCCCGCCGGCCGGGTGCCCTTGATCGGCATCGTCCGGGCGCGGTCGCCGCGCGTCTGCAGAAAGAGCTCGGGGGTCGCCGAGACGATCGACCAGCCGTCGCCGTGGAGGGCGTGCGCCCAGGCCGCGTCGAGCGGGCGCAGCGCCTCCTCGAGGCCCCGCGGCGACCCGCGGAACGGCGCCCGCAGGTGCTGGACGAGGTTCACCTGGTAGACGTCGCCGCGGCCGATCGCGGCCCGCACGAGCTCGACCGCGTCCCGGTGCTCCGCCTGGGTCCACGTGGGCGCGAACGCGCCGGCATGGAACGAGCCGGCCGTCGGGGCCGGCTCGTCGGCCGGCCGCACCCGGCATGCCGCGACCGGCAGCGGGCAGGGCTCCGGCGGCCCCGGGACGTGGACGCCGGCGAGGCTCGCCGCCAGGCCGTAGCCGAGGTAGAGGTCGGCGAGCACGCCGGCGGGCGGGTCGGGCGTCCCGAATCCGTGGCCCGCCAGGAAGCGCTCGATCTGCCCGAACGGGTCGCCCGCCGCCGAGTCGACCACGAGCCAGCGGTGGCTTGCGCGCGGGGTGAGGGTGCCGGCGGCGATGGCGTATCGTAGGCGGCGTGGACGCCCTCGAGGTCTCGAATCCACCCACCGCGGACGACCTGGCCCGGATCGCGGAGCGCGTCCCCGACCTGCGCGGCTACCCGCTGCGGGCCGAGCACCTGCCCGGCGGCCTCACGAACCTGAACTACCGCATCCACGGCGCGCCCGAGGAGTACGTCCTGCGGGTGACGGGCGAGGCCGAGATGCTCGGGGCCGACCGCGAGGCCGAGTACGCCGCCACGGTGATGGCGGGCGGCCTCGGCATCGGCCCGCAGGTGCTCGCCTACCTGCGGCCGGAGAAGATCCTGATCACCCGGTTCATCGAGGGCCACCTGGTGCCGCCGGAGCAGATGCGCACCACCGCCATGCTGGGGCAGGTGGCGGCGACGCTCCGCCGGCTGCACGAGGGGCCGGCCATCGACGCGTCCTTCTCGGCCTTCGGGATCGTCGAGAGCTACCGCGACAACGCGCGCTGGCTCGGCGTCGAGCTGCCCGCGGCGTTCGCATGGTCGTGGGAGCGGGCCGAGGAGATGCGGGCGGCGCTCGCGGCCGACCCGCCGCCGCCGCGCCTGTGCCACAACGACCTGCTGAATGCGAACTTCCTGCTCGAGGACAGCCGCCTGCTGATCGTCGACTGGGAGTACTCCGGAATGGGCGACCCGTTCTTCGACCTCGCCAACTTCTCCACCAACCACGACCTGACCGAGGACGACGACCGCACCCTCCTGCGCGCGTACCTCGGACGCGTGCGCGAGCGCGACTTCGCCCGCATCCGGCTCCTGCGGATCATGTCCGACTTCCGCGAGGCGATGTGGGGCGTCGTCCAGCAGGGGCTGCGCACGACCGACGCCGACTACGTCGCCTACGCCGATCAGTTCTTTGCCCGCCTGCGCGAGCGCGCGTCCGACCCCCGCTACCCGAGCTGGATCGAAGCCCTGCGGCCTTGACCGGTCTATACCAGTTGTGCGAGGCTCCCGGCCCGTGAGGGACGAGGCGCAGGCGGTCGTGATCGGCGGCGGGGTCGGCGGCACGAGCATCCTCTACCACCTCGCCCGCCTCGGCTGGAAGGACGTCGTCCTGGTCGAGCAGTACGGCCTCACCCACGGCTCGACCTGGCACTCCGCGGGCCTCGTCGGCCAGCTGCGCTCGACGATCAGCCTGACGAAGATGATGCAGTACTCGGTCGGGCTCTACGCCGACCTCGCCCGGGAGACGGGCAAGGACCCCGGCTGGCACCAGCTCGGGGGCCTGCGGCTGGCGTCCTCGCAGGAGCGCTACGAGGAGATCCAGCGCCAGGCCGGCTGGGCGAAGAGCTTCGGGCTCGACATGGAGCTCGTCTCGCCGGCGGAGGCGAAGGAGATGTTCCCGCCGATGTCGACCGACGGCGTCGTCGCGGCCGCGTTCATTCCGCTCGACGGCTACCTCGACCCGAGCCAGCTCACGTTCGCGCTCGCCGACGGCGCCCGCCTGCGCGGGGCTGACATCGAGCAGCGCACGAAGGTGACCGGCATCAACCTGCGCAACGGGCGGGTGCACGAGGTCGTCACCGACAAGGGCACGATCCGCACCGACGTCGTCGTGAACGCGGGCGGCATGTACGCGCCCCAGATCGGGCGCATGGCCGGCGTCACCGTCCCGATCATCCCGTACGGGCACGAGTTCCTCGTCACGGAGGCGTTCCGGCCGGCGCTCGCGCCGCTGCCGACCCTGCGCGACCCCGACCGGCTGATCTACTTCCGCACCGAGGTCGGCGGCCTGATCATGGGCGGCTACGAGCGCAACCCGGCGCCGTGGGCGCTCGACGGGGTGCCGGACGGCTTCGAGGCCCAGCTCCTGCCCGAGGACTGGCCCCGGTTCGAGCCGCTGCTCGAGGCGGCCGTCGAGCGGGTGCCGGCGATGGAGACGGCCGAGGTGCGCAAGCTCTACAACGGCCCGGAGGCCTTCACGCCGGACGGCGAGTTCATCCTGGGCGAGTCGGCGGTGCCGGGGTTCTGGGTCGCGGCCGGGTTCTGCGCGCACGGGCTGGCCGGAGCCGGCGGCATGGGCTGGCAGGTGGCCGAGTGGATCGTGAACGGCGAGCCCAGCCTCGACCTGTGGCACATGGACAGCCGCCGCTTCGGCCGCCAGTACACGAGCCGCGCCTACGCCCTCGCGCGGGCGACCGAGGTCTACTCGACCTACTACGACATCAAGTACCCGAACCACGAGCGCACCGCCGGGCGGCCGCTGCGGCTCTCGCCGGCCTACGCGCGCCTGGCCGAGCTGGGCGCGAGCTTCGGCGAGAAGTCGGGGTGGGAGCGAGCGAACTGGTTCGACCCGAACGCGGCCCTCGGCGACGAGGATCTGCGGCCGCGCGGCTGGGCGGGCCAGAACTGGTCGCCGGCGATCCACGCCGAGGCGATCGCGACCCGCGAGCGGGCGGGCCTCTTCGACGAGACGTCGTTCGCCAAGATCGAGGTGTCCGGGCCGGGCGCGGCGGCGTTCCTGCAGCGCCTGTGCGGGAACGACGTCGACCGCGCGGTCGGGAGTGTCACCTACACCCAAATGCTGAACAGCCGCGGCGGGATCGAGTGCGACTTCACCGTCACCCGCCTGGCCGAGGGCCGATTCCGGATCGTCACGGGCACCGCCTTCGGCAACCACGACATCGGCTGGATCCGCCGCCACATGCCCGACGACGGCTCGGTCGACGTGGCCGACGTCACCTCGGCGTACGCCTGCCTGGGCCTCTGGGGGCCCGCGGCGCGCGACATCCTCGGGCCGCTGACGACGGCCGACCTCTCGAACGCCGGCCTCCCGTACATGCGGGCCGCCGAGATCGCCGTCGGCCACATCCCCTGCCTGGCGGTGCGGGTGACCTACGTCGGCGAGCTCGGGTGGGAGCTCTACTGCCCGTCCGAGTACGGCGCCGCCCTGTGGGACGCGATCTGGGAGTCCGGCTCGGGACACGGCATGCTCGCCGCGGGGTACCGCGCCATCGACGCCCTCCGGGTCGAGAAGGGCTACCGCGTCTGGGGCGCCGACATCACGCCCGAGGACACGCCCGACGAGGCCGGCCTCGGCTTCGCGGTGAAGCCGGACAAGGGCGTCGACTTCATCGGCCGCGACGCGCTGCTGCGCGCCCGCGAGTCGGCGCCGGAGCGCCGGCTTGCATGCCTCGCGCTGGCCGACCCGCTCGCGGTCACGCTCGGCTCCGAGCCGGTCCGCGTCGGCGGCGACGTCGTGGGCCGGGTGACGAGCGGCGGCTACGGGTACGCGGTCGGCCGCTCGCTCGCCTACGCGTACCTGCCGGCCGATGCGGCCGCCGTCGGGACGGCGGTCGAGGTGGAGGTGTTCGGCGACTGGATCGGCGCCGACGTGGTGGCCGAGCCGGCCTGGGATCCGACGGGCGAGCGCATCCGGGCCTAGCCTCGGCGGCGGCGGCTGGCTA
>JAICJM010000039.1 GCA_025928435.1 Thermoleophilia bacterium
AGTCATGCGCGCCATGGTAGGAGCGCGCTCGGACGGACCAAGAAGTCGCTGGTATCGTCAGCCTCGTATGTCCGAGACCCTGCGTGGCCTGTGGCTCGAGGTGCGGATCATCCCGGTGCTCCTGTGGAGCTTCTCGGCCCTGACGCTCGGCACGGCGCTCGCCTCCCGCGGCCACGGTCTGCAGGTCTGGTACTACATCGGGGCGGTCGCGCTCGGCGTGCTGATCCAGGGTCTGCTGGCGCACTCCGTCAACGAGGTCGAGGACTGGCGCTCGGGCACCGACCGGCACGCGTCGCCGCGGATCATCTCCGGAGGCAGCAAGGTGATCGTCGCCGGGCTGCTCCCGCCGCGGGCGCTGTGGTGGGTGTTCGGCGCGGCCTTCACCGCGACGACGGTGATCGGGTTGGCGCTCGTCGCGGCGGCCGGCCTCGACCTGCTCCCGTTCGGGCTCGTCGGCGTCATCGGCGCGATCCTCTACACGCTCCCGCCCGTGCGGGCCGCCTACCGGCCGTTCGCGGGGGAGGCGATCGCGTTCGTCTGCCTGGCCGACTGCGTCTGCGGCGCGCACCTGCTTCAGGGTCGGTCGATCGACGGGACGACGCTGGCGGCCGCGGTTGCGGTGGCCGCCTATGCGGTATCCATGCTGATGGTGCACCACTACCTCGACCGCGACGCGGACGCCGCCGCCGATCCGCCCAAGATCACCTCGATCGTCCGGCTCGGGCTCGTCAACGGCCGCCGCTACGCGATCGGGTGGTGCGTCGTCGCCATGGTCGCGGCCATCGCAGGGTCGGCGGCCCAGCCCCGGCTCCTGCCGCTCGTGTTCGGCTATGCGATCGGCCTCGCCGCCCACCTCCGCTGCCGCCCCGCGGACGTCGAGTCGGTCACGATGTGCGAGACCGTGATCATCTTCGCCGGCATCGCCTCCGCCCTCTGCGCCGCGGCCCTGCTCGAGCCGCCGCTCGTCCTCACGCTGCTCGCGGCCGCGGTGCTCATCGCCTTCGAGATGCGGATGGCGGTCGCGCCCGCCCACACGCCGGCTGCATGACGCTCGAGGAGGAGCTCGAGACGGCGGTCGCGGCGGCGGGCCGGCACGCCCGGCCCGGGGAGGAGCCTGTCGCGGTGATGGCCGCCGAGCCGGGCGGCGCGCGCGTGTTCGTGGTCGCGCTGGCGGCCGGCGAGGAGCTCGGGTACGTCGCCGTCGACACCGCCGGCGCGGCGGTCGCCGACCGGCGGCTGGTGAAGGACGCGGTCGCGCTCGCCGCGCTGGCCGAGCGGGCCGAGGAGGTCTCGGGGGCGACGGCCGCGGACGAGCTGGTGGCGCAGTTCCGGGAGACGTCCGGGGCGCTGCGCGGGGCCGGCGAGGGAGAGGCGGCCGCCGCCGCCGAGGCGGTCGCCGCCGCGGGCGAGCGCCTGGGCGAGGCCGCCGCCGGCCCCCGGGCGGCGACGCCCGTCTACCTCGACCGGCTGGCGGCGCTCGCCGGCGAGGTGGCCGCGGCGATCGAGGCGTTCATCGCGCACGCCGAGCGTCTGGGGCAGGGATCGGAGCAACCGACGCCGGCGGCGGAGGCGGCCTGGGCGGCGCTCGGAGCTGCGGCCCGCGCCGGCGAGCCGGGCAACTTCGCCCGCGCGATGACGGCTTCCTCGGGCGCGGTGGATGCGCTCGTCGCCGACGTGCTGGATCATTACCTGGTGGAGCTCGGCGCGTGAAGGCGTTCGACCGAGTGATCGCGGCGTCGCTGCCGGCGGTGCCGCGCGTCGTGGTGCGCCGGATCGCCAGCCGCTACATCGCGGGCGAGACGCTCGCCGAGGCGGTGACGACGGTGCGCGGGCTGAACGCCCTGGGCGCCATGGCGACGGTCGACGTCCTCGGCGAGTTCATCTCGCGGCCCGACGAGGCCGAGCAGACGGCCACCGAGTACGAGCGCGCGCTGGATGCGATCGCCGCCGGTCAGCTGGACGCGAACGTGTCGGTGAAGCTCTCGGCGCTCGGGATCGAGATCGACCGCGCCCTGGTCGACGGCACCCTCGCGCGGGTGCTGCGCTCGGCGGAGCGGCACCGCATCTTCGTGCGCATCGACATGGAGCACAGCGGCCTCACCGGTGAGACGCTGGACATCTACCGCGAGCTGCGGGCCGCCGGCCACGAGGACGTCGGCGTCGTGATTCAGTCCTACATGCGGCGGGCCGAGGCGGACGTCGCCGCGCTGCGCGACCTGACCCCGAGCGTGCGGCTCGTGAAGGGCATCTACCTCGAGCCGGAGGACGTCGCATACCAGACGATGCCGGAGATCAACGCGAGCTATTTGCGCCTGCTCGAGCAGCTGGTCGAGGGCGGCAGCTACGTCGCCATCGCCACCCACGACCAGGCGCTGCTCGACGGCGCGCTCGACCTGATCGAGCGCCGCGGCCTGGCCCGCGACCGGTACGAGTTCCAGATGCTGCTCGGCGTGGCCGAGGAGGCGCGCCGGAAGCTCATCGCCGACGGCCACCACCTGCGTGTTTACGTGCCGTACGGGCGGGCATGGTACGCCTACTCCGTGCGCCGTCTGAAGGAAAACCCGAGCATTGCCGGCTACGTCGCCAGGGACGTCATGCGCACGGTCGTCCCGGGTATGCGATGAGCGCCGTCCGGACGGTGCGGGTGGCGCTCGCGGGCGCGGCGGCCGCCGGCGTGTGGGTCGCGGTGGAGCCGGCGATCCGGCGGGCCACCGGGGGTAGGCACACGCAGGTGCGGCTGCTCGGCGGCCTGGTCGCGCCGCGCGGCCGGTGGCGCGAGATCGGGCTCGCGATGCACCTCGCCAACGGCGCCATGTTCGGCCTCGCCTTCGACCGGCTGGGGCTGCGTGGCCCCGGGCGCGGCGCGGTCGCGGCCGAGGCGGAGAATGCCCTGCTCTGGCCGCTCGTCGGCCTGATCGACCGGATCCACCCGGACGTCCGCTCCGGCGCCTGGCCGCCGCTCGCCACCAGCGGTGCCGACTTCGCCCAGGAGGTGGTCGGGCACGCGGTGTTCGGGAGCGTGATGGGCGCGCTCATCCCGCGCCGCTCACGCTGAGCGCGCGGCCGACGTAGACCATGAGATCGCCCGAGACGGCGCCGCGCGAGGCCCGCTCGACGCCTTCCTCGTGATACATGCGCCCGAGCGCCTCGCTGATGTCCGGATCGCCGCCGGTGAACTGCTCGACCAGGGAGCGCCAGCGCGAGGCGATCTCCTGTATGCGCGGCGCGGCGGGGTCGGTGCCGGCGGCGCGCTCCGCCTCGGCCTCGGCGATCAGATCCGCCCAGGCCTGCCCCGCGGCGCGCATGCCCTCGGGCCCGAGAGCGTCCCGGCGGCGCGCGAGCTCCGCCTGCTGCTCGGTCGTGTAGTAGCGGTCGGACATCGCCATCCCCTCCATCGCGTCGGTGAGCTCCGCAACCGTCGGCTCGCCGTCCGCGCAGACGTCCAGCAGTCGCTGCAGGCGCGTGCGCAGCGCGGGCATTCGCGGCCATCCGCGACTCGACCACCTCGAGCTGGCGGACCAGCACGTCGGAGAGGCGGACGTCGTCGTCGAGCAGGCGGCCGATCTCCTCCAGCGGCACGTCGAGCGAGCGCAGCGCCAGGAGGCGGTAGAGCCGTTCGACCTCGGCCGCCGTGTAGAGCCGGTAGCCGGCCTCCGTGCGCGTCGACGGCCGCAGCAGGCCGAGCGCCTCGTAGTGGCGAAGCGCCCGCACCGAGACACGCGCCATCGCCGCGAGCTCGCCGATCCGCCACGTGTGTGCCGAGCCGGTTGCATCCATGATCCCACCATAGGCCCTGACGCTACGTCAGGGTCAAGCCGGATCAGTGGACGGGCGTCTGCGGCGGGCCCTTGGTCGTGCCGTGCCCGAGCTCGTCCAGATCCGCCAGCCGCAGCTCCGCATGCCGCCGCACCGGATGCCCCGCCGGCAGGCCGGCGATCAGCGCCACGATGCGGTCGGCGATCTGGTAGGCGAACTGCGGCGTCGCCGGCCCCCAGAGGGCGTCGATGTCGCGGACGGTCGGCTCTGCCATCGGCGCCGGAGCATAGCGGCGGGCGGTCGGCGGCGGGGACGGGCGCCAAGTGTCACGTGTTGATGGTGGAAAGTGGCGCCGTCCCCGGACGCACCTAACGCTTCGCACCGCAGAGCCACGGGTGGCGTCCGAGCTGCCATCGGAGGAACGGGAGGGTCAAGACGAGCCCCGAGTACCACGCTGCCTCGGCCATGATGCGCAGCCGGAGCGCCGCGATGACGATTGCGGCCACGTCGGCCCCGGGCGCCAACTGGCGCCAGGTGACGCCGGAGAATGGCGCCGCCCCGGGCGCCGCCCCGGCCACCCGGAGCCGCTCTACAGCTCCACGTACGCGCCGACCTCGAAGACGCGGTCCGGCGGGATGTGGAACGAGCGCGTCACTGGCGTCGAATTCTGGTGCAGGAAGGTGAAGAGGCGCTTGCGCCAGCGGGCCATGCCGGCCCTGCCGGTCGGCAGGATCGTCACATGGTCGACGTAGTACGACGCGCGGTCGAGGTCGATCTCGACCCCCTGGCTGCCGGCCTCCCGGAGCGCCGCGACGACGTCGGGCTCGTCCTGGTAGCCGTACGTGGCGGCGATCGCGACGAACCCCTGGCGCAGCCGCTCGATCTCGAGCCGATCCGGCTCGGGGACGTGGGGGACGCCGGCGATCTTGATCTTCACGAGGATGACGTGCTCGTGCACGATGCCGTTGTGCTCGGCGTTGTTGAGGAGGGCCGTCGGCACCGTCTCGAGCGACGTCGTCAGGAAGACCGCGGTGCCGGGCACGCGATTCGGCGGCGTATCGACCATGTCGTTGAGGTATTGCCGGAGCGGCATCCGTCCCTCACGCACAGCCCGCGCGAGGGTGATCCGGCCGCGGTGCCAGGTCGTGAGGATGGTGAAGAAGATCGCGCCGACGACGAGCGGGAACCAGCCGCCGCTCAGGACCTTGGGCAGGTTCGCGGCGAAGAAGGTGAGCTCGACGAGCAGGAGGAAGGCCGCGGCCGGGACGAGCAGCTTGAGCGGCTTTCGCCACAGCGCCCGGAACACGACGAACGCGAGGAGCGTGTTGGTGGCGAAGATCGCGCTGAGGGCGATCCCGTAGGCGTTGGCGAGGCCCGTCGGCGAGCGGAACGTCAGCACGAGCACGATGACAGCCCCGCACAGGAGCCAGTTGACGACCGGGATATAGATCTGGCCGACGATCCGCCTGGAAGTGTGCCGGATGCTCATCCGCGGAAGGAATCCGAGCTGGATCACCTGCTGCGTGACGGAGAACGCTCCTGAGATCACGGCCTGCGACGCGATCACCGTCGCCAGCGTCGCCAGGGCCACCATCGCCTTCTGGCCGGGCTGACCGCCGGGCACGAGGAAGAAGAACGGGTTCGACGCGGTCTCCGGCCGGGACATGATGAGGGCGCCCTGGCCCATGTAGTTCAGGAGCAGGCAGGGGAAGGCCAGCCCGAGCCAGGCGCGGGTGATGGCCTTGCGCCCGAAGTGCCCCATGTCGGCATAGATCGCCTCGGCTCCCGTCACGGCCAGGAAGACCGATCCGAGCGCGAGGAAGCCCATCAGCGGGTCGTCGGCCACGAACCGGGCGGCATACGTCGGAGACAGCGAGCGGACGATCTCGGGATGGGCCGCGACCTCTCTGACGCCGAGCGCACCGACCACGAGGAACCACACCACCATGACGGGCCCGAACAGGCCACCGACCGCGCCGGTGCCGAACCGCTGCAGCGCGAAGAGCCCGATCAGGACAGCGAGCGAGAGCGGGACGATCTGCGCGGCGAGCGCCGGCGAGGCCACCTGGAGGCCCGAGACGGCCGACACGACCGAGATCGCCGGCGTGAGCATGCCGTCGCCGTAGAACAGCGACGCCCCCAGCACGCCGATGATGACGAGGCCCGTCTTGCGCCGCCCCTTCACGACTCGTTCGATGAGCGCGACGAGCGCCATGATCCCACCCTCGCCGCCGTTGTCCACCCGCAGGATCAGCAGCACGTACTTGAGCGTGACGACGAGCGCCAGCGCCCAGAAGATGAGCGAGAGCGCGCCGTAGACCCGCAGGGGAGACGGCGCCATCGGGTGGTCGCCGTGGAATATCAGCTGCATGGTGTAGAGCGGGCTCGTGCCGATGTCCCCGTAGACGACTCCGAGGGCGCCGAGCGAGAGGGCGAGCGATGCCCACCCCGTCTGCGTGACGCCGCCCGCGCGCCCCTGGGCGGCCTCCGCAGGCTCGCGCCGTGGCCGCTCCGGGGTCTCGATGGCCGCGTGCGTGTTCATCTCGCCCCACCGTCGCACCGTGCGCCTCACTGCCGCATCACAGTTCGGCCGGCGGGCGTACCAGATACCTCACGAGGGGATCACGGCCGCGTCACACTCGACCTCCGGCCCCGAGCGGGGCCGTGCGGGTGGCTCCGCCACGGCGATCGGCCGTACACTCGTCGTATGCCGCAACCCGCCCAGCGCCGCGACGACCGCTCGCCCGCCGGGTGGACGGCAGGCGTCGTCTTCGATGCCCTGGGGCCCGCCATCATCGGGATCGCGATCCTCGTGTTCCTGGCAGCGGTCTTCATCGGCTCGTCGTCGAACTATCCCGGGCTCTAGGCCGATGCCGGCCGTCCCCCAGGATCTGCTCGGCCCCGCCGGCGAGTTCGGCCATCGTGAGCACCTCCGCCTCGCCTGGCGCGAGCTCCGCGAGCACGACCGCGACATCGCCGTGAGCCGGATGGAGACGGCGATCCGGCACGTCGCCGAGGCCCATGGCGCGCCGGACAAGTACCACCGCACGATGACCGAGGCGTGGGCCGCCCTCGTCGGCTACCACCTGGCGGAGGAGCCGCGGCTGACCTTCGACGAGTTCCTGGCCCGCTTCCCCGGCCTGCTCGACGGCGGCCTCCTCAAGCGCCACTTCAGCTCAGAGCTGCTGGCGACGCCAGCCGCCCGGGCCGCGTGGGTCGACCCCGACCTGCGCCCGCTCCCGGCACACACGTAGGCGAGCTCCCCGGACGCCGCCCCGGCCGCGTTGTAGACTCGCGCTCGGTCATTCGGGGAGGGGTCTTCTGATGCATCGTCATTCTCTGCACGAGGTCAGGCCCGAGGCGTTCAACTACGTGTGGGACAACGCGATCCCGCCCGCGCTCGAGGTCGAGTCCGGCACGGAGGTCGAGCTGCACGTCCGCGACGCCGGCGACGAGCAGATCGGCCGCGACTCGGGGGCTGAAGCGGTCAGCTCGCTCGACTTCTCCCACGTGAACCCGGTGAGCGGCCCGGTGTTCGTGAAGGACGCGAAGCCGGGCGACGTGCTCGCGGTCGAGATCCTCGAGCTGCGCCCCGGCGACTGGGGCTGGACGGCGATCATCCCGGGCTTCGGCCTGCTCGCCGACGAGTTCCCCCAGCCGTGGCTGCGGATCTCGGACGTGGACGGCGACGCCCGGCGGGTGCGCTTCGCCGACGGCGTGACGCTGCCGTTCGAGCCGTTTCCCGGAACGATCGGCGTCGCCATGCCGGAGCCGGGCGCGCACTCGATCGTGCCGCCGTCGACCTTCGGCGGCAACCTCGACATCAAGCACCTGCGCACGGGCACGACCCTGTTTCTGCCGGTGGGCGTCGACGGCGCCCTGTTCTCCGTCGGCGACACGCACGCCGCGATGGGCGACGGCGAGGTCTGCGGCACGGCCGTCGAGGCCGCGATGGACATCGTCGTGCGCCTGAGCGTGCGCCGCGACTTCTCGGTCCCCGCGCCCCAGTACACGGTGGCCGCGGGTGAGCTCGCCCGCACCGAGGCCGGCGCGTTCCACGTGACCACCGGCGTCGCCCCCGACCTGATGGAGGCGACGCGGGGGGCGACGCGGGCGATGATCGAGCACCTCGGCCACACCCGCGGGCTCGACCGCCAGGAGGCCTACGCCCTGTGCTCGGTCGCGTGCGACCTGCGCATCCACGAGGTGGTCGACGCGCCCAACTGGGTGGTCGGCATGTTCCTGCCCCAGACGATCTTCGACGAGGAGGCACGATGAGCACGGCTGAGAAGGGCCGCGGCCTGCGCCGCGAGCTGCGGTTCTGGGAGACGATCGCGCTCTCGATCGGCATCATGGCGCCGACGGCCGCCATGGCCCTGAACGGCGTCGGCGTGGCGGCGAATGTCGGCCACGCCGTCCCGCTCGCCTTCCTGATCTCGGCGATCCTGGTCTTCCTCGTCGCGTTCGGCATCATGCGGCTCGCCGGCCACTACAGCCACGCCGGCTCGGTCTACGCCTTCACGGGCGCCACCCTCGGCCCCCGGGCGGGCTTCTTCTCCGGCTGGGCGCTGCTCGGCACCTACCTCTCGTTCACGGTCGCGTCGACCGCGGAGGTCGGCCTGTTCACGGCCCAGTTCGCGAACGGCACCGGCATCTGGAGCGGCAGCGAGTGGATCTGGATCGCGCTCGTCGCCGCGTTGTGCGTCGGCTTCCTCGCCTACAGCGACATCAAGATCACGACCCGGACGCTGCTCTCGATCGAGGCGGTCTCGGTGCTCCTGATCACCGTCCTGATGGTGGTCATCTTCGTCAAGCTCATCACGGGCGACACGCCCGGGAACCAGGGCTTCACCGGCGACGTCTTCAAGCTCCCCGGCGGGACGTCGAGCTCGGCGCTCGGCCTCGGGATCGTGCTCGCGTTCCTCTCGTGGGGCGGCTTCGAAGGCGCGGCGGCGCTCGGCGAGGAGACGAACGAGCCGCGCCGGGAGATCCCGCGCGCGATCCGCAACGCGGTCATCGGGGCGGGCGTTTTCTACGTCCTCTGCATGCTCGCCCAGACATGGGGCTTCGGCACCGACAAGGCCGGCGTCGCCGCGTTCGCGGGCTCCAGCTCGCCGCTGGGCGACCTGGGCAACACCTACATCGCGTCGTGGATGGGCGACCTGATCAACCTCGGCGCCGCGGTGAGCGCGTTCGCGAGCGCCCTCGGGACCGCGACCGGCGCGTCGCGCATCCTGTTCGCGATGGGCCGCGACGGCTTCGTCACGACGCGCCTGGGGATGTCGTCCGACCGCACCGGGGCGCCGGCGTTCGCGCTCGCGACCGTCATCACCATCGCCGCGATCGGCCTGATCGCGATGCGCGCGTACGGCATCTCCGACGCCGTGTCGGCCTTCTTCTATCCCGGCACGATCGGCGTGCTCAGCATGATCGTGGCGTATGCCGTCACGAATGTCGGCGCCGGGCGCATGTTCCTGCGCGACAGCCGCGAGCGGCTGTGGGAGCTCGTGTTCCCGGCCGCGGCCATCCTCGTGCTCATCTACGTCTTCTACCGCAACGCCGTCGACCAGGTGTACCCGTTCAACTGGTTCCCGTGGGTGGTCGCCGCCTGGCTGCTGGCGGGCTTCGCGATCATCATGGCCGTCCCCGGCCTGGCGAGCCGGATCGGGACGAACCTGACCGAGGCGGAGGGGATGGGGGTCAGTCGATCGCCCGGCGGATGAAGCCGCGGGATCCCGATCGCGGCGAAGACTGCCAGCGAGAACAGGAAAGCGACGACGCATACCGACGGCCGGATGTGGTCGACGCCGGGACGAGCGCGCCGCGCATGCCCTCGCTGAGGTAGGTCAGCGGGTTGAACGCGGTCACGACCTGGAACCAGCGCAGCCGGTCGAGCGTCGGCCAGGGGTACTGGCTGCAGCCCGTGAAGAGCAGCGGCGTCAGCACGAGGCTGAACGCGATCGAGATCCGGTTGGGCGGCACGAGCGTCCCCATCGTCAGCCCCATCGCCCGTCGGCCGCACGCGCGTCGTCAGGATGCCGATGGTGGTGGTCTCGCCGGCGCCGTTCGGCCCCAGGAGGCCGAAGACCTCGCCCCGCTGCACGCTGAACGTGACGCCGTCGACCGCGTTGACGGGAGACCTGGGATAGCGCTTCTCGAGGCCCTCCACGTCGACCGCCGGCTCGCTCGTGCCCGGAAGCGCCATCGCTCGTAAGGATACGCAGGAGTGGGCGTAAGCGTTCCGTTAGGTCACCCTTTTGCGGGTTGCGGAGGGATCCGACCTAACCGATTATGCGGCGCATGTGGGGTCGTTCGGTTCGGGCCGCATCCGCGGCCGTCGCGGTGGTCGCGCTTGCGGGCATCGCCGCGTCGGCGGCGCTCGCCGTGCCCGCCGCGCCGTCCCTGCGCCTCCCGGGCGCGCCCAACTGCCCGATCTTCCCGGCCACGAACGTCTGGAACACGCGCGTCGACTCGCTCCCGGTCAGGACGAACTCGGCCACGATGATCAACGCGATCGGCGCGGGCGTCGGCCTGCACCCGGACTTCGGCTCGTTCGCGGGCTACGGCATCCCGGTCAACGTCGTGACCCGCAACCAGGTCACCCACCGGGTGCGCTTCGTCTACAGGAGCGAGTCGAACCACGTGCCCTACCCGATCCCGGCGCACCCGAAGATCGAGCACGGCTCCGACCGCCACATGATCATCGTGAACCGGGGCACCTGCCGGCTGTACGAGCTCTACGCCGTCAAGCACACGGCGACCGGCTGGCACGCCGGCTCGGGCGCCGTCTGGTCGCTGACCTCGAACCACCTGCGGCCGGACGGCTGGACGAGCGCCGACGCCGCGGGACTGCCGATCCTGCCCGGCCTCGTGCGCCACAGCGAGGTGAAGGCCGGCGTGATCAACCATGCGCTGCGCTTCACGGCGCCGCACACCTGCAACGGGCACATCTACCCGGCCCGGCACGACGCGGGCTCGGGCAGCTGCGCGAACTGGCCGCCGATGGGCCTGCGGGTGCGCCTCCGCGGGTCGTTCGTCCTGTCGGGCCTGCCGCGCAACGTTCGCATCATCGGGCTGGCGCTCAAGCGGTACGGGATGATCCTGGCCGACAACGGCTCGCCCTGGTACATCTCGGGCTTCTCCAACCCGCGCTTCAACGACGCCGCGCTGCACCTGCTGAACCAGATCCACGGCAGCGATCTCGAGGTGGTCGACACCTCGGCGCTGCGCAACGGCTGACCGCCGGCCGCCGGCGCGGTTGATGCTCCCGCCGCATGCAGGCACAATCCGAAGCGGGATGGGTGAGCTGGGGGAGAAGCTGCGCGGCGAGCGCGAGCGCCGGGGCATCGGCATCGACGAGATCGAGGCCGAGACCCGGATTCGCGCCAAGTTCCTGCTCGCGCTCGAGGAGGAGCGCTTCGACGTGCTCCCCGGGCCCGCCTACGTGCGGGCGTTCGTGCGCGACTACGCCGAGCAGCTCGGCCTCGACCCGCAGGAGCTCGTCAACGAGCTGAACGCCCGTCCCGAGCTGGTCCCGCCGGACGAGGTCGTCATGGTGCCGCCGCGGCAGGTGGCCGAGGTGCCGCTGTTCGACCGCCGGGCCCGCATCGTGGTCTGGATCGCCGCGGCCGTCGTGCTGGCGGCCGTCGCGGCCGTCGTGCTGGCGGTGCTGGCCTCGCGCGGGGGATCGTCGTCCGGCGCGCCGCACACGCATCCGGCGGGCAAGACCGGAGCCGGCCCGGGAAGCGGGACGACGTCGCCGCCGACGACCGGCGCGACCAACCCGAACACGACCCCGCCGCCGGCCGGGCCCAGGCCGCTCGTGCTGGCCGCGAGCGGCGGCCGCGTGTGGCTCTCGGTGCGGGCCGGATCGGCCACCGGGAAGCTCCTGTTCAACAACACGCTCGCGGCCGGCCGGCACCTGCGCTTCGCCCGCAAGCGCCTGTGGGTGCGGGTGGGGGCGCCCTGGTATCTCAAGCTCCACGCCGCGGGCAAACCGGTCCCGATGCCCCTGACCGCGCCGGGCAACCTGCTCGTCACGGCGGCCGGCGCCCGCGTGACCGCCTGACACACCGCTGTCTCGCGACCATCTAGTGTGCGGCCGTGCGACGCCCCGACCGGGCCGACGGCATGCTGGTGCTGGCCAACGTGCTGTGGAGCCTGAATTACGCCACCACCAAGTACGCGTTCGAGCGCTGGAACCCGCTCGCGTTCTCGGGGCTGCGCTTCACGCTCGCCGGGCTGGGCATGGCGGCCATCGTCGGCATCCACGAGCGCGGTCTCGGCGTCGCCCGCCGGGACGTGCCGCGGGTCGTCCTGGCCGGCGCGACCGGCATCTTCCTGAACCAGCTGACGTTCAACTACGCGCTCGACTACACCGCCGCGGCCAACGTCGCCCTGATCCTGGGGGCGGCGCCCGCGTTCACGGCGGCGATGGCCGTGGCCCTGGGACACGAGCGGGTGCGGCCCGTGCACTGGCTCGCGCTGGGCGTCTCGCTCTCCGGCGTGGCGCTCGTCGTCCAGGGCGGTGCGGGGGTGGCGGGGTTCAGCTTCAAGGGCGACGTCCTCGCCATCGGCGCGGCGCTCACCTGGGCGGCCTACTCGGTGATGATGCGGCCGCTCTTCGGCCGCTACAGCGCGATGCGGCTCTCGACCCTCATGATCATCGTCGGCGCCATCCTGATGGCGCCGATCTCGATCGTGCAGCTCGCGCACCAGGACTTCGGCAGCCTGGGCGGCCTGCGCTGGGGCTCGCTCGCCTACTCGACCGTCTTCCCGCTGGTCGTCACGAACGTGCTCTACTTCACCGCCCTTCCGCGCGTGGGCGCCGCGCGCGCGACGCTCTTCATGTACCTGCAGCCCTTCCTGGGCGCGCTCTTCGCCGCCATCCTGATCGGCGAGCAGATCGGCGCCGTCCAGATCGCGGGCGGCGCGGTCATCGTCGGGGGCGTGGCGCTGGGGCGGACGGCCAGCGCGCGCCGCAGCCGCGAGCCGACCATCCTCGACCTCGAGCCGCCCGCAGAGCCTTCGTAGCGCGGGGTTCAAATCGGGGCCTGGCCTCGCTCCACGGGGCCAGGCCCCTCCGCGCTCGGGTGGCGTTCCGGCGTAAGCTCCGTTCCGTGGCAGCGCCAGCGGTGACGACCATCCCCGACCGCCAGCTGCTGGCCCGGCTACACGCCGCGGAGCGCCAGCAGATGGACAACCTGTGCGGCTGCTTCTGGGCCAGCCTGGCGCTGCGCGCTGCGGGTTTCGATGCCGACCAGGAGGCGGTCGCGCTCGAGGCCGGCGCCATCCTGCCGGGCGGCGATCCGCAGACGCACGTCGCCCCCGGCGCGACGCCGCGCAACGACTACCGCGTCGAGCTGCCCATGGCCGCCGGCCCCGATACGGCCGGCACCGCCGCGCCGGCGCTGGCGGCCGCGATCCGGCGCATCTCGGGCGGGGCGCTCGAGGCGATCGAGGTGGCGGGGCCGTGGAGAGCCGAGACCGTGGCCGCGCTGCTCGACCTCGCCGGGCCCGCGGCCGTCCTGATCGCGAACCTGCGCACCGGCCTCTTCTGGGGCTCGCGCCCCGACCCGGGAGTCGTGCTCGACCACCTCGCCGGCGGCGATCCCGACCCGCCGCCCGCCGACTGGGACGTCGGCCACTTCGTGGAGCTCGCGATGCTCGTGCGCGGGCCGGCCGGAGCGCTCGTCGTCGTCCGCGACACCTATCAGGAGCTGGGGCTCGCCGCGCACCACGTGCAGCCTCCCGACCGGGTGGCCGCGGCGCTGCGCCGCGACGACGGGCGCGGGGGCGGCGTCATCGCCGTCTGCGGCAGTGCGGCCGCCGACGACCTGCGCGACCGGCTGCGCGGCGCCGGGCTCGAGCTGGGCGGCTGGGACAACGGCACGCCCGCGGCGACGGCCCGGCGCTGAGGAGGCGGCTGTGCGCGCGGTCGTGATCGAGCGAAACGGCGGTCCCGAGGTGCTCCAGCCGCGCGACCGGCCGGAGCCGGAGCCGGGCCCGGGCGAGCTGCTCGTCGCCGTCGAGGCGGCCGGCGTCAACTTCCGCGACGTGTACGAGCGCCGCGGCGGCTACGGCACCCCGCCGCCGCTCGTGGCCGGCGCGGAGGGCGCCGGCACGGTCGTCGCCGCCGGCGCCGCCGTGACCGAGGCCGGGCCGGGCGACCGGGTCGCCTGGACGAGCGCCACGGGCAGCTACGCGGAGCGGGTGCTCGTGAAGGCCGAGCGGGCCGTGCCGGTGCCGGGCGCGACGACCTCCGAGCTCGCGGCCGCCGTGCTCCTGCAGGGCATGACGGCCCACTACCTGGCCACCTCGACCTACCCGATCCGGCGCGGGGACGCCGTGCTCGTCCACGCCGCGGCGGGCGGTGTCGGCCTGCTCCTGACCCAGATCGCGAAGCTGCGCGGCGCCCGCGTGATCGCGACGGCGTCGACCGAGGAGAAGCGCGCCCTCGCCCGCGAGCACGGCGCCGACGAGGCGATCCCCTATGCCGGGTTCGCCGAAGCCGCCCGCGACCTCACGGGCGGCGCGGGCGTCCATGCCGTCTACGACGGGGTGGGGCGCGACACGTTCGACGATGGGCTCGCCGCCCTGCGGCCGCGGGGGACGATGGCGCTCTACGGCTACGCGAGCGGGCAGCCCGAGCCGCTCGTGCTCGACCGCCTCGGAGGCGGCCGCTCGCTGTTCGTCACCCGCCCGACGCTGCCGGCCTACACGGCGACGCGCGACGACCTGCTGGCGCGCGCGGAGCAGGTGCTGGAGTGGGTCGGGAGCGGGAAGCTGCGGGTCCTGGTCGGCGGCCGCTACCCGCTGGAGGACGCCCGCCGGGCCCACGAGGACCTCGAGTCGCGGGCTACCCGAGGGAAGCTCCTGCTCATTCCGGCGCAAGCGCGCGCATGACCCACACGGCCAGCACCCGCGCGCACTGGGCGACGTCCTCGAGCGGCACCCGCTCGTCCACCGAGTGCGCGTACTCGGGGTCGCCCGGGCCGTAGAGGATGGTCGGCGTGGCGCCGTGGTCGATCAGCAGGCGCGCGTCGGAGCCGTAGGGCACGCCCACGAACGGCGGCAGCCGGCCGCGCACGTCGCGGGCGGCCTCGCCCAGCGACCACGGCAGCGGGTGATCGGAGGGCACCGCGGCCGCGGCGAACCGCCCGCCGGTGATCTGCACCTCCACGGGGTGATCGCGCAGCCACTCGTCGCCCTCGCAGGCCGCGGCCACGACCGCCCGCAGCTCCTCCTCGGCCTCGACCGTGGTCTGGCCGACGCGGACGCCGAAGCGCCCCTCGGCCACGAGCCGCTCCGGCACCGTGGACGACCAGTCGCCGGCACTGACGCGGCCGATCGACGTCGGGTACGGCAGGCCCAGGTCGCGCATCGACTGCATCCGCTCGGCCGCGTTTCGCGCTTCCTCGTTGCGCGCCAGCGCCTCCATGACGGGCACGAGCTTCTCGAGCGCCGAGACGCCCCGGCGCCGGAACGCCGCGTGTGCCGGCCGCCCGGTGACGGTGAGGGTGAAGGTGATCGCGCCGCCCTGCGCGGTCACGATCTCGAGCCGCGTCGGCTCGGTGATGACCGCCCAGTCGCCGGTGCAGCCGGCCCGGATCGCCGCCAGCATGCCGGCGCCGCCGTCCTCCTCGCCCGGGACGGTCACGAGCATCGCCTCGCCGCCGAGCTCGACCTCCGCCTCGGCGATCGCCCGCAGGGCGGCCAGGCCGGCGACGACGCCCGCCTTCATGTCGCACGACCCGCGGCCGAACAGCACCCCGTCGTCGATCCGCGGGTGGAAGGGCGGCGACGTCCACGCCAGCTCGTCCCCGCCGCTGACCACGTCGATGTGGCCGGCGATCAGGACGCGGCGCCCGGCGGCGTCGCCGGTCAGCCTGCCGCTCACGACCGGATGGACGTCTCGCGGCACCTCGACCCCCGGGAAGTCCGGGTCGGCCGCCAGCTCGATCGCCGGCGTGTCCACACGCTCGACGTCGAGCCCTGCCGTCGTCATGCGCAGCGCGACCTCGGTCTGCACCGCGCCCTCCGCGCCCGTCAGGCTCGGGATCGCGACGAGCGCCGCCAGGTCGTCTGCGACGCGGTCGCGGTCGACGTTGGCGACGACGGCCAGCTCGGCCGGCGACAGGTTCTTCATCCGCGCAGGAGCGGGCGGGTGATACAGGTCGGGCCGCCCGAGCCGTTGATGCAGACCTCGCTGCCCGGGAACGTGTGCACCTCGCAGCCGCGGTCGAGCAGCGCCTGCTGCGTGACCGTGTTGCCCTCGACCATCACGACCACGCCCGGCCGCACGGCGAGGATGTTGCAGCCCTGGGACCCGAGCTCCTCCTCCGGCACGGGAACCATGTCGACGCCGTGCTCGCCGAGCAGCTCGTACAGCCCGGCCGGGAGCTGCGGCAGGAAAACGGCGGCGAGGTCGTCGGCCACGGGCGAGATCACCGACAGCAGGTGCAGGCACTCGGCGGGGCCGTTGGCATAGGGGACGTCGAAGACGTGTACCTCGCCCCCGACGAGCTCCGTCAGCCGGCGGGCGCCGGCGGCGTTGGTGCGGAGCGAGCGGCCGATGCAGAAGACGTCCGGCCGCAGCCAGAAGGTGTCACCGCCGTCGGCGGTCTCGGGCGCCGCGAGCCGCCCGAGGATGGGCATGTCGTATGCCTCGGCCCAGTCGGCGAGGGCCGACCCCTCCTGCTCGCGGTTGGGCTTGCCCGACCGCAGGGCGATCATCCCGCGGTCGGTGACGAGCGCCGGGTCGTAGGTGTAGACGAGGTCGGGGCTGGACGTCTCGGTCTCGAGCTCGTGGACGGCGACGCCGAGACCGGTCAGGACCGTGCAGAAGGCGTCGTGCTGGCGCTGGGCCTCGGCCAGGTCGACGGGGTGCAGGTATCCGTGCGCCGGGTCGTCGTGGGCGCTGCCGAACGCGGCGCCGGGGCGCTTCACGAGCACCTCGCGGAGCGGCGCGGTCATGCTCTGGGCGCCGAAACGGCGCGTGCTGGGTGCGGCGGTGTCTGCCATGCGAGAGAGACTAGAGGTTTCTGGGACGAAATCTCCGCGGCTGTGCGGACATGAAGGAGCGGGTGGGTCGTCGGCCGAACCCGACCTGATGGCTACACTCCCCGCCGTGTCGGAGGAACACGACTACCGGGCGGAGTACAACGAGGCGGTGCGGCGCGCCATCGCCGGCGACGTCGGGGTCTACCGGGATTTCGACCGCCACCGCCAGGAGACCGTCTGGCGGCTGCTCTCGAGCGACCGCCAGGCGCTCCTGCGCTTCTGCCAGCGGCAGGGCATCTCGGTCGGCAGGATGGAGACGATGCAGACGCTCAAGAGCCCCAAGCCGCTGCTCCAGCTGATCGCCCACGGCCACGACGCCGACACGGTCGCCCGCTGGGCGCGGCGGGGATGACCTGGCTGATCGTCGTCGACTTCGACGGCACGATCACCGAGCGCGACACCCAGGACGACCTGCTCGAGCGCTACGCGCCGGAGGCGTACGCCGAGGCCGAACGCGGCCTGTCGGAGGGGCGGCTGACGCTGCGTGAGTGCATGGAGCAGGAGTTCGCGCCGGTGCGGGGCGACCATGACGCGATCGTCGCCGAGACGGTGGACGCGGCGAAGGTGCGGGACGGCTTCCGCGAGTTCGTCGAGGCGATGGAGGACGCGGGGAACCGCCTGGTCGTCGTCTCGGGCGGGTTCGAGTCGGTCATCCGCCCGGTGCTGGAGCGGGCGGGCGCCGCGCACCTGCCGGTGATCGCCCACGAGTTCCGGATCACCGCCGAGGGGACGACGCTCGACTTCCGCGCCGACGCCGACTGCGACGTCTGCGGCGAGGAGTGCAAGCGGGGCGTGGTGGAGGGGATGCGCGACGGCCTGCCGGTCGCCTACATCGGCGACGGCTACTCCGACCGCTGCGCCGCGATCGCCGCCGACCGCCGCTTCGCCCGCCGCTTCCTCGCCCAGGATCTCGACGAGCTGGAGCTCGACTACACCCCGTTCGACGACTTCCACACGGTTCGCGACGCCCTGCTGGCCGGCTGACGCATCAAAGCGGGTCAGACCCCTTCCGGTGCGGACCCCAACGTAAGCTCGGCCGGTGGAGCCCGCCGTCTACCTGATCACCGGCCCGATGGCGGCCGGGAAGTCGACGGTCGCGCGGCTGCTGGCAGCGCGCTTCCCGCGCGGCGTCCACCTGGAGGGCGACCTGTTCCGGCGGAGCATCGTGACCGGGAGGGAAGAGGTCACCCCCGACCTGGCGCCCGAGGCCATGGAGCAGCTGCGGCTGCGCTACCGGCTCGCCGCGGCCGCCGCGGACACCTACGCGGACGCCGGCTTCACCGTCGCGCTCGAGGACGTCGTGGCCGGCCCGCTGCTCGGCGACTACCGGACGATGATCCGGAGCAGACCGTGCCACGTCGTCGTCCTGCTCCCGTCAGTCGAGGCGCTCGCGGCGCGGGAGGCGGGGAGAGGGGCGAAGGGGTACGGCAGCTGGTCGATCGAGGGCCTGCGAGACGGGTTCGCCATGTCGACGCCCCGGGTCGGCATCTGGCTCGACACGACGGCCATGACGCCCGACGAGACGGTGGACGAGATCCTGGCCCGGACGACCGCGAGCCGTGCGGCGATCGTCATCGCCGACTACGACGCCGCCTGGCCGGCCCTATTCGAGCGGCTAGCGGAGCCGGTGCGGGCGGCCGTGGGCGGCCTGGGAGCGCGGGTCGAGCACGTCGGCAGCACCTCGGTGCCGGGCCTCGCCGCCAAGCCGATCATCGACATCGACGTCGTCGTCACCTCGGACGCCGACGTGCCGGACGCCATCGAGCGGCTGCGCGGGCTCGGCTACGTGTACCAGGGCGACAAGGGGATCAGCGGGCGCGAGGCGTTCCTGTCGCCTCGCGGCGCGCCGGAGCACCACCTGTACGTCGTGGTCGACGGGAACCGGCCGCACACCGACCACATCCGTCTTCGCGAGCATCTCCGCGAGCACCCGGACGCGGCGCGGGAGTACGCCGCCCTGAAGCGGGACCTCGCGGGGCGGCACGGCGTCGATCGCGCCGCCTACACCAACGCCAAGACCGGCTTCATCACCGAGATCCTGCGCGCCGCGGACCCGCCAGGAGGGGTCTGACCACTCCTGGCGGGTGACCGCGTGCTTCGGCTAGTCGCCGCCCGACAGGCCGGCTTCGATCCGCTCGAGATCCTGCTCGGACCCCATGCGGATCGGTCCCTTGAACCACCGCTTGGCGGAGAGCACCCACCAGCCGCCGAAGAACAGGAACGCGCCGCCCACGGTCAGCGGGGCGTAGTTCACGTCGATCCAGTTCACGTTCACGAGGAAATGGCTCCCCGAAACGGCCGAGTTCCCCGGGATTCCGTCCGGGAACAGCGGCAGCAGGAACAGGATGCAGATGACCACGATCCAGATGATCGCGAGCGGGTCGATCCACTTGTAGTGGTTGCCGAGATGCCAGGCGCCGCGCTCGAAGTTTTCCTTGGCGCGGTACCGCAGGATGATCGGCAGGACGAACGCGATGTAGAGGCCGATCACCGCGATCGACGTGCCGACCGCGTAGCCGACGAACGGGTTCTTCAGCGTCGGCAGCATCAGCGCCCACGCCAGGAAGCAGATCGCCCAGACGGAGTTCACCGGGACACGCTCGCGCGCCGACACCTTGCGCCACCAGCGGTGGCCCGGGATGGCGCCGTCACGCGAGAACGCGAACATCATCCGCGACGCCGAGGTGACCGATGCGAGGCCGCAGAAGAACTGGGCCACGCAGGCGATGAAGAGCAGGAACTCGGCCCATTTGGTGCTCATCGCGTTCTGCCAGATGTACGTGACGGCGAAGCCGAACTGCCCTGCGACGTCCCCGACGGGGCCGGGGATCGCGAAGGTCACCGCCACGAGCAGGATGAACCCGAAGACGACCGACACGACGACCGACATCACCATGCCGATGGCGGCCGATCGCGACGCGTTCTGGGTCTCCTCGCTCATGTGAGCCGAGGCGTCGTATCCCGTGATCGTGTACTGGGACATCAGCAACCCGATCCCGAACACCACCCAGTACATCGGGTTCCCCCAGCTCGTCCCCTGGAACCCGGAGAAGTTCTCGGTGTCCGTGAAGACGAAGCTGAACGACTTGTGGTGGTCGGGGATGAAGATCAGCACGAGAACGATCACGCCGACACCGGCCATGTGCCACCAGGCCGAGATGTTGTTGATCCGGGCCAGCAGGCGCACGCCGTACGTGTTGATCAGGCCGTGCAGCGCGATGATCACGCTGTAGGTGACGAACGTCCATCTCGGCGTCGCGGGGTAGCTGAACCAGAGATTGAGGAGCGACGTGATGAACGTCGCCGCGCCGAAGTCGATCGCCGCGGTCACGGCGATCTGGCCGACGAGGTTGAACCACCCGGTGAACCAGCCCCATCCCGGGCTGCCGAGCCGCGACGACCAGTAGTACAGGCCGCCCGCGGTCGGGTAGGTGGATGCGATCTCGCCCATCGCCAGCGAGACGAGGATGCAGAACCCGCCGACGAGCAGCCAGCCCCACGTCACCGCCACCGGACCGCCCCAGACGATCGCGATGTAGTACGACGTGAGGCAGCCGGCGAGGATCGAGATGATGGTGAACGAGATCGCGAAGTTGGAGAACCCGCCCCAGCCGCGCAGGAGCTCCTGTGCATATCCGAGGCGGTGCAGCGTCCGCTCGTCCTCGGACAGGTGCTCGAGCCCGGTGGGAGGCGCCCCTCCGCCGGCTCCCGGATCGACGCTCATACGCCCTCCTTTTGGGGGTCGCTTGTCCAGGCGACACTAGACCCTCGATCGGTCGGAGTAAAGAGACCTGGCGGGGACTGGCTAGACCGGCTCAGGCGGCGTTGCGGGCGCGCGTGGCGGCGATCTCGGCGAAGCGCTCGGCCATGTCGCGGCCGATCTCCTGATGCCGCCCCAGGTAGCGCTCGAGCTCCTCCATGTAGCGCTCCTGGGTGTAGCCGGACCGGGCCAGGTCCTCGCCGCCCCAGCGCGCCCACGCGAGCAGGATCTCGCGCGTGACCTCGATGTGGAACTGCGTCCCCCACGCGGCGTCGCCAAGCCGGAAGGCCTGCATGCAGGTGCTGTTGCAGCCGAGCTCGACCGCGCCCGGCGGCAGCTCGCAGGCGTAGCGGTGCCACTGCATGGCCATGAAGCTCTCCGGCACGCCGCCCAGCACGGGATCGGCCGAGGCGGCCCCGTTCGTGTGCACCTCGACCCAGCCGACCTCCGAGGGCTCGCACCGGTAGACGTTACCGCCCGCGGCCTTCGTCAGAAGCTGCGCGCCCAGGCACAGGCCGATCACCGGCACGCCGTCGTCCAGCGCCCCGCGCAGCAGCTCGATCTGGGGATCGATCCAGGGGTAGATGTCGGTCTCGTGCGTGTTCGCGGTGCCTCCGCAGGAGATGACGGCGTCGTAGCCGGCGAGCGTGTCGGGGAGCGACTCCTGGGCGGTGTCGACGGAGTCGATGACGAAGCCCCGGCTCTCGAGCGGCGGCAGGAAGAGGCCGCCGGGCCCGCTCGGCTCGTTCACGATGTGGAGCGCGCGCAGGCTCATCCGCCCTCGACGATCCCCGCGGCGTCGCGGTAGGGCTCCTGCTCGCGCCGGATCAGGTCGGGGTTCGTGCCGCGCGCGTGGGCGAGCTCGAGCGTCAGCAGCTGGAGCGGCACCGCCGCCCCGAGCAACGCCGCCGCCGCGGCGGGCAGGCCGTCCGCCTCGGGCACCGCCAGGACGCCGGCGGGAGCCAGGTCGGCCAGTCCCGGATCGGTCGTGATCGCGGCGCAGGCGATGCCGATCCGGGCGCAGGCCTGGAGCGCGATCCGGGCACGGGCCGTCCGCTTCGCGCTCGCGCGGCGGTCGCACAGGACGAGCACGACCCCGGTGGTCTCGTCGGTCGCGGGGAGGTGGCCGTGGAGGAGCGTCTCCAGGTTGCGCATCGACGTCGGCAGGTGACAGGCCTCCTCGATCTTCAGCGTCAGCTCGCGCGCGCTGGTGCGGTCGGCGCCGCTGCCGGCGATGACCAGCCGGGAGCAGCCGTGCAACCGTCCCGCGGCGGCCTTCGCCGCCTCCCGTGTCTCGAGGCCCGCGGCCACGAGCTTGCCGGCGGCCGCGGCATCAGCCGTGCCTCCGGACGCGGCCGCCGCCAGGGCATAGCCGCCCGAGATCGGGGAGATGTACCCCACCGTGTGGCACCAGGAGCGGTCGACCTCGGGCGTCGCCAGCACTGCGTCGGCGTGCCGGGTCGACTCCGACTCAGGCCGGGCGGTGATGAGACCCGTCGCCGAGCCGTTCGCGCGCGCCGCGGAGAGCGCCTGGATCGTCGCCCAGGTGCCGCCCTCGTGCGAGACGCCGATGACCGTGCCGCCCGTCTGCGGCTCGAGCGCCGCCTCGAGGCCGTCGCGGGTGTGGGCCGAGATCCCGGCCTCCCGCAGCATCTCGGACACCGCGAGCCCGCCGTGCTCGCTCGTCCCGCAGCCGACGACCGCCAGCGGCCCATCGCCCTTGCACAGCAGCGCGAGGGCGGAGGGATCGCACGAGCCGATGATCCGCTCGACCAGGGACGGCTCGCGTTCGATCATGTCCTCCATCACCCAGGGCGGCTGCTGTCGCAGCTCGGGGAAGTGATCCGGGTCGTACCAGGCGTCGGTCATGTCGCGATCGTCCCCTCCTCGGCGTGGGCGGGCTCGAGCCGTCCGCCCAGGTGATCCGCCAGGAACTCCTCGGCGGCGGCGTGGAACGCCAGGTTGTTCTCGGGCTTGCGGAACCCGTGCCCCTCGTCCTCGAACACGAGATAGCGGTGGGGGATGCCGCGCTCGGTCATCGCCGCGACGATCTGCTCGGACTCCTCCTTCTTCACCCGCGGGTCGTTCGCGCCCTGCGCGATCAGCATCGGGATGCGGATGTCCTCGACGCGCGAGAGCGGCGAGCGCGACCACAGGAAGTCCGACTCGGTGTCGGGGTTCCCGACCCGCCGGTGGAACTGGGCCACGAGCGGAGCCCAGTACGGCGGGATGCTGCGTATCAGCGTGCGCAGGTCGGACGGGCCGACGACGTCGATCGCGCACCGGAAGACGTCCGGCGAGAACGTGGCGCCGACCAGGGCGGCGTAGCCGCCGTACGACCCGCCGTAGATCGCGATCCGGTCGGGATCGGCGTAGCCCTGCTCGACGACCCACGCGACCGTGTCGAGGAGGTCGTCGTGCATGCGCGCGCCCCACTCGCGATCGCCGGCGTTCAGGAACCGCTTGCCGTAGCCCGTCGAGCCGCGGTAGTTGACCTGGACGCACAGGTAGCCCCGATTGGCGAGCCACTGCGGGTCGGGGCTGAAGCCCCACTCGTCGCGCGCCCACGGGCCGCCGTGCACGAAGAGCACTGTGGCGGCCTGCGAGCGCTCGGAGCCGGGCGGGAAGGTCAGGTAGCCGTGCAGGTCGAGCCCGTCGCGGGAGGACAGCGAGAACGGCTCCATCGACGCGAGCGAGTACGCCTCGAGGTCGGGCTTGTGGGCGAACAGGAACGTCGCCTCGCCGGTCGAGCGGTCGAACGCGTAGTAGGCGACCGGGCCGTCGTCGGCCGTGAACCCGAGGATCCAGATGCGGTCGGCGTGGTCGCGGCCGTTGAAGTGCAGGTCGCCCGGGTGCAGCGCCCGCATCCCGTCGAAGTCGGCGCGCAGCGACTCGTCCAGCACGACGTGGTCGGCCCGCTCGCGCGTGAAGGTGACCACCTGCACATCGTGCGTGGCGGGGTCGACCTCGACGTCGGACACGTCGTAGATCGGGTCCTCCGCCAGCACCTCGAAGTCGCCGCTCTCGACGTCCATGCGCAGCAGCCGGGCCGCGTTCACGTCCTTCGAGGTGACCAGGTAGATCGCCGCGCCGTCGTGGGTGAACCCGGCGACGTCGGTCGTGATCGCGTCCTCGGGGCCGACGGCGAGCAGCGTGCGGTACTCGCCGGTCGCCGGATTGCCGACCCGGATCTCGGCGCCGCCGTCGGGCAGGAAGGCGACCCCGCCGCGGATGCGCAGCTGCCGGTCGACCAGCCAGCTCACGAAGCCCGGGTTCTTCGCCACGAGCTCGAGCGAGCCGTCGCGGACGTCGAGCATGTAGGCGTCGTGCAGCTCGGGATTGTCGCGGTTGAGCCCGACCAGGATCAGGTGCGGCTGCTCGCGGTCGGTGGCCAGGATGCGCGCCTGCACGCCGTCGAAGGGCGTGACGTCGACGTCGGTGCCCTCGTCGGGGTCGACCAGGTGGAGGTGCCAGTTCTCGTCGCCGCCGGTGTCCTGCGGGTACACGATGTGGTGGTTGTCCATGCACCAGGCGAAGGCGCGCACGCCCCGCTCGCGGTCGTTCGAGACCTGCTTCGCGCCCTCGCCGCCGAGCGGCCCGACCCACACGTTCAGGATGCCGTCGGCGGGCGCCACGTGGGCCAGCCGGGCGCCGTCCGGCGACACCGCCGGGGCCATCCGCTCGGGGTTTCCGAACAGGACGTCGCGAGGGATCAGATCGACCATCTGGCGGGCGATTGTATCGGGGCGCCGCCGTCGGCCGGCACCCGTAGTATGCGCCCATGGATCCGCGCCCGATCGGGATGTTCGACTCCGGCGTCGGCGGCCTGACGGTGCTCCACGAGTGCCTGGTCACGCTTCCGCACGAGGACTTCGTGTACTTCGGCGACTCCTCGCCCGACCGGTTCCCATACGGCCCCAAGCCGGCCGCGACGATCCGCCGGTTCGCGCACGAGATCGCCACCCACCTGGCGGAGCTCGACACGAAGCTCGTCGTGGTCGCGTGCAACGCGGCCACCTCGGCGGCGCTGCCCGAGCTGCAGCGCGAGTTCGCCGTGCCGCTGATCGGCGTCATCACGCCGGAGGCGCGCGCTGCCGTGCAGGTCACGCACAACCGCCGCGTCGGCGTGATGGCGACCCAGGCGACGGTCACGAGCGGCCGCTACCCGGCGGCGGTGCACGCGCTCGACGCCGGGATCGAGGTGACGCAGGTGGCCTGCCCCGAGCTCGTGCCGCTGATCCAGAGCGGCGACACCCACGGCCACGAGCTGCACGAGGCCGCCAAGACCTACGCGGCGCCGCTGAAGCTGGCCGGCGCCGACACCGTCATCCTCGGCTGCACCCACTACCCGCTGATCCGGCAGATGCTGCAGCGCATCTTCGGCCGCGACGTCACGCTGATCACCTCGGCCGAGGAGATCGCCCGCGAGGTGGCCGAGACGATCGCCCGCCGCGGCGTCGGCAACGACCCGGCGCGCGAGGGCGACTACCGCTTCCTCTGCACCGGCGATCCGGCGGCGTTCCGCGAGGTGGCCGGCCGGTTCCTGCAGCTGCCGCTGACCGGAGTCGAGCGGGTCGACGCGGACACCCTTCGGGTGGCCGCATGAGCCGCGGCGACGGCCGCGCGGCCGACGAGCTGCGGCCGGTCGAGATCGAGCTCGACTTCATCCCGTCGGCGTCCGGCTCGGCGCTCTTTAGGATCGGCTCGACGCGCCTGATCTGCACCGCGATGGTCGAGGAGTCGGTGCCGCCGTGGATGCGCGGGCGCGGCACCGGCTGGGTCACGTCGGAGTACGGCATGCTGCCGGGCTCGACGTCGGAGCGGAAGTCGCGCGACTCGAGCCGCGGCCGGGTCGACGGGCGCACGGTGGAGATCCAGCGGCTGGTCGGCCGCTCGCTCCGCTCAGTGGTCGACTTCAAGGAGCTCGGCGAGCGCACGGCGTGGATCGACTGCGACGTCATCCAGGCCGACGGCGGCACCCGCTGCGCCGCGATCTGCGGCGGCTACGTGGCCCTCCACCTGGCGCTGTCGCGGCTGGTCGGCAAGGGCCTGCTCGCGCGCGTGCCGCTGCGCGACTCGGTGGCGGCCGTGTCGGTCGGGATCGTCGACGGCGAGCCGCTGCTCGACCTGCCCTACGCCGAGGACAGCCGCGCCGAGGTGGACATGAACGTGGTGATGACCGGCTCGGGCGAGCTGATCGAGGTGCAGGCGACGGCGGAGCGGACGCCGTTCGGCCGGGCGTCGCTCGACCGCCTGCTCGAGCTCGCGGCGGGCGGGATCGAGACGATCGGCCACACCCAGGCCCGGGTGCTGCAGGAGGCGTGAGCGGCCGCCGGATCGTGCTCGCGTCCGGGAACGCGCACAAGGCCCTCGAGCTGGCGCGAGTGCTGCCGGGGTGGGACGTCCAGCCGTTCGGCGGGGAGCTGCCGGAGGAGACCGGGGAGACATTCGTCGACAACGCCCTGCTGAAGGCCCGGCACGTGCACGCGGCCATCGGCGGGGGCGACTGGGTGCTGGCGGACGACTCCGGCATCGAGGCGGCCGCGCTGGGCGGCGTGCCCGGCGTGCGCTCGGCCCGCTACGCCGGCGAGGACGCGACGGACGAGGAGAACCTGGCGAAGCTGCTCGCCGCGCTGGACGGCCGGGACGACCGCCGCGTCCGCTACGTGGCCGAGCTGGTCGCGATCGCGCCGGACGGCGCGGAGCTGCACGGCCGCGGCGAGCTCACCGGGACGCTGGCGAGCGAGCCGCGCGGGAGCGGGGGCTTCGGCTACGACCCGGCGTTCGTCCCGGAC
>JAICJM010000243.1 GCA_025928435.1 Thermoleophilia bacterium
CGGTGACGCGGTAGCCGAGCCGGATCTCCTCGGTGCGTCCTTGTGTCCGGTCGATGCAGATGGCGCAGACGGGTCGTTTGAGCGACAGGTTGCGGGCCTTGTAGAGCGTCGGAAGGGCATCCATCGGTATCGATGAGTGTGACGACGGAGATGTCACACGTGGGTGACGAGGCGTCGTGAGAGTGTCAGGGAACCGCAAATGACACATGCAAACGACGCCAACTGTCGTTTACCGCGTTCCTCATGGCCTTGCAAGCCCCGCCGGCCGCACGACTCGACCAGTGGTGTAGATCAGGCCCGCGGCCCACCACGACCGCGACCGCCGGCTGAAGCCGGCACGGCCCGTCAAGCCATAGGCTGCGGTCGCCGGATGCGCATCCTGCTCACCAACGACGACGGGGTCACGTCCCGCGGCCTACTGGCCGCGAAGCAGGCGCTCGACCGCGTCGGCACGGTGTCGGTGATCGCGCCGGACTCGAACCGGAGCGGCGTCGGCCGCGGGATCACGATCGACCGGCCGCTGACCGTCGTCGAGCACACCCTCCGGGACGGCTCGTTGGGCTACGCCACCGACGGTACGCCGGTCGACTGCGTGCGGTTCGCGGCCCTCGGCCTGATCGGCGAGCCGCCCGACCTGATCGTCGCCGGGATCAACTACGGCGTGAACCTGGGCGACGACGTCACCTACTCCGGCACGGTCGCCGCCGCGTTCGAGGGGATCGTGCTCGGCATCCCCGCCGTGGCCGTGTCGCAGCAGAGCCCGGAGGCGGGCCTGCACTTCCGCCGCCAGTCCGGCTACGACTTCTCGCCGGCCGCGGACTTCCTGCCCGGCCTGGTGCAGCTGATCGGGGAGCGAGGCCTGCCGCCACGCACGATCCTGAACGTGAACGCCCCGCCGCCGCCCGTCTCGGGCGTGTCGGTCGTCCGCCTTGGCCGGCGCATCTACCAGGACCGGCTCGACCTCGCGTCGGACGAGCAGGGCCGCCGCCGCTACCACATCTACGGCGACGATCCCTCGTACCACGACGAGCCCGACACCGACTTCCATGCGATCGCCCAGGGCCGGATCGCGGTCACCCCCGTGCACCTCGACCTCACGAGCGGCACCGGTGTCGCCGAGGTGGGCTCGTGGCCGCTCGAGGCGGCGAGCTAGCCCGTCTCCGCGGCGGCGAGCAGCCCCGGAAGGTCGAGCGGCTCGGTCACCATGGCGAGCGAGCCGTCGGGGCGCAGCGGCCACTCCTCCCGCGGCCGATCCCAGTAGAGCTCGATGCCGTTGCCGTCCGGGTCGTGCAGGTAGAGAGCCTGGGAGACGCCGTGGTCGGACGCCCCGTCGAGGCCGACGCCGTGCTCCACCAGCCGGCGCAGCGCCCGGCCGAGGTCGGCCCGGGTGGGGTAGAGGATCGCGAGGTGGTAGAGCCCGGTCGTGCCCCGCGGCGGGGGCGGCCCGCCGGCGCTCTCCCACGTGTTCAGGCCGATGTGGTGGTGGTAGCCGTCGGCCGCCATGAACGCGGCCTGATGGCCGTAGCGCTGGCGTAGCTCGAAGCCGAGCACGTCGCCGTAGAAGGCGACGGCGCGGTCGATGTCCGACACCTTGAGATGCACGTGCCCGATGCTGGTGCCCGCGGGGATGCGGTACTCGTCCATATGCCTCAGCGTACCGGTCTGGGCGTGTTGGTGATCGGGGACAGTCCCCGGGTCTGGGGACTGTCCCCGTCCCGGCGCGGTAGGCAGGGTCCCGCGCACGGCCGCCGTCTATCCGACGGTCAGCTTGGTGTCCATGCCGAGGGCCTTGTGCCCGGGCACGGAGCAGAACAGGTCGTACGTGCCGCTCTTCAGGGTCACGGTCAGGTTCTTCGTCCCCTTGCCGAACGTGGGAGTCGCCTGGTCGGAGACGCCGGGGCCGTTGACCGTCAGGTTGTGGGAGGAGGGGCCCTGGTTCGTGACCACGAACGTGTAGGTGCCGGGCTGCACGGTCGATCCGCCCGCAAGCGTGATCGAGAAGTCCTTGAGGGTGACATCGATCTTCTTCCCCGAGGACGCGGGCGGGGAGCTGGTTCCGCCGCCGCCGGACCCGCCTCCGCAGGCGGCCAGCACGACGATGAGGGCGGCCACTGCGGTCGCAACGCGTAGGCTTCGCATGTGGCCTTGTACGCTCCTCGTCGCAGATCGGTTTGGCTGCTGTGACTCCCGCTACGAGGTCCGGCGGGAGAACGCCGGCGACATGGTTGTTCGACTTCGACGGCACGCTCGTCGACTCGGTGGAGCTGATCCTGGATTCCCTCCGGCACGCCACGCGGACGGTGCTCGGGCGCGTCGTCCCCGATGACGTCCTGCGGGCCCGGGTCGGCAGGCCGTTGCGCGAGCACATGCGCGAGCTCGACGCCGAGCGCGCCGACGATCTCGTCGCCGTCTACCGCGAGCACAACCTCCGCCGCCACGCCGACCTGCTGCGGCCGTATCCCGGCGTCGCGGAGATGCTGTCCGGTCTGCGCGGCCGGCGCGTGCGGATCGGCATCGTGACCTCGAAGATGCGCCCGGCGGTCGACGCCGGCATGGCGCTCGTCCCGCTGGGCGAGTTCGACGCGATCGTGACCTGCGAGGACACCGACCGCCACAAGCCCGACCCGGCCCCCGTGCTGCACGGCCTCGCCCTGCTCGACGCCGACCCGGAGACGACCGTCTACGTCGGCGACTCGCCCTACGACGTCCGCGCCGGAAGGGCGGCGGGCGTCGCCACCGCGGCGGCACTGTGGGGCGCGTTCCCGGCGGACGTGCTCCGGGCCGAGCGTCCCGACCGGGAGCTGCGGCGGCCCGAGGAGGCGCTCTCATGGTGAAGGCCGAGACGCGCGCGCCCGAGCTGCGCCGCCTGATCTCCGAGGCCAACCACCGCTACCACGTGCTCGACGCGCCGACGGTGTCGGACGGGGAGTACGACGGCTGGGTGCGCGAGCTGCAGGCGATCGAGGCCGAGCACCCCGAGCTCGTCACGCCCGACTCGCCCACCCAGCGCGTGGGCGCGCCGCCCTCGAGCCAGTTCGCCCAGGTCGAGCACCCCCAGCGGATGCTCTCGCTCGCGAACGCGCGCACCGACGACGAGTTCTGGGCCTGGGTCGAGCGCCTGCGCCGCCTGCTCGACGGCGAGCCGTTCCAGCTCGTCACCGAGCCGAAGATCGACGGTCTCGCGATCTCGCTCCTGTACGAGCGCGGCAGCTTCGCCCGCGGCGCCACCCGCGGCGACGGCGTCATCGGCGAGGACGTGACCGCCAACCTGCGCACGGTGCGCTCGATCCCGCTCTCGCTGCCCGAGTACGCCGGGCCGCTGCCGGAGCTGGTCGAGGTGCGCGGCGAGGTGTATCTACCCCTCCAGGGATTCGCCCGCGTGAACGAGGAGCAGGTCGCGGCCGGGGCGAAGCCGTTCATGAACCCGCGCAACTCGGCCGCCGGGTCGCTGCGACAGAAGGACCCGGCGGTGACGGCGCGGCGGCCGCTCGCGCTCTGGGCCTACGCGATCGGCACGAGCCAGGGGCTCGAGGTCGACTCGCACTGGGATGCGCTCGCGTGGCTGCGCGACCACCACTTCCCGGTCAGCCCGGACGTGCGCCTGCACGACGATCCGGCCGAGGCGCTGGCGGCCTGCCACGGGTGGGAGGCGCGGCGGGCGGAACTGCCGTTCGACGTCGACGGCGCGGTCGTCAAGGTGTCGTCCTACGAGCAGCAGCGGCGGTTGGGGTCGGTCGGCCGCGACCCGCGCTGGGCGGTCGCGTTCAAGTTCCCGCCGACAACGGCGCTGACGACGCTCGAGCGGATCGGCCTGAACGTCGGCCGCACCGGTGCGATGAACCCGTACGCGGTGCTCGAGCCCGTGAACGTCGGCGGTGTGACGGTGTCGATGGCGACGCTGCACAACGAGGACGACATCCGCCGCAAGGACATCCGCGAGGGCGACCGGGTGATCATCCAGCGGGCCGGCGACGTGATCCCGCAGGTGGTCGGCCCCGCGCCCGAGCAGCCGGGCACGCGCGGGCGGCAGTGGTCGATGCCCGACCGCTGCCCGGTGTGCGACCACCCGGTGGTGCGGGCCGAGGGCGAGGCCCGCCACTACTGCTCCAACCGCGCCTGCCCGTCTCGGGGCTACGAGGGCCTGCGCCACTTCGTCTCGCGCGGTGCGATGGACGTCGACGGCGTGGGCGAGAAGCTCGTGCGCAAGCTGATGGAGGTCGGTCTCGCGGCCCAGCCGCAGGACTTCTACAAGCTCACTGCGGACGACCTGCTCGCGCTCGACGGGTTCCAGGAGCGCTCGGCCGAGAAGGCGATCGAGGCCATCGAGACGTCGAAGCGGCAGCCGTTCGGGCGCGTGCTCTTCGCCCTCGGCATCCCGCACGTCGGGTCCGTCACCGCCCAGGCGCTGGCCGACGGCTTCGGGTCGATGGAGGCGCTGCGGGCCGCGACGGCCGAGGAGATCGCCGAGGTGGAGGGCGTCGGCCCGGTGATCGCCGAGCAGGTGGCCGGCTGGTTCGTCGACGAGGAGCACGCGGGGATCGTCGACGCGCTCACGGAGGCGGGCCTGACGATGACCGGGCCGAAGCGCGCGCAGGCGCCGGCGGGGCCGCTGGCCGGCAAGACGTTCGTGGTCACGGGCACGCTCGAGAGCTTCTCCCGCGACGGGATCGCCGAGCACCTGGCGGCGCTCGGCGCGAAGGTGACGAACAGCGTCTCGGCCAGCACCGACTACCTGCTCGCGGGCGCGGGCGGCGGCTCGAAGCGGGCCAAGGCAGAGCAGCTGGGCGTGGCGGTGATCTCCGAGGCCGATCTGGCGGATCTCACCGACGCAGGCGGTTGAGCCCTACCGCGGGGCCGACGCGGCGAGCAGCTGCACGATCCGGTCCTGCAGACGGTGGGCGGCGAGGATGTTCATGCGCGGCCGGTTCATCACGATCGAGAACGCCAGGTGATGGCCGTTGCGGGCGGTGACGAACCCCGAGAGCGCGGAGGCGCCGCTCAGTGTGCCGGTCTTCGCGAGGGCGTTCCGGTACGCCGGTCCCGACCGCATGCGGTGGGCGAGGGTGCCGCTCACGCCGGCCACCGGCAGCGCGTGGCGGTAGAACCAGCCGTACGGC
>JAICJM010000095.1 GCA_025928435.1 Thermoleophilia bacterium
CCGCGTGAGCCATCGTGTCACACTCATTCCCGGCGACGGCACCGGCCCCGAGATCGCAGAGGCGACGAGACGGGTGCTGGAGGCCTCCGGGGCAAGCTTCGACTGGGACGTGCAGGACGCCGGCGCCGACGTCATGGATCAGAACGGCGGCAATCCGCTGCCCGACCGCGTGGTCGACTCGATCCGCCGCAACGGCACCGCGATCAAGGGGCCGATCACGACCCCGGTCGGCAGCGGATTCCGCTCGGTCAACGTCGGCCTGCGCAAGGCGCTCGACCTGTACGCGCAGGTGCGCCCGTGCAAGCACTATCCGGGCGTGCGCACCCGCTACGCCGACGCCGGCGTCGACCTCGTGATCGTGCGCGAGAACACGGAGGATCTGTACGCGGGGATCGAGTTCGAGCGCGGGTCGGAGGGCGAGCGCGAGGTCGCCGAGACGATCGAGCGCGTGTCCGGGACGCGCATCCGCGAGGGCTCCGGCATCTCGATCAAGCCGATCTCGGAGGCGGGCACCCGCCGCGTCGTGCAGTTCGCGTTCGACTACGCGCGCGCCAACGGCCGCCGCAAGGTGACCTCGGTGCACAAGGCCAACATCATGAAGCACACCGACGGCCTCTGGCTCGACGTGTCGCGGCAGGTGGCGGCCGAGAACTCGGACATCGAGTTCGACGACCGGATCGTGGACAACATGTGCATGCAGCTCGTGCAGAAGCCCGAGCTCTACGACGTCCTGGTGCTCCCGAACCTCTACGGCGACATCGTGTCCGACCTGGGTGCAGGCCTCGTCGGCGGCCTCGGCGTCGCCCCGGGCGGCAACTTCGGCACGGCCGGGGCCGTGTTCGAGCCCACGCACGGCTCGGCGCCGAAGTACACCGGGCAGAACAAGGTCAACCCGATCGCCATGATGCTCTCCGGCATGATGATGCTGCGGCATCTCGAGGAGCGGGAGGCGGCCGACAGGCTGGAGGGGGCGATCGCCGCCGTGATCGCCGAGGGCAGGTCGGTGACGTACGACATGAAGCCGACGCCGGACGATCCCGGCGCCGTCGGCACCTCGGACGTCGCCGACGCGATCATCGAGCAGATGGGAGTTCGTGCATGACGCGTCCCAAGATCACCGTCGTCGGGGCCGGGAACGTCGGCGCCACCACCGCGCAGCGGCTGGCGGAGCGCGACTACGCCGACGTCGTTCTCGTCGACATCGTCGAGGGGCTGCCGCAGGGCAAGGCGCTCGATCTGAACGAGGGCGGCCCCGTGGTCGGCTACGAGCCGAACGTCGTCGGCACGAACGGCTACGACGAGACGGCCGGGTCGTCGGTGTGCGTCATCACCTCCGGCCGCGCCCGCACGCCGGGTATGAGCCGCGACGACCTGCTGAAGACGAACCAGGCCATCGTCGCCGACGTGACGAGGAACCTTGTCGAGCGCTCGCCCGAGACGATCCTGATCGTCGTCACGAACCCGCTCGACGCGATGTGCCAGGTGGCGTTCCACGAGGCAGGCTTTCCCCGCGAGCGGGTGATCGGCATGGCGGGCGTGCTCGACACGGCCCGCTTCCGCACGTTCCTGGCCTGGGAGCTCGGCGTCTCGGCCCGCGACGTCACCGGCTTCGTGCTCGGCGGCCACGGCGACCAGATGGTGCCCGTGGCCTCGTACACGAACATCGCCGGAATCCCCGTCACGGAGCTGATCCCGGCCGATCGCCTGGCCGAGATCGTCCAGCGCACGCGCGACGGCGGCGCCGAGGTCGTGAAGCTGCTCAAGTCCGGGTCGGCCTACTACGCGCCGTCGGCGGCGGTGACCGAGATGGTCGACTCCATCGTCCACGATCAGAAGCGGGTGCTCCCGTGCGCCGCCCTGCTCCAGGGCGAGTACGGGCTCGACGGCCTCTACATGGGCGTCCCGTGCCGGCTCGGCGCGAGCGGCCTCGAGGAGGTGCTCGAGATCACGCTGAACGAGGAGGAGCGCGGGCAGCTCTCCCGTTCGGCCGACGCCGTCCGCGAGCTGATCGGCGTCATGGGTCTTTGACGTGGGGGAGCCCATGGTTCCCCCACGAGCCCCCTCCTTCGGTGCGGCCCACTGCAGGCGGCGCTCGGCGAGACGCGGTCTCGCCTTCGCCACGGTAACCGGGGCCAGACCCCGCTCCCGAGGCGCGTGACCGATCCGTGAGCCCCCGGTGACACGAGCGGCGTCGGCCAGCGGTGGGCAGGCCGAGCACACCCGCATGGGGACGCGGCTGCGGCAGCTGGCCGGCCAGTCGTTCGTCTACGGGCTCGGCGGCATCGTCTCCAAGCTCGTCGGCATCTTCCTGCTGCCCATCTACACGAAGCCGGAGTACGTGAGTCAGGCCGGCTTCGGCCAGGTCGAGACGGTGATGGCCGCGAGCTCGCTGGCCGCGATCGTGTGCCAGTTCGGGCTGACGACCGCGATGTTCCGGTTCTGCTGGGACAACCGCGAGCCCGACGCGCGGCGGCGCACGATCCGCACGTCGTTCACGGCGGTGATGCTGCTCTCGACGCTCGCGGTGCTGATCGGCGTGGCCGCCATCAACCCGATCGCGTCGACCCTCGAGGTGACCCGCGAGCTGGCTCTGATCGGGCTCGCCGGGCTGTGGGTGACGATCCAGTACACGATCGTCACGGGCATCTACCGGATCGAGCAGCGGCCGACGGCGTTCATCGTCTACTCGTTCGTGAACATCGCCATCACGGTCGTCCTCTCGATCGTGCTCGTCATCCCGCTGCGGATGGGCGCCGCCGGGATCATGCTCGGCAACTTCTCGGGCACGTACCTGACGTACTTCCTGCTCCTGTGGGCCCGGCGCGACATGGTCGGCTTCAACGTGAACTGGTCGCTCCTGCGGGAGATGCTGGCGTTCTCACTGCCGCTCATGCCCTCCGGCGTCGCGCTCTGGGCGCTCAACCTGGCCGACCGCGTGCAGGTGCAGCGGCTGACGCCCGGCACCCAGCTCGAGCGGAGCGCCCAGCTCGGCACGTACTCCGCCGCGAGCAAGATCGCGCTCGGGATCATGCTGATCGTGTCGGCGTTCCAGACCGCCTGGATCCCGTTCGCGAACCTGATCATCGACGACGGCGACGCCAAGCGCACGTACCGGGCGGTGCTCACCTACTGGTCGATGGTGATGGCGTGGGGCGTCGTCGCGATCACGGCGCTCTCGACGCCGTACATTCACCTGGCGATGAACCCCGCGTGGTTCGGGGCGGTGCCGGTCGTGCCGCTGCTGATGTCCGGCTCCGTCCTCTACGGGGCCTACTACATCCTCAACATCGGGGTGAACCGCTCGAAGCGGACGAAGCTCACCCCGGTCGTCACCGGGACGGCGGCCGCCGTCAACATCGGCCTGAACTTCTGGATGATCCCGAAGTGGGGCATCCTCGGCGCGGGCTGGGCGACCGTGATCGGCTTCTCGGTGCTCGTGGTGCTGGGCTGGCGGAACGCCCAGCGCAGCTATCCCGTGAAGTACGACTTCAGCCGGGTGCTGCGGGTGGTGGCGATGGCGGCCCTCTTCATGGCCGTCCTGGTCGAGCTCGTCCCGCCCGTCGGCGTCGCCGGCATCGGGCTGCGCGTCCTGCTCGTCGCGGCGTTCCCACTGGCGCTGGTCGCCGTCGGGGTGGTCACCCCGGGGGAGCGGTCGAAGATGGTCGCGCTCGCGAAGCAGATCCGCTCGCCGCGACGGGGCCGTCAGGCCGACCTCGAGCAGGAGCTCGAGGTCGAGCGCGAGTCTGAGGAGGCGCCGCTCTAGGCGCTCACCGCAGCCCGCGCTTCTGCCGGCTCCGCTCGCGCCCGATCTTGCCCACCGCGAGCCAGCGCTTGCGCTCCTCCGAGCGGGCGCGGGCGTCGTGGCGGATCTCGAGGTAGCGCAGCTCGCGCTGGAGGTGGCGGAAGCTCTCCAGGCGGGCGGCGTCGAGCACCCCCGTGGAGATCGCCTCGCGGACGGCGCAGCCGGGCTCGGTGCGGTGCTCGCAGTCGTTGAACCGGCAGCGGCCGGCCAGCTCGTCGACGTCCTCGAACGCGCGGTCGAGCCCCTCCTCGGCGTCCCAGAGGACGAGCTCCCGCATCCCCGGGGTGTCGATCAGGCAGCCGCCGGCCTCGAGCGCGACGAGCTCGCGATGGGTGGTGGTGTGGCGGCCGCGGCCGTCGGAACGGACGGCCGCCGTCGCCAGCCGCTCGGCCCCGCAGAGGCAGTTCACGAGCGTCGACTTGCCGACGCCCGACGAGCCCACGAGCGCCGCCGTCCGGCCGCCGGCCAGGTGGGCCTCCAGCTCGTCGATGCCCTCGCCGGTGACCGCCGAGACGGTGTGCACGGGGACACCGAACGTCACGCCCGAGATCTCCGCGACGGCCGCGTCGACGTTCGGGCACAGGTCGGCCTTCGTCAGCACGACGACGGGCTCGGCGCCGCTCTCCCATGCCAGCGTCAGATAGCGCTCGAGCCGGCGGGCGTTCAGGTCGTCGACGAGCGAGGTGACGCAGAAGACCACGTCGACGTTGGCGGCCACGACCTGCTCGACGGACTCGAATCCCGCCGTTTTGCGGACGAACGCCGTCCGCCGCGGCAGGACGGCCTCGACGGTCGCACGATCGTCCTGCGCGCCGCGGCGGTAGGCGACCCAGTCGCCGACGGCGGGCAGGTCGAGCGGCGACGCGGCATGGTGCCGCAGGCGGCCGGGGATGCCCGCCCAGACCTCGCCCTCCGCGGTCAGGAGGACGAGCGCGCCGCGGTGCTCGACCGCGACGCGTCCCGGCGCGAGGCCGGTCTCTTCATGCGGCTCGAACTCGGCGGCGAGCGCCGGGCCGAAGCCGAGGTGTGCAAGGCTCAAGGTGAGGGTCTCCTCGGGTACGGATGGACGGACGGGTGGGCGCCGTCGTCGACCCGGGAGTCAGCCTGGATCTCGGCCGGGCGATCGGTCAGACGCGGCGCGCGGAGGCGGTGCGGGCGGTCTTCGTGCTCATGTCTGCCTCCTTCCGTCGCGGACTCGTACCGGCTCAGGGTAGCCAGCGCTCGGGAGGGCGTCAACTACAGATATCCGAGCTCGCGCAGCCGCTCGGCGATCACCTCGTCGTCGTCGGCGGCCATCTCGACCGTCTGCGCCCGTTCCGCGACGAGCCCGCGCAGGGTCTCGCGCAGCTTGCCGGCGAGCCCCGGCTCGGCGCCCGCGAGGTTGCGGAGCTCGCCCGGGTCGGACTCGACGTCGTAGAGGGCGTCGGTGACGCGCTCGTCGTCGAACGAGGTGATCAGCTTGTGGCGGCCCTGCCGGATCGCCTGCTGGCGGATGGCCGGGATCGAGGGCGCCACGGCGATCTCCATCGCCACCGGGTGCGGCGGCGGCTCGGTGCCCGCGCGCAGCGCGGCGGCGAGGCTCGTGCCCTGCCAGCCGGCGTCGGGATGGGCGGCGCCGGCCAGGTCGACGAGCGTCGGCGCCAGGTCGACGTGGCTGACCGGCGTGCGGCGCGAGCCGGGCACGACCCCGGGGCCGGAGACGACGAGCGGCACGCGGACGAGCGACTCGAGCAGCGTCTGGCCGTGGTTCCAGAAGTAGCGCGGCGCCCACCGCAGAGCCCGCTTCGAGCTGCTGCGCACGCCGTGGTCGACCGCGGATTGTGCCCACCGGGCGACGGGGAGGTGCTGGTTGATACGCCGCCACGCGGCCTGCTCACGCAGGTTGTGGGGCTCGAAGACCGTGTTCTCGCCATGGTCGCCGGTCAGCACGACGACGGTGTCCGGCCCGGCGGCATCGATCGCGTCGCCGATCCAGGCGTCCATGCCGGCGATGGCACGCTCGTAGGCGTTGCGGCCGTGCGAGCGGGACTCGAACCGGGGCGGATAGGTGCGCGGCGTGTGGGCGTCCCACAGGTGCACGAGCGCGAAGAACGGTCCCCCGCCCGCGGCCAGACGGGCGATCTGCGCGATCCCCTCGCCCCCCCACTCCGAGTGCACGGAGCGCCGGGGCACATCGCGGTACTCCGCGTCGGCGAAGCCGCGGAACGAGCCGACGGTGTCGAGCAGGGGGCCGGTGGCCGAGCACCAGGTGGCGGCGCCGGCGCGGCCGAGCTGCTCGGCGGCGGTCGGCACCGACTCGCCGAGCTGCGTCCCGCGCAGGCCCTGCACGCCGTGGGTGCTGGGGTAGCGGCCGGTCAGGATCGCGGTCACGGCCGGCGTGGTGGTCGGGCAGGTCGAGTAGCAGGCCGTGAAGCGGGCCCCGCCGGCCGCGAGCGCGCTCATGCGCGGCCACGCTCCCCGGCCGCGGGCGATCATGTCGGCCCGCAGGCAGTCCACCACGATCATGAGCAGGTTCGGCACGGCGGGCAGTCTACGCACGAAGGCCCGAAACCCGGGGACAGTCCCCGCGTCGCGGGGACTGTGCCCAGAGTCGCGAGGCCTTCACCCGCCCGTCGCGGCCGACGGCGTGTGGCCCATCTCGGCCAGCACCTGGCCGAGATCGTCGAGCACCGTCGCGTCCTCGATGGTGGCGGGCATGCGCCACTCCTCGCCGTCCGCCATCTTGCGGATCGTGCCGCGCAGGATCTTGCCGGAGCGCGTCTTCGGGAGCGCGTGGACGATCCGGACGTCCTTGAATGCCGCCACGGGGCCGATCTCGTCGCGGACGCGGGCGACGAGCTCCGAGGCGATGTCCCGGTGCTCGCGCTCGACGCCGGATTTCAGCACGGCGAGGCCGATCGGCACCTGGCCCTTGAGGTCGTCGGCGATCCCGACGACGGCGCACTCGGCCACGTCCGGGTGCGCGGCGACCACCTCCTCGATCGCCCCGGTGGACAGCCGGTGCCCGGCGGTGTTGATGACATCGTCGGTGCGGCTCATGACGTACACGTAGCCGTCATCGTCGATGTACCCCGCGTCGGCGGTGAGGTAGTAGCCGTCGTACTGGGACAGATAGGCCTCGACCCAGCGCTGATCGCTGCCCCAGAGCGTGGGGCTGCAGCCGGGCGGCAGCGGCAGCTTCACGCACAGCGAGCCGATCTCCCCCGCGGGCGCCTCCCTCCCCCCGTCGTCGAGCACGCGCAGGTCGTAGCCCGGGACCGCCTTCGCGGAGGAGCCGGGCCGCACCGGCAGGCGTTCGAGGCCGACGCAGTTGGCCGTGATCGCCCAGCCGGTCTCGGTCTGCCACCAGTGGTCGATCACGGGCCGTCCCAGGCTGCGCTCGGCCCACGCCAGGGTATCCGGGTCGCACCGCTCACCGGCCAGGAACAGGGTGCGCATCCGCGTCAGATCGTGGTCGCGCAGGAGCTCGGCGCGCGAGTCCTCCCGCTTGATCGCCCGGATTGCGGTGGGGGCGGTGAAGAGCACGTCCACGCCATGGTCCGCACACACGCGCCAGAACGCGCCGGCGTCGGGGGTGCCGACCGGCTTGCCCTCGTACAGGACGGTCGTACAGCCCTGCAAGAGCGGCCCGTAGACGATGTAGGAGTGACCGACCACCCAGCCGATGTCCGACGCCGCCCAGTAGACGTCGCCCGGCTCGGCGCCGTAGATCGCCCCCATCGACCACTTGAGCGCCACGGCATATCCGCCCGTGTCGCGCACGATGCCCTTCGGCAGGCCGGTGGTGCCCGAGGTGTAGAGGACGTACAACGGATCGGTCGCCTCGACCGGGACGCACCCGGCCGGCTCGGCCCCCTCGAGCGCCTGGTCCCAGGCCACGTCCCGGCCCTCGACCAGGTCGGCCTCGTGCTCGGGACGCTGGACGATGAGGCAGCGCGGATGCTCGTCCCCGACCAGGTCGAGCGCGCGGTTCAGCAGCGGCGCGTACTCGACGACCCGCGATCGCTCGATCCCGCACGATGCCGCCACGATCAGCCGGGGCCGGCAATCCGCAATGCGCGACGCGAGCTCGTTCGCGGCGAACCCGCCGAACACCACCGAGTGGATGGCCCCGAGCCGGGCGCAGGCCATCATGGCCATGACGGCCTCCGGCACCATCGGCATGTAGATGACGACCCGGTCGCCCCGCTCGACGCCGAGCCGCCGGAACGCTCCCGCCACCCGGGCGGTCTCGTCCAGGAGCTCCCGGTAGGTGTAGGAGCGCACCCGCCCCGTGACCGGGCTGTCGTAGATCAGCGCCGCCTGCTCGCCGCGTCCGTCGCGGACGTGCCGGTCGAGCAGGTTGAAGCACATGTTGAGCCGTCCGTCCGGAAACCACCGGTACAGCGGCGAGCCGCTCGCGTCCAGCGCCGCCTCCGGCTCGCGCTCCCACTCCACGGCGTTCGCGAGCTCGAGCCAGAACGACTCCGGATCCCGCTGCCAGCGGCGGTAGGTCTCGTCGTACCCACCCACGAGGGCCACCTTACACCCATGCCGGCGTCCGGGCCTGACCCCGATTTCCGTCGCCGGACGGTGGTGGCCCTAGGCGGCGACCGTGAACTCGGCGACCAGCCGGGTCAGCTCCTCGGCCGTGGTCGCGAGCTCCTGCGCGGAGGCCGCGATCTGCTGGGCGGATGCACTCGTCTGCTCCGTCGAGGCCTAGACCTGCTCGGTCGAGGCCGACGAGTCCTCGGCGACGGCGGCGACCTCTGCGGTGGCCGCGACGATGTGCGCGATCTGGGTGCGGATGCCGTCCACGGAGTGGCTGATCTGGATGAAGGCCTCACGCGCCCGCTCCACGGTCACCTCGGACTCCGCCGCCTTGCTCGCGCTCGTCTCGACGACGCCGACCGTGCGGCCCGTCTCGGCCTGGATCTCACCGATCAGCCCGGCAATGCTCGCGGCCGCCTGCTGCGACTCCTCGGCCAGCTTGCGCACCTCCTCGGCGACGACGGCGAAGCCGCGGCCCTGCTCGCCGGCGCGGGCGGCCTCGATGGCCGCGTTCAGCGCCAGCAGGTTGGTCTGGCCCGCGATGCCGGTGATCGTCTCGACGATGCCGCCGATCTGCGCCGACTTGTCGGAGAGCGACCTGATCGCGTCGCTCACGTGGAACGTCGCCTGCCGCAGCTCCTGCATGGCCACGTTTGCCTGCTCGGCCGCCTCGACTCCCTGCTTGGCCAACTCGTTGGCCTGCTCGGCGGCGTCGCCGGTCTCCGAGCTGGAGGAGCGGGCCTGCTCGACCACGCGGACCTGGCGCTCGGCGCCGGAGGCGACGTCGGCCACCGCCCGCGCGATCTCGCCGATCGCCCTGCCCGCCTCGTCCGAGGTGGACGCCATCTGCTGCGACGACGAGCCCATCACGGTCGCCGCATTCGCGACGCGGCCGACCATCTCGCGCAGGTTGAACGCCATTCGGGCGAAGGCGTTCCCAAGCGCGTCCCGCTCGGACTTCGGCTCCACCTCGACCGTCAGATCGCCCGCGGCGATCCGCTCGGCGGCGGCCGCCATGCCCTTCAGGTAGTCGACCATCGTCTCGAAGGCGTCAGCCGTCTCGGCCAGCTCGTCCCGGCCCGCCACCGAGAGCGACTGCTCCACGTCCCCTTCCGCGATCCCGCGCGCCGCCCGCAGCATCTGGCCGACGCCGGCGGCGATCTTCCGCGACAGCAGGAACGCGAGGGCCCCGGCGAACAGCACGGCGGCGAGCCCGAGCCCGAGCAGCCACCAGGTCGTGGACGACCTGGTCGCGTCGAAGCTCGACACGGCCTGCGACTCTTCCGTCTGCACACTCGTCTGGTACCCGGTCAGCGCCGCCACGAGCGCGTCCGAGGCGTCGTTGCCCGGGCCCGCGACCAGCGACACGGCATCGGCCTTGTCACCCGCCTGCACCGCCGACCACAGCTCGTCGTTGATGCGCGTCCAGCGGCGGAACGCGTAGTCGATCTTCCGGATCGCGTGCTGCTCCCGGGACCCCGACAGCTTCTTCAGCTTCGCGATAGCGGACTTGTACACGCCGAGGTCGCTGAGGAAGTCCGCGTGCGAGCCGGGGATGATCGTGTAGCGGGCATGTCCGCCGCCGCCGAACGGGCCGCGTCGGCCGCCAGCACCTTCGGGACGCTGTTCCCCGAGATCCGCCCGCTCGCGGAACCGAGCGAGGACATCGCGTAGAGCGCGACGGCGACAGCCGCCACCAGCATCACCACGACCACGCCGAACCCGCCAAAGAGCTTTGCCCGAACTGAAAACCTCATGACTCCTCTGCCTCCGCGGGGAAAGATCGAGCCCACGACCATCGGGTTCGGCAGGGGTTATCGGCGGGACGCCAGGGAGGTTGAGCCTCGAACCGTCAGGCGACTGAACAGATGGCGGCCGGCTCCCCACCCTGGGGGTCATTCATACGAGATCAGCTCGAGCAGCGTCCCGTCCGGATCGCGGAAGTAGACGCTCTGGCCGTCCCCCCGGGCACCGCCGCGGGCGGCCGGCCCGAGCTCGATCTCGACGCCACGGGCAGCCAGGTGCTCGACCGCCCCCGCGACCGGCCCGTCCCAGACGAAGCAGAGGTCGCTGTTCCCCGGCCGGACCGGGTCGCGCGCCACCGGCGACGCGTCGACGCCCGGGCCGTGCACGTTCAGCTGCGCCGCGCCGAAGCGGTAGGCATACCCGGCCCCGCGCCCCACGATCTCGGCGCCGAGAACGTCGCGGTAGAACGCGTTGGAGCGATCCCAGTCGCTGACCGCGATCACGCAGTGGTCGAACCGGATCTCAGCCATCGCGGCGGCGGATGGCCAGCAGCGAGAGCATCTCGTGGCACACCGTCGCGGCCAGCCACGACGTGATCCCGGCCGGGTCGTACGCCGGCGCCACCTCGACGCAGTCGAAGGCGCGGAAGTCGATGCCCGTCAGCGCCCGCACGTAGGAGAGCGCCTGCGCGCTCGTCGGCCCGCCCACCTCGGGCGTGCCGGTGCCGGGCGCGAACGCCGGGTCGACGAAGTCGATGTCGAACGAGAAGAACGCCGGCCGGTCGCCGACGCGGGCACGCACGCGGTCGCCGTACTCCCGCGGCGTCATCTCGGCCAGCTGCGGCCAGGGGATGGCCTCGTAGCCGAGGCGCCCGGGCTCGGCCTCGTCGGAGGCGCCGTAGAGGGTGCCGCGCATGCCCGCCTGCACCGACGCGGACGGGTCGACGAGCCCCTCCTCGGCCGCCCGCCGGAAGATCGTGCCGTGGAAGTAGCGGGCGCCGTAGTAGGCGTCCCACACGTCGGCATGCGCATCCAGATGCACGAGCGCCAGCGGCCCGTGCGCCGCCGCGGCGGCCCGCAGCTCGGCGAGCACCATCGAGTGGTCGCCGCCGATGCAGATCGGCGTCACCCCGGCGCGTTGGACCGGGTCGAGGAAGGCCCGGATCCGCGTCAGCGTCTCCTCGTGGTACCCGGGCACCGTCGGCGAATCGCCGAAGTCGACCATCGACAGGTGCTCGGCGACGTCGACGCCGAGCACCGGGTTGTACGGCCGCAGCAGCACGGAGGCCGAGCGGACGCCCTCGGGCCCGAACCGGGCGCCGGAGCGGAACGACACCGCGTCGTCGGTGGGGATGCCGATCATCGCCACGTCGACGTCCTCGAGCGACTCCCGCAGCGGCAACCGCATGAACGTGCGCGGCCCGCTGAAGCGGGGAGTCTGGCTCGAATCGGCGGGGCCGTAACGCACGGCGGGGATCGTATAGCCTCGCCCGATGGATCTGGCGCTCTCGGGGACGGCGGCCATCATCGGCGGCGCGTCGTCGGGGATCGGGCTCGGCATCGCCAGAGCGCTCGCGGCCGAGGGGTGCGCCGTCACCGCCGTCGCCCGCGGGCAGGAGCGGCTCGAGCGGGCGGCTACCGAGATCGGCCAGGGCACGATCGCACTCGCCGGCGACGTGCGTGACACCGCCTTCCAGCGCCGGGTCGTCGACGACACCGTCGCGGCCCGCGGCCGGCTCGACATCCTCGTGAACAACGCGGGTGGTCCGCCGCCCGGCACGTTCGAGGAGACACCCGACGAGGCCTGGGTCGACGCCTTCGAGCTGTCGCTGCGCGCCGGCGTGCGCATGACCCGGCTGGCACTCCCCCACCTGCGTGCGAGCGGGCGGGGCCGGATCGTCAACATCACGTCGTCGTCCGTGCGCGAGCCGATCCCGCACCTGATGCTTTCGAACGCGATCCGCCCCGGAGTGGTCGGCTGGGCGAAGACGCTCGCCCGGGAGCTCGGGCCGGACGGGATCACCGTGAACACGATCGCGCCGGGCAAGATCGACACGAGCCGCGTGCGCGAGCTGTGGTCGCACTTCCCCGATCCCGCCGCGGCCGAGCGGCGCGACACCGAGGCCGTGCCGGCCCGCCGGCTGGGGCGGCCCGACGAGATCGGCGCCGCGGTCGCGTTCCTGTGCTCGGCCCAGGCGGCCTACATCTCGGGTGTCGTGCTCCCGGTCGACGGGGGCTTCCTGCGCGGCCTCTGGTAGCGCGTGTCGCCAGGCGGTTTCACAGCCGCCGTTTAAGCCGCCCGCCTACCATTTCCTCGTGGACGCCTGCTACCGCCACCCCGACCGTGAGACCGCGCTGCACTGCTCGAACTGCGGCCGGCCGATCTGCGCGGAGTGCATGACGCACGCCGCCGTCGGCATCCGCTGCCCCGAGTGCGCCGGGCGCACGACGCTGGCGCAGCGGGCCGGGTTCACCATGCCGCGCACGCCCGTCCTCACATACGCGCTGATCGCGGCCAACATCGCGCTCTTCGCGCTGACGAACCGGATCGGGAGCGGCGGCGGTGGGCTCAACTTCGGCTCCGCCGACCTGAACTCGCTCGGCGACCGGCTCGTGCTGTTCGGCCCGTCCGTCGCCAGGGGGCAGGATTACCGGCTGCTGACCGCCGCCTTCATCCACTACGGCCTGCTCCACATCGCCTTCAACATGTACGCCCTCTATATCCTCGGCACGGCGTTCGAGCGCTACGCGGGCACGCTGCGGTTCGCCGCCGTGTACTTCACCGCCGCCCTGTCCGGCAGCTTCGGCGCGCTGATCCTGACGCCGCATTCGGCCACGGCGGGGGCGTCGGGCGCCATCTTCGGCATCATGGGGGCGCTCTTCGTGCTCGAGCGGCAGCGGGGCATGGCCCTGCTCCAGAGCCCGATCACCGGCTGGATCGTCGTCAACCTCATCTTCACGTTCGGCTTCCCCGGGATCTCGGTCGGCGGCCACGTCGGCGGCCTGATCGGCGGCGGCCTGGCCGGGTTCGCGCTCTCGGGCTACGGTCGCAGCCACATGGCCTACGGCCGCCTCGGCGTCCTGTCCGTGCTCGGCATCGCCGCGATCGCCGTCGCATCGGTGGCCGGGTCGCTCGCGGTCGCCGGATGACGGTGCTCCGCTGGGCGCGGCGGGCGTGGCCGGCCGTCGTCGGCATCGTGGCGCTGATCGTCGCGGTCGCGCTGATCTGGGCCTGGCGGACGCCGTCGGGCTACTTCGTGCTGTGGCCGGACAAGGCCCACCCGGCCGCCGACTACCTGCACGTTCCCGGCGGCAAGCCGCCGGCGTCCGGCACCGGCTTCTACTTCGTCGACGTCCACGAGCTCAAGGCGAACAAGCTCGAGGAGTTCTGGGGCCGCCACCTCGTGCACGGCGCGACCCTGATCCCCGACCGCGAGATCGTGGTCCCGGGCGAGTCCGAGAAGCAGCGCGTGAAGCAGGACTTCCAGGCGATGGACACCTCGCAGGTGGTGGCGGAGGCGGTCGCGGAGAAGGCGCTCGGCCGGGACGTGGTCATCCGGCACCTGGGGGCGCTCGTCGAGCAGGTGTCGCCCGGCCTGCCGGCGGCGAAGGCCGGCATCGAGGCCGGCGACGTCATCACGGCGGTGGACGGGCATCCCGTCCGCTCCGCCCAGGACCTGATCCGCTTCACCGGCGGCCTGCACCCGGGCGACGCGGCGGCGTACTCGTTCGCAGGTGAGGGCACGAAGCGCCTGCGGACGGTCGCGAGCAGCGACGGCAAGCACCGGGCGATCATCGGCGTCGCGATCGGCGACGACATCCGCATCGGGCACATCCCCGTGAAGGTGCGCTACACGATCAGCGGGATCGGCGGCCCGTCCGCCGGGCTCGCCTTCGCGCTCGAGATCTACGACAGCCTGAGCGGCCGCCACCTGCTGCGCGGGCACCGGATCGCCGCGACGGGCGAGCTCGATCCGCTCGGCGACGTGATCGAGATCGGCGGGGCGAAGCAGAAGGCGCTGGGGGCGATCCAGGCCGACGCGGACACCTTCCTCGTGCCGAAGGCGAACCTCGCCGCCGCCCGCAAGGCGGCCGCGGGGAAGCTGCGCGTGATCGGCGTCTCGACCTTCGCGCAGGCCCTTCGGGTCATCCGGAGCCTGCCCGCCAAGAGCCCGGCCTGAGACTTCGCGCTCTTTGCGGGATCGCGACGCCGATGGTGGTGGAGCGGCCGGCCGGGGTCTCGTAGACTGCCCGACTCGACCCGCCGTACCCGACGAGGAGACCCGTGGCCCAGACCCCCCGCCGAGCGACCTGCGACGACTGCTACTTCCGCAAGACCGAGCTCTGCGCGCTGCG
>JAICJM010000094.1 GCA_025928435.1 Thermoleophilia bacterium
CCCAACCCGCGCATATCAGCCGCGACACAACGCGTCGACACCGGCCGCTGCGCTCCCCCCACCGAAGATGCGTCGAGGCCCCGCTCACACGGGCCTCGACGCCATGCCAACTTGACAAACCTCACTCCATATCAGCTGGGTAGGGCTTGCCGACGTGCGGGTTGCTGCACACGTGCGTTACCACGTTAGGCCGCGGGCCCGGCGCAGAGCCCCTACGCGTTCGGAGCCGACTCAGAGATATACCCTGGTGGGGTATGATAGTCTGTCTCGGGGGTCGACCGAGGAGGAGGAGGAGGAAGCGATGACCACCGCAGCAGACGCTTCAACGCCCAGATCTACCGTGCTTCATGTCGGAGGACTGCAGTACGCGTCTGAGAAGGCGGTCGTCGGACAGGTGCTCGGTCGCCGCCCGGGTGTGCGCCAGGTGGAGGCAAACCCTGTCGCGCAGACCGCGACCGTGGTCTATGACCCGCAGACCACAAGCGTCGAGGAGTTGGCGCGGTGGGTGGAGGAATGTGGCTATCACTGCGCGGGGCAGAGTACTCCCGGCCACATCTGCGATCCGATGGTCGATCAGACGCCGGCCGCCGCGGCCCACGACCACGCTGCCGTCGGTCGCGCCGATGAGGCTGATGGCCACGGCCACGGCGGGCACGCCGGCATGTCGATGGCCGACATGGCAACCGATATGCGAAACCGGTTCCTGGTCGCGGTCGGGCTTGCGATCCCGATCGCGGTGTGGTCGCCGATTGGCAAGACCATCTTCGGCTCGAACCCCTCGACTCCCGGCGGGATCTCGGTCGAGGCGTGGCAGTTTCTCTTGAGCCTGCCGGTCATCTTCTACTCGTCGATGATCTTCTTCCGCGGCGCCGTCGCCGCGCTTCGCGCTCGCACGCTGGACATGATGGTGTTGGTCGCGGTGGCCATCGGAACCGGGTGGGTCTACTCGGTGGCCGCGACGTTCTTCATCACCGGTGAGGTGTTTTACGAGGCTGCCGCCTTCCTGGCCGCATTCGTGCTGCTGGGTCACTGGTTTGAGATGCGTGCGCGTGGCGGCGCCAATGACGCTATTCGCAAGCTGCTCGACCTTGCACCGCCGATGGCGGTCGTCATCCGCGACGGCGAGTCCGTCGAGATCCCGACGGCTGAGGTCGCGGTCGGGGATCTCCTGCTCATCAGGCCGGGGGCGAAGGTGCCGGTCGATGCGGAAGTGGTCGAGGGCACCTCGGCGGTAGATGAGTCAACGGTCACCGGCGAGAGCCTGCCGGTCGAAAAGCAGCCTGGCTCGAAGCTGATCGGCGCCACCATCAACAAGAACGGCACCCTTCGCGCCCACGCCACCGCGATCGGTACCGACACGGCGCTGGCTCAGATCGTCAAGCTGGTGCAAGAGGCGCAGAACTCGAAGGCCCCCGCCCAGCGGCTGGCCGACCGCGCCGCCTTTTGGCTGGTGCTGGTCGCGCTGCTCGGCGGGCTGGGGACGTTCCTTGTCTGGTACGGCGTCGCCGGGGAAAGTGTGGTCGGCGCGCTGGTGTTTGCGATCACCGTCGTCGTCATTACGTGCCCCGACGCACTCGGCCTGGCGACGCCGACCGCGATCATGGTCGGCACAGGCCTTGGCGCCAAGCGCGGCGTGCTGTTCAAGAACGCGATCGCGCTCGAACAGGCCGCCCAGATCGACACCGTCGTCTTCGACAAGACGGGGACGCTCACCCGCGGCCAGCCGGAGGTGGTCGAGATCGTTCCCGCGGCCGGTATCGATGAGGCCGAGTTACTGCGCCTTGTGGCCGCCGTCGAGCGGGAAAGCGAACACCTGCTGGCCGAGGCAATCGTGACCGCCGCCGCAGAGCGCGGCGTCGGCAGCGCCACGGTGGAAGCGTTCCAGGCCGTACCAGGCCATGGCGCGATCGCCACCATCGAGCAGCATCGAGTCGCCATCGGCAACCGCCGCCTGCTCGATCGCGAACACGTCTCCCTGAACGGCCTGGCAGTACGCGCGGAGGAACTCGCGGGGGCCGGTCGCACTGTGGTCATCGCGGCCATCGACAACGCCGCCGCCGGGCTGGTCGCGATCGCCGATGCCCCTCGCGACACCGCCACCCAGGCCATTGCCGCCCTCTCCGACCTCAGCGTCCGCTCGGTCATGCTGACCGGCGACAACCGGCACACCGCCCAGCGCGTCGCCGCCCAGATCGGCGTGGACGACGTGATCGCCGAGGTCTTGCCGGCGGACAAGGCGGCCAAGATCAGCGAACTACAGGCCGCCGGGCGGCGAGTGGCGATGGTCGGTGACGGCGTCAACGACGCCCCGGCGCTCGCCCAGGCAGACGTTGGCGTCGCCATCGGCGCCGGCACCGACGTGGCCGTCGAGACGGCCGACGTGGTGCTCATGCGCTCCGACCCGCTCGACGTTTCAACCGCCATCGCCATCAGCCGCGGCACCGTCCGCAAGATGCGGCAGAACCTGGCCTGGGCGGTCGGGTACAACTCGCTCGCCCTGCCGATCGCAGCCGGCGTGTTCGCACCTATCGGCTTGACGCTACGACCGGAGATCGGAGCGATCTCGATGAGCGGCTCAAGCGTCCTGGTCGCCGTGAACGCGCTCGCGCTGAAACGGCTGCGGCTGCCCGAAGCACAAGCATCACCCACGGCGGAGACGGTCGAGAGCCCGCTGCCTACCTGACTCAACCCACGCCGGAGGGGCCGGCCAATACCCCGGAGTGGTATATTCAAATGGTGGAGGACGCAATGACCGAGGCTCTGATCTACAGCGTTCCGGGCATCCACTGCAGTCACTGCGAGCACGCCGTCAAGGCTGAGATCTCCCGGGTCGCTGGCGTGCATACAGTCGAGGTGGACATCGATGAAAAGCTCGTGACGGTCCACGGCGAGCATGTCTCCGATGACGCCGTTCGCGACGCCATCGACGAAGCCGGCTACGAAGCGGTCTGATGGCGACCGCCAGCACACCCCACGAGCACACGGAAGCACCTGACCGAGTCGAGCTCGACATCGAGGGGATGAGCTGCGCCTCGTGTGCGGCGCGGATCGAGCGTAAGCTCAATCGGCTCGAGGGCGTCCACGCCACCGTCAACTACGCCACCGAACGTGCAACCGTGAAGCGGCCGGCCACCGTCACCATGGAGACGCTGATCGGTACGGTTGAGGCCACCGGTTACCACGCCCACCAGGCGCCGGCGCGTACTCGCGCCGCGTCCGAACAGGAGGCCGGGCATCGTCATCATGACGAGGTCGCCATCCTTTCGCGGCGCCTGCGAGTCGCAGCCGTGCTGACGGTACCCGTGGCGCTTCTTGCCATGGTCTCTCCCTTCCAGTTCTCTGGCTGGGAGTGGGTCGCGTTCGGCCTCGCGACGCCGGTCGTGTTCTACGCCGGCGTCGGTTTTCACCGCGCGACCGTGACAAACGCGCGGCACGGCGCCGTCAGCATGGACACCCTGATCTCACTGGGCACGGTGGCGGCGTGGGCGTGGTCGACCGTCGTGCTGTTCGCCGGTCTTGGAATCGACACCTATTTCGAGGTGGCAGCGGTGATCACGACGCTGATCCTGCTCGGCCGGTACCTGGAGGCTGGCGCCAAGCGCCGCTCCGGCGCTGCGATCAAGAAGCTACTCGAACTTGGCGCAAAGGAAGCTCTGGTCGTACGGGAGGGTCGCGAGATGTTGATCCCTATCGACCAGGTGAAGGTCGGTGACCGGTTCGTGGTTCGCCCAGGGGAGAAGATCGCCACCGACGGAATCGTCGAGGAGGGCGCGTCGGCCATCGACCAGTCGATGCTGACCGGCGAGTCCGTCCCAATCGAGGTCGCTCCCGGAGGCGAGGTCGCCGGGGCAACGGCCAACACTTACGGCCGCCTGATCGTTCGCGCCACCAAAGTCGGAGCCAACACCGCCCTGGCCCAGATCGCCCGGCTGGTCGACCAAGCGCAGTCCGGCAAGGCGCCTGTGCAAAGGCTGGCGGACCGCGTTTCCGCCGTCTTCGTCCCCATCGTGATCGTGCTGTCGCTCGCGACGTTCGCCGGCTGGCTAGTCGCCGGTTCCTCCGTAGCGGCGGCCTTCACGGCCGCTGTCGCGGTCGTGATCATCGCCTGCCCGTGCGCGCTCGGCCTGGCCACACCAACCGCGCTCATGGTCGGGACCGGCCGCGGCGCCCAGCTGGGAATCCTGATCAAAGGCCCCGAGATCCTCGAGCACACCCGCCGGGTCGACACCATCGTCCTCGATAAGACCGGCACCATCACCGAAGGCCGCATGCAGCTAGCCGACATCTCACCGCTCAACGGCGCCAGCCGCGCAGAGATCCTGCGTCTGGCCGGCGCCGTCGAGTCCGCGTCCGAGCATCCCATTGGCCAGGCCGTCGCCCAGACCGCTCGTGATGAACTCGGCGACCTGCCACCGGTTGCAGACTTCCGCAACCTCGCCGGCATCGGCGTGCGTGGCGTCGTCGAGGGTCACGCCGTTGAAGTCGGCCGCGCCGAGGGTGCCATCACGGTGGCCTGGGATGGCGAGAGGCGCGCGACGCTAGCCGTGCGCGACACCACCAAACCGACGAGCACCGTAGCCATCGCCGAGCTCAAGCAGCTTGGCCTCACACCCGTCCTTCTGACCGGCGACAACCAAGCCACCGCGAACCAGGTCGCCGACGAGGTCGGCATCGACCACGTGCTCGCAGAGGTGTACCCGCAGGACAAGGTGGCCGAGATCCGGCGCCTCCAAGGTACTGGGGCGGTCGTCGCGATGGTCGGCGACGGCGTGAACGACGCGCCCGCACTCGCCCAAGCCGACCTCGGCCTGGCCATCGGTACGGGGACCGACGTCGCCATCGAGGCCAGCGACCTCACCCTCGTCTCGGGCGATCTTCGCGCCGCCGCGGACGCCATCCGCCTCGCCCGGCGGACGCTTCGGACGATCAAAATGAACCTCTTCTGGGCGTTCGCCTACAACGTCGCTGCCATACCACTGGCGATGGCCGGCCTCCTGAACCCGATCATCGCCGCCGCCGCCATGGCCGCCTCCAGCCTGTTCGTCGTCTCCAACTCGCTTCGCCTGCGCCGCTTCCACAGCATCCGCACGGCCACCGCGCTCGTCGAAGGGAGGTGAAACCCGATGGCCCACGGCTACATCGAGGCCGACAACAAGGAAGCCATGATCAAGCGCCTGCACCGCATCGAAGGTCAGGTGCGTGGGATCGAGCGGATGGTCGACGACGAGCGGTACTGCATCGACATCCTCACGCAGATCGGCGCCGTCACAACCGCCATGGAAAGCCTCGCCCAAAAGCTCTTGGAAGATCACGCCAACCACTGTGTCGTCGGCGCGCTCGCAAGTGGAAACCGCGAAGACGCCGAAGCCAAGACGCGCGAGCTGCTCGACGCCGTGCAGCGCTTCACCCGGACGCTCTGACGAGCGAGGCGCTTGTCGGCTAGGAGAGTCCCGCGCTTCGTGCCGCGGAAGGAAGCGAACGGAACCTTGTGGTGTCGCAGGGTTCGTTGCCGTGTTCGCTTGAGCGACAGCGGGCCCGGTCTTGCCACTGCGAGCGATTTGGGTCTTGACGGGAGTTGGCTGCTTCTGCGGCGGTTGTGAGTGCTTGCAGTTCTTCGGCGAGCTGCTGCGCGGCCTGGGTCAGTCGCCGACGCGGACCGGCACGCGGCGGAAGAGGAGGTAGAAGCCGATGTCGTAGCCGGTCTTGAGCGCGCCAGCGAGGAGGAAGGGCGCGCCGAGGAAGGTGGTGGAGAGCGCGGCGCCGGCGATGGGTGGGGCGAGTGGGCGGACGGCGTAGCGGGCGGTGTTGGTGTAGGCGGCTGCGGCGGTGCGTTCTTCGGGTGTGACGACGGCGACGACATACGCCTGGCGGGGTGGGACGTCCATTTGGCTGAGCGCGAACCGCGCGAGCAGTAGCGCGACAGCGGTGGCCAGGTTGGGCGCGAAGGCGATGGCTGCCAGGAGGAGATTCGACGGGAGGTGGGTGAAGACCATCGTCTTGAGCAGGCCGATCCGAGTGGCGAGGCGGACGGCGAGTTGGAAGGAGGCGGCTTGGAGGAGGCCGATGGCGAAGAAGATGACGGCGAGCGTGTCGGTGGAAGCGTGGAAGCGGCGCGTGAACCAGTAGGCGATGAAGGTCTGGACGACGAAGCCGCCGCCGAAGCTGTCGAGCGCGAACAGGGCGGCCATGCGGCGGACGATCGTCTTGGATTGCGTGAGCGGCGGCCGCGGCAGGCCGCCGGGCAGTGGCTCGACGTCGACGCGGGCGGAAAGGCGGGCGGCGAGCGGGAATGCGGCGAGGGCGCAAACCGGATAGGCCAAGAGCCATCGCTGCGGCGAGGCGCCGGAGAAGAGCGAGGGCACTGCGGCGGCGAGGGCGCCGAGTGAGCCGGCCAGGGTGGCGATGGTGTTGTAGGTGCCGAAGAGGCGGGTGGGGTCGCCGGAGACGGTGCGTGGGAGCATGGCCTGCTCGAGCGAGGTGAAGGGGCCGGACTCGACGACGTCGGGGGAGATGGTGCCGGTGAGCGCGGCCAGGACGAGCGCCGGCGGCCAGCTGGTGAGGGCGAAGACGGTTCCCGAGGCGGCGAGGACGACGAGTAGGAGTTGGTACCAGCGGCGGCGGCCGATCTGGTCGCCGTATCGGCCGATCAGGATGCTCGTGAGTGCGGCGCCGACGAGGAGCGCCGCCAGGATGACGCCGACGGCGAGGCCGGACAGGTGGGCGCGTTCGAGGCTGACGCCGATCAGCACCGCGCCCAGGCCGTAGGCGAAGGCGCGCAGCGCCTGGACGGCCAGGATGCGGCGGGCGTCAGCGGTCAGCTGACGGTCACCTGGTGTTGGCACCAGGCGTACAGGGCGTCGTACACGGGGAGCTCGGTCCGGAGCTGGCGGTGGTCGTCGTCGGGGATGAGGTAGTGGAAGCCCTCGGCGACGGCGAGAAGGCCGCGGGACTCTGGGGTGGCGTCGCGGTCGTCGGCGACGTCGGCGCCATGCACGATCCGCGCGAGCCGGTGTACGGCCGGATCGTCGACCTTGTAGTCCTCGACCAGCACCTCGAAGGAGCACAACCCATCGCGGTGGGTATAGGTCGCGCCCGGCGCGTCATAGGAGTGGGCACCCTCGCGCTCGGCGACGTCGAGTACCTCGTCGGCGGGGACGTAGATGAACTCGGCGTCGGGGTCGATGAACTTCGTGATCAGCCAGGGACAGGCGATCCGGTCGGTCTTCGGGTTCTCACGGGTGACCCACTTCATGGCTGCTCCTTTCGCAGGCCCTCGATGTTGAGATAGCCGCCGACCAGGTCGTAGCGGGTGATCGGCCGGTAGTCGACCGCGTCGTGGACGTCGGAGGCGGTGAGGCGGTCGCGGTCGGGCGTTGCGATCCAGGCGTCGAAGACTTCGTGCGACGGCCAGGCGGTGATGACGACGGTTTCACCCTCGCCGTCTGTCGGCTCGAGCACGAGCTCGGCCAGGATCCCGTGCTGCTCCCGAACTGCCCGGCCCTCCGCGATCCACTCCAGGTAGCGCTCGCGCACCTCCGACGGGACGCCGACCGTGCGAAGACAGACGATCATCAGCTCCCTCCTCGGTTGAGGTGTAACCGAGGTTGCAGTATGATCGCCGGGTGCAGGTTTCGCAATGGGTGATGCTCGTCTACCGGCTGCCGCGCACGCCCTCCACGCCGCGGATCACACTGTGGCGGAAGCTCCGCCGCCTGGGGGTCGCCCAGATCGTGGACGGCGTCGTTGCTCTGCCAGCCGGCCGTGACAACCGCGAGCAACTCGAGTGGCTGGCCGAGGAGGTCGTCCAAGCCGGTGGTGAAGCAACCATCTGGCTGGCGGAGCCCGTAACGGCAGCCGAGCATCGCGCCCTCGCCCAGACGATGACCGAGCGGGTGGAGGCTGAGTATCGGCAGATCGCTGTCGAAGCACAGGCGGCGCAGTCCAACCGGCCGGTCGAGCGGCGTCGCACCCTGGCGCGGCTGCGGCGCGAACTCCGCCGCGTGGACGGGCGCCGATACTTCCCGACCCAGGAAGCAGACGCGGCGCATGATGCGGTGGAAACGCTGGCGAAGGTCGCGGCGGAGGCGGCAGCGTGATCTGGGCCACCCGCCGCCACGTTCACATCGACCGCACCGCCTGCGCGTGGCTGATCCGCCGTTTCATCGACGCAGACGCGGAGTTCGTGTTCGTCGATGACCCCGATGAGGTGCCGGCCGATGCGACGCCGTTTGATATGCGCGGCGTCGAGCTGGGTCACGTCGATGGCCGTTGCTCGTTCGAGACGATCCTTGTTTGGTACGAGCTGGACGACCCGGCGCTTGAGCGGATCGGCCGAGTGGTGCACGAGGCGGACATCGGCGATGAGCGCTATGACGCGGCCGAGGCGCCAGGTCTGGATGCACTGCTTCGCGGACTCGCGCTTCATGCTGCCGACGACAATCAGATGATCGCGATGACCGCACCTCTGTACGACGCCCTCTACGATCTGTGGAGTCGGCCAGCGTGACAGCCACCACGGCCACCGACCAGGTCACGCTCGACGAGGCTGCGGCGGCGAAGCCGAGTGAGCGCGAGGCGTTCTGGTTCTGGCTCAAGCTCGGCTGCATCAGCTTCGGCGGCCCCGCCGGACAGATCGCGATCATGCACGACGAGCTGGTCGAGCGGCGCAAGTGGATCTCCGAGCGCCGGTTCCTGCACGCGCTCAACTTCTGCATGGCCCTGCCGGGCCCCGAGGCCCAGCAGCTTGCCTCCTACGTCGGCTACTCGCTGTATGGCGTGCGCGGCGCGATCACGTCGGGCGGTCTGTTCGTCGCCCCCTCGTTCGTGCTGTTGTGCCTGATGAGCGGCATCTACGTCGAGTACGGCAACGTCACCGTCGTCCAGGGCATCGTCAGCGGGCTCGGCGCCGCTGTGGTCGCCCTGGTCGCCGCGGCCGTGCTTCGCGTTGGTAGCCGCGTGATCCACACCAAAGCGGCAATCTCGCTCGCTATCGCGGCCTTCGCGGCGATCGTCGCGGGCGTCCCGTTTCCGCTCATCATCGCCGTCGCCGCCCTGGTCGGCTACCTGGCCGGCCGCTCCAATCCCACACTGCTCGGCCGGCCGGCCAGCCACGGCGACGACGCAGACGACGACCCGGCCCGGGCGCATACCGGCGTCAGCGTCCGCCGCCGTTTCGTCAAGGGACTCGTGATCTGGCTCGTCCCCGTAGCCATCCTCGTCGCGATCGGCGGCGTGGTCGGCGAGCTCGCGGGGTTCTTCACGGTCGCCGCGTTGGTCACGTTCGGGGGCGCGTACGCCGTGCTGCCGTTCGTCGCCAACGCCGCCGTGAACCATTACGGCTGGCTGACCTCGAAGGACATGGTCGCGGGGCTCGCGCTGGGCGAGTCGACGCCCGGCCCGCTGATCATGGTGAACACCTTCGTCGGCTTCGTCGCCGGCTACCACGTCGAGGGAAACCTCGCCTGGGGCCTGGTTGGCGCCACCATCGCCACGCTCGCGACCTTCGTTCCCTGCTTCGTCCTCATCATCACCGGCGCGCCCCTGATCGACCGCATCCGCGCCACCGGCAGCTTCGCCAACAGCCTCAACGGCGTCACCATCTCGGTCGTCGGCGTGATCGCCGCGCTCGCCGTCTTCGTCGCCCGCCACGCCCTCATCACCAACGGCCACCCAGACTGGGTACTCACCCCACTCGCCGCGGCGGCCTTCATCGCGGTATGGCGCTACCGCGTCGGAGTCATCCCCGTCGTCCTTGGCTGCGCGGCGGTCGGCATCGCCAACACCGTCTTGCGTTGAACTCGGCCACCAGGAACGGGTGGCACGAACTCGCGCGGACGCTACGGTGAGGTCGATGCCTTCTCTACGCCATTCGCATTCTGAGCCCAACGATGCGACGCACACGCACGAGCACCGCCACGGGACGCTGGTGCACAGCCACCCGCACACGCACGTGATCGGGATCGACCACGACGACCTGGCCGCCCACGACCACACGCATCCCGGCGACCACGCTCCGCACGACCACGAACCCCACGATCACACCCACGGCCACGAACACGGGCATCACCACGACCGTGGTGACGGCCATGGCCACTCCCACGGCTTGGTTGACCGCTCCATCCTCCGCTCTCAAGACGGCGTGCGCACCGTCGCCATCAGCCTCGGTGTGCTCGGCCTAACCGCCGCAATCCAGGCCGTCATCTTCGCCGCATCCGGGTCAGTGGCGCTCCTGGCCGACATGATCCATAACTTCGGTGACGCGCTCACTGCCGTCCCGCTCGGGATCGCGTTCTGGCTTCGCTCATATCGGGGCGAGAAGCTGGCCGGCCTGTTCGTCGTCCTCACCATCTTCGTCTCCGCCTGCGTGGCCCTCTACGAGACCATCCAGCGCCTCATCCACCCTCAACAGCTCTCCCACCTCGGCGTGCTCGCACTCGCGGGTGTGATCGGCTTTCTCGGCAACGAGCTCGCCGCACGCGTGCGCCTGCGCGGCGGAGAGCGGCTACGCAGTCCGGCCCTGATCGCCGACGGAAACCACGCCCGTGTCGACGGCTACGTCTCCCTGAGCGTGATCGTGAGCGCCGCCCTCGTATGGCTTGGCTGGAACACCGCTGACCCGATCATCGGGCTTGCCATCACTGTGGTCATCCTCAAGATCACCTGGGACAGCTGGCGCGTCATCCACGCCACCGACCCCGGCGAGGAGCTGACGCACCACTAGCGCTGGACGGCGTGAATCCGGTCAGTCGTGAGGCTCGTCTGGCCCGGCACGGCAGGCCGGCTGACTTCACGGCGATGAGGAGAAAGAGCGCGAGGTACCCCACCGCTGCCGGGATGTCGGTCATCCAACCGAGCTCATGCAGTGGGTTGGCGGGTTGCCGCATGACCGTCTGACGGGAGGCTTGGCGGAAAGCTCGGCGCGCCAAATGAACTTCTGGGCCGGAGGCGCGTCAGACGGCGTGATGGACCGATGGACCCGCATGGGAAAGGCGCCTCGTACACTCGAGTCGGTGGACGCCGACGACTACTCGACAATCTCCGCGCGTCCGGCTGAGCTTCCGGAGCGCGAGCTCGTCCGTCACGCCCAGGCCGGCGATGGCGACGCGTTCGCACGTTTGGTGGATCGATACGGACCGATGGTGTTGAGCCTGGCGTATTCCTCGACGTTGAACGAGGCGGACGCCGAGGACGTCGCCCAGGAGACCTTCCTGGTGGCGTGGCGCAGCCTGGCCGCTTTCCGGGGTGACGCACAGTTTTCGACATGGCTGTACGGACTCGCCCGCAGCCGCTGCGTCGACCGCGCTCGCCGGGCACGCGTGCGGCCCGCAGTGGCACGCCATACCGACCAGGACGAGATGGCGACAGACGCCGGGAGTGGGGAGGCGCGGACCGCGGCTCTGGCAGTGTTGTCTGCTGCGGCGGAGCTGCCCCTGCCTCAGCGCCAGGCGGTCTTGATGCGTGACGTGCAGGGCCTCTCCTACGAGGAGATCGCGGTGCTGCAGGATGTGCGCGTCGGGACGGTGCGCTCAAGAATCGCGGTGGCACGGTGCTTGATCGCGAACCGGGTGGGTGAGCTTTGAGCGACCATCTGGACGGAGCTCAGCTCTCGAGGCTGATCGACGGCGACCTGTCCCTCGCAAGCCGAGACGCTGTCCTTGCACATCTGCATGAGTGTCCCCGTTGTGCCCAGCGGCACGACGAGCTGGTGGCAGTGGCCGCGTCGCTTCGCCAGCTTCCGCCGGTCGAGTGGTCAGCGGCTCGTACCCAGCTCGTCACCGCTCGGCTGACCGAACGTCCCCGGCGGAAACGAGCCGGTGTCACCGTGGCCGCGGGTGTGGCCAGCGGGGTGTGCGTCGCCGCCGTCTTCGTGGTGCTGCCCCTGCTCAGCATCGCGGCTGCGATCGCCCGTCCCGTCGCAGGTCTGGCCTCGGCCGTCACCCCAGACGTGCTCCTTGCCGCCGCGCCGCTGGTACTGGTGGTGGCCGCGGTGGCGATTCTGGCTCCACTCGCTGCCTACCCACTCGCGCGATGGCGATGATACGACGCACCCCGTTGATTGCCATTGTGAGCGCCGGGGCGCTACTGCTTGGCTTTCCGGCGGCGGCGTCTGCAGACACGGTCGTCCCGCACGGCGTGTCCGTGACCGAGGTGACGTCGATCGGTCAGGACGTGACCCTCAACGGCACCTCGCAGGGCAGCGTGATCATCATCGACGGCGACCTCACGATCGGCCCAAATGGAAGGGCCCTGCACGGCATCACCGTCATCGGGGGGCATATCTCGACCGCGCCCGGGGGCCAGGTCAAAGGCGACGTGCTGCAGGTCGGCGGGCGGATCCCATCCGTCGGCGTGTGGACGATCACGGCGATCCTCGCAGCGGTCGTACTCCTGCGATGGCTGGTCGTGTGGATCTTGCTGCGCGTGTCGCGCATCCTGGCCGGCTGGTCGACGACCGGAAACATCCTGGCGGCGGCGCGCACGCGGCCATTGCGGGCAACGCTGGTCGGAGCGCTCCTGGCCGCCGGCATCCTCGCCGCCATCATCCTGCTCACGCTTACCGTCGTCGGCGTCGTCTTCGCCGCCGCACTCGTGGGCGCCCTGCTGCTCGCCGCCGCGCTCGGAGTCGCATTCGCGTTGTCCGCGCTCCACTCGCCCACCGACAAGCGCACCGTCACCATCGCGCTGGTATGCCCGCTGCTCGGGGACGCGCTGCTTGCGATGGCGGTCGTCGTCGGCCTGGGGGCCGTCTTCCACTACCTGGTCGACGAACGCCGCAACCAGACCAGCGCACTTCCGACCAGCAGCTAACGCCCCACGACAGAGGAGACGCCCATGCCGAAACATCGTGCCCTGATTCCCGCCGCCGTCGCCGCCGGAGTCATCTTGATCATCGTCGCGATCATCTACTTTGTCGAGCCGGCCAAGTCGCTCCCCTTCCCCGACTTCCTTGGACATCAGGCTGGCTCGGACACCCGACACATCAAGCACGGCATCGCCGCGTTCCTGCTCGGCGTGGCCTGCTTCATCTTCGCCTGGTTCCAGGCCGGTCCCACCCGCGAGCGGAGCGACGCGACGACGAGCTAGCTCGTCGTGATGCCAGCGCCCCTGCCCACCGAGCAGCAGGCCGGCCGGCCTCGCAGCTGTCGTAATCGCCGCCCTCGCGGTGGCGCTGGTCACGCTCGGAGTCCTGTTGACCATCCGTTCCTAAGGAAGGACGCCTCATGCTTGTCTTGACTGGCCCGATCTCGTATGGCCAGGCGGTGATTCTCGGCCTGCTGCAGGGGGTGTCGGAGCTGTTTCCGGTCTCGAGCCTCGGCCACAGCGTGATCCTGCCGCAGCTGCTGGGCTGGAACATCCACCAAAACGACGCCTACTTCATCACCTTTCTGGTCTCGACCCACCTGGCCACCGCACTCGTGCTGCTGGGCTTCTTTTGGCATGACTGGGTACGTATCGTCAGGGGGATGTGGCAGTCGTTGGCTGGGCGTGAAATCTCCCCCGACAACGCGCATGGACGGCTGGGCTGGCTCCTCGTGATCGGCACCATCCCAGCTGGGCTACTCGGCCTGCTCCTCGAAGATCAGCTGCGCAGTGTGTTCGCGTCCGGCCAGTCCGCCGCGTTCTTCTTGATCCTCAACGGCCTCATGCTGTACGCCGCCGAGCGCCTGCGCCGGCGCGCCCCCGTCGAAGACACCGCCGAGCTTTCCGATGTCCGCATCGCCACGCAAACGAGCTGGATCGGGTCGCTCGCGATCGGCGCCACCCAGGCACTCGCTCTGATTCCTGGTTTCTCGCGCAGCGGCGCATCGATGGGCGGCGGCCTTCGGATCGGCCTCTCGAACGAGGACGCCGCCCGCTTCTCATTCCTCCTAGCAACACCCATCATCGGTGCCGCCGCGGCCCTCAAGCTGCCAGAACTGTTCGGCTCGGAGGGAAACGGCGTTCGCGGACCCGCGCTCGTCGCAGCGCTCTGCGCCGCCGTCACCGCCTACCTGTCCGTCCGGTTCTTGATGCGCTATTTCGAGACCAACCGCCTCACCCCGTTTGCCGCCTATTGCGTCGCGGCGGGCCTCATCTCCTCCATCATCCTGTATGCCGAGTAGTCGCCCCACCACGTGCGATCGGGAGAGTTCTCCCACGAGACTGCTCGAACGGCTAACCACTGATCTTCGGCAGCGAGACGACGCGGACCCGAACGGAGCCAACTCCTAGCAGACCGGTCAGAAGACGGTATGGTTGAGCCATCTCCGTGTTGCCCCGTCCGCGGCTCTGCTCGAGCGTCGCGCGGCCTTCAGCGTTTTCGGCGAGGCGCCACATGGACGGCTTTATTGCGTGAGCTCGACGGCGGTGGCGCCGCCGGGGAGGCCGGTGTAGGCGCCGATCGTAGCGTTGGGGTCGGCCTGCTCGATGCCGACGAACTCGCCGGTGACGGTCACCCTCTGCCCGTTGCCGGTGACACTGGTGATGACGAAC
>JAICJM010000119.1 GCA_025928435.1 Thermoleophilia bacterium
GCACGCGGTGTTCGTGCTGTGCACGACCGAGATGGCGGCGATGCTGCCGACGATCCGCAGCCGCTGCCAGCGCTTCGCGTTCGCCCGGCCCGGCCTGCCCGAGATCTCGACGGTGCTGCACCGCATCGCGCGGGCGGAGTCGATCGAGATCGAGCCCGCCGCCGTCACGATGATCGCGCGCGCCGCGGGAGGCAGCTTCCGCGACGCCGTGTCCGCGCTCGACCAGCTGGCGACGGCCTGCCCTGACGCGATCACCGTCGCAGCCGTCCGCGACCTGCTCGGCACGACCGACGCCGAGGTGCTTCTGCGGGCCGTCGACCTGGTCGCCGACGGGGACGCCGCGGGATGCCTGCGGCTCGTCGACGAGCAGGCCGACGCGGGCACCGACCTCGGCATGCTCGTGAGCGACCTGCTCGGCCATCTGCGCTTCGTCTTCCTGAACCAGCAGCTCGGGGAGCTCCCGGCCGACGCGCCGCTGACCGAGGACGAGCGCGCCCGCATCGGCGCCCAGTCCGGCCGGATCAGCCCGGGCGCCGTCCACCGGCTCGTCGACATGCTGCGCGACGTGCTCGAGCAGGTGCGCGAGGGTTCAGATCCGCGCCTGCCGCTCGAGCTCGCGCTCGTCCGCGTCTGCCGGCCGGCCGCCGACCTGTCGATCGACGCGCTCGAGCAGCGCATCTCGGCGCTCGAGTCCGGCGCCGGCGGTGCGGCTCCTGCCCCCGCTCCTGCCCCTGCTCCTGCTCCTGCCCCTGCCCGTGCTCCTGCTTCCGCACCCGCTTCCGCCGCCGCTCCGGCTCCCCCGCCGCCGGCACCCGCAGCGGAGGTCGCCCCTGCGGCCGCCGATCCCGGGCCGCCCGACCCGCCGCCGGAGCCGCCGCCCCCCTCGGCGTCGACCGCCGCCGTGAGGGCTCCCGACCTGGAGGCGCTGACCGCCACCTGGAGCGACGCCATCGTCCCCGAGATCGGCCGCCGCTCGATGCCACTCCAATCGCTCATGCAGTACGCCAGCCCGCGTGCGCTCGGCGACGGCGAGATCGTGCTCGCCTTCCCCCGCTCGCACCAGTTCGCGCTCACCACCGCCGACTCGCCGCCCAACCGCGAGGTCCTGGAGGAGGTGCTGGGCCAGGCCGTCGGCGGCCCGGTCCGGGTGCGGCTCGAGGTGGCGGCCGCCGAGGCAGAGGCCGAGGCGGAGGGGCCCACAGCCGAGGAGGAGCCGGAGCCGATCGACGAGGACGATCTGCTGACGGAGCTCAAGGAGAAGTTCGACGCCCGCGAGATCGAGGAGCGAAGGTGACGAAAATCGACCCGCAGAAGATGATGGCCCAGCTGGGCAAGATGCAGGAGCAGATGGCCCAGGCGCAGGAGGATCTGAAGACCGCATACGTCGAGCACAGCGCCGGCGGCGGCGCCGTGACGGTGAAGGCGTCCGGCTCGCTCGAGATCGTCGACATCCAGATCAAGCCCGAGGCGATCGACCCGGACGATCCCGAGATGCTCCAGGACCTGCTCGTCTCGGCCGTGAACGGCGCCATCGCCGCGGCCCAGCAGCTGCAGCAGCAGAAGATGATGGGCCAGCTCGGCGGCCTCGGCGGCCTCGGGCTCCCGGGGATGTAAGTGCTCCGTCCCGGGAGTCTCACGCGCTCGGGCGGCTGCAAATCGTCGCCTGGCGGCGTTCTCGGTCGTCCCGATATGTCCGATATCGGGCCTCCCTGCGTCCTTGCCGTGCTCGATTTTCGCTCGCCCGATCATCACTGGCCCCCCGGGACGGAGCACTAGCGCTCGGTGTACGCCCCGTCGGTCGACAACCTGATCGTCCAGCTCGCACGCCTGCCCGGGGTCGGCCGCCGCACCGCCCAGCGGCTCGCGTTCCACCTCCTGAAGGCCTCCGAGGCCGACGCGCTCGCGCTCGCCGACGCGATCCGCGAGGTGAAGGAGCGGATCGGCTTCTGCACCGAGTGCGGGAACCTGGCCGAGGAGCCCCTCTGCACGATCTGCGCCGACGCCCGCCGCGACCGGTCGCTGATCTGCGTCGTCGAGGACCCCTCCGACCTGGTGGCGCTCGAGCGCACGCACGAGTACCGCGGCCTCTACCACGTCCTCGGCGGGGCGCTCTCCCCCATCGACGGCGTCGATCCCGAGCACCTGCGCATCGCCGAGCTCGTCGCGCGCGTCGAGCGCGGGGGCGTGGCCGAGGTGCTGCTCGCGACCAACCCGACCATGACGGGCGAGGCGACGGCGGCGTTCCTGGCCGACCGTTTGCGCGATCGTACGCGGGTGACCCGGCTCGCCAGCGGGCTGCCGGTGGGCGGGGATCTGGAGTATGCGGACGAGGTGACGCTGGGGCGGGCCCTGGCGGGAAGGAGAGAGATGTGAGCGCCGAGCGCGAGCCCTACGCCGATCAGGCGACCGGCGACCCCGCGGCGATGTACGCCGTCACCCCCGAGATCGAGGCGGCCGCCCAGGGCGTCTTCGACTACGCGCGCGAGCGTCTGCACGCGCGGCCGCGCGACTTCGCGACGGCGCGCACGCCGGCCGAGATGGCGACGGCGGCCGGGGAGACGGTGACCGAGGACGGAATCGGCGCCGAGGCCGCGCTGCGACTCTTCGCCGAGACGCTCGCACCCGCCAGCGTCCCGGTCGAGAACCCGCGTTTCCTCGCGTTCATCCCCACGGCCCCCACGCCGGCGGCCAAGCTCTTCGACATGGCGCTCTCGGCGACGCCGATGTATGCCGGCAGCTGGCGCAGCTCCGCCGGGTCGGTGTACGCCGAGAACCAGGCCCTGCGCTGGCTGGCCGACCTGGCCGGCCTGCCGGCCGATGCGGGCGGGTGCTTCGTCCAGGGCGGCACGGTCGGAAACCTGTCCGCGCTCGTGTCGGCGCGGCACGCGTACCGAGCCGAGCACGGCCGCGGCGGCGCCCCGCTGCGCGTGGCGGCGACCGGCCAGGCCCACTCGTCCGTGGCCCAGGCGCTCGACGTGATGGACGTCGGCCTGCTCGAGGTCGAGCCCGACGCGCGCGGCCGCATGACCGGCCCGGCGCTCGAGGCGGCGCTCGCCCGCGACGGCGGCGAGGGCGTCTTCGCCGTGGCCGCGACCGGCGGCACGACCAACCTGGGCGTGATCGACGATCTGGCCGGGATCGCCGACGTCTGCGCCCGCCGGAGCCTGTGGCTGCACGTCGACGCGGCCTACGGCGGCGCGGGCCTCGCGGCCCCGTCCGTGCGGCCGCGGTTCGACGGCATCGAGCGGTGCGACTCGTTCATCGTCGACCCGCACAAGTGGCTCTTCGCCCCGTTCGACAGCTGCGCGCTGCTCTACCGCCGGCCGGAGGTGGCCCAGGCGGCCCACCGCCAGCACGCCGGCTATCTGGATGCCGCCCGGGTGGGCGCCGACTGGAACCCGTCGGACTACGCCATCCACCTCACCCGCCGCGCCCGCGGGCTGCCGTTCTGGTTCTCGCTGGCGGTCCACGGCACGCGCGCCTACACCGAGGCGGTCGAGGGGACCCTGCGCGTGGCGCGCGAGGCGCGGGACGAGATCGAGCGCCGCGACTACCTCGAGCTCGCGAACGACACCGACCTGACCGTGCTCTGCATCCGCCGGGTCGGCTGGACGGCCGACGACTACCGCAGCTGGAGCGCGCGCAACCTCGAGGACGGCCTCGCCCTGGTCACACCGACCGAGCTCGACGGCGAGATCATGACCCGCATCTGCATCCTCAACCCGCGCACCACGGTCGCCGACGTCGCCGCGATCCTGGACACACTGGCCTGACCCGGCCGCGCCCGCGGCGACCATCGCCATGCCCGATCCGACGTCCATGCACCGCTACAGCGACGAGACCGAGCGGGTCGCCCAGGCGGCCCTCGCGTACGCGCGCGAGCGCCTGCGCCTCCATCCCGTCCCGCTGGACGGCCCGCGCACGCAGGCGGAGCTGGAGGCGGCCGCCGGCCAGACGATCACGCCCGTCGGCCTCGGCGGCGAGGCGGCCCTGCGCCTCTTCGCCGACGTCCTCGCCCGCGCGACGGTCTCGGTCGACAACCCCCGCTACCTGGCGTTCATCCCCGCCGCCCCGACGGAGTCGGCGACGCTCTTCGACCTCGTCGTCGCGGCGTCGTCGATCTACGACGGGAGCTGGCTCGAGGCCGCCGGCGCGACCTACGCCGAGAATCAGGCGCTGCGATGGGTGGCAGACCTGGCCGGGCTCCCGGAGGACGCCGGCGGGTGCTTCGTCCAGGGCGGCACCGTCGGCAACCTGTCGGCGCTCGTGGCCGCGCGCCACGCCTTTCTGGCGCAGCGGGGCGGACGCCCCGAGGGACGGCTGCAGGTGGCGGCCACGGACGAGGTGCACTCGTCGATCGTGACCGCCGCCCGGGTGATGGACGTGGACGTGATCGGCGTCGTCACCGACGAGGGCGGGCGGATGACCACCGCGGCGCTCGAGGCGGCGCTCGCGGACGGCGCCGGGGACGGCCTCTTCGCCGCCGTGGCGACCGCCGGCACGACCAACCTCGGGGTGATCGACGACCTGGCCGGGATCGCGGACGTGTGCGAGCGGCGCGGGATCTGGTTCCACGTCGACGCGGCCTACGGGGGCGCGGCGCTCGCGGCACCGTCCGTGCGCGCCCGGTTCGACGGCATCGAGCGGTGCGACTCTTTCATCGTCGACCCGCACAAGTGGCTGTTCGCCCCGTACGACTGCTGCGCCCTCGTCTACCGGCGGCCTGAGCTCGCCCTGGCGGCGCACGCGCAGCACGCCGGGTACCTCGAGCCGCTGCAGGGCGGCACGGAGTGGAACGCCTCCGACTACGCCGTGCACCTCAGCCGGCGCTCCCGCGGCCTGCCGTTCTGGTTCTCGCTCGCCGCCCACGGCACGGACGCCTACCGCGAGGCGATCGAGCACACGCTCACGGTCGCGCGCGGCGCCCGGGCCGAGATCGAGGCGCGCCCCTACCTCGAGCTCGTGAACGATCCCGACCTGACCGTGCTGTGCATCCGGCGCCCGGGCTGGGGGCCGGACGACTACCGCGACTGGGGCGCCCGGCTGCTCGCGGAGGGCACCGCGTTCATCACGCCGACGACGGTCGCCGGCGAGGTCGTGACCCGGATCGCGATCGTCAACCCGCGCACCACGCGGGCGGATATCGCCGCCATCCTGGATACCATGGCGTGATGGCCCAGCCGGAACCGCAGGCCGCTCCCGGCCGAGTCCTCGTGATGAAGTTCGGCGGCACGTCCGTCGCCGACGCGGACAAGATCCGCCGCGTCGCCGCGCGGCTCGTCGCCGCCCGCCTGGCCGGGCGCCGGGTCGTGGGGGTGGTCTCGGCGATGGGGCACACGACCGACCAGCTGGTCGAGCTGGCCGAGCAGGTGTCGCCGCGCCCGCACCCGCGCGAGATGGACATGCTGCTCTCGACCGGCGAGCGGATCACGGCCGCCCTGTGCGCGATGGCGATCAACGACCTCGGCCACCACGCGGTGTCCCTGACCGGCTCGCAGGCGGGGATCGTGACCGACACGGTGCACACGAAGGCGAAGATCGTCGAGATCCGGCCCCGACGGATCTCCGAAGCGCTCGAGCGGGACGAGATCGTGCTCGTGGCCGGCTTCCAGGGCGTCTCCACCGCCTACGACGTCACCACCCTCGGCCGCGGCGGCTCGGACACGACGGCCGTGGCCCTGGCGGCGGCGCTCGACGGCGACTGCGAGATCTACACCGACGTCGACGGCGTGTTCACGGCCGACCCGCGCATCGTGCCGGGCGCCCGCAAGCTGCGGTCGGTGTCGCCGATGGAGATGCTCGAGATGGCCGGCGCGGGCGCCCGCGTGCTGCAGCTGCGGGCGGTCGAATTCGGGCGCAACCACGGCGTTCCCATCCACGTGCGCTCGACCTTCTCCGACGCAGACGGCACCTGGATCCGCGAAGATGCCGGGATGGAAGACGCGATCATCTCGGGGATCACGCACACGACCGACGAGGCGTACGTCACCCTGACCGACGTCCCGGACGAGCCGGGGACGGCGGCGAGCATCTTCAACGCGGTCGCGGCGGCCCACATCAACGTGGACACGATCATCCAGAACGCCGTCACCCACGGCGACGCCGACATCACCTTCTCGGTGCCGATCGACGACCTCGAGCTGATGACCGACACGATCGAGGGCCTGTGCGCCGAGCTCGGCCTGCACTGGCGCGTCATCCGCGACGTGGCCAAGGTCAGCATGATCGGCGCCGGCATGAAGAGCAACCCGGGCGTGGCCGCGCGCATGTTCCAGGTGCTGGCCGACCGCCAGATCAACGTGCGCATGATCGCGACGTCGCCCATCAAGGTCTCCTGCGTCATCGACCGCACCAAGGTCGGCGAGGCGGTCGCGGCCCTGCACGACGCGTTCCAGGCCGAGCTCGAGGTGTCGGCGGACGGAGCGGTCGGTGTCTAGCCCGCGCGTCGCCGTCGTCGGGGCGACCGGCGCCGTCGGGCCGGTCGTGCTCGAGGTGCTGGCCGAGCGCGGCTTCCCCGCCTCCGAGGTGGTCGCCTTCGCGTCGGCCCGGTCGGCCGGGTCGCGCGTCCCGTTCGCGGGCGGCGAACTCGAGGTGCGCGAGCTTCACGACGACTCGTTCGACGGCTTCGACCTGGCGCTGTTCTCGGCGGGCGGATCGACCTCGAAGCGCTACGCGCCCGAGGCGGTCGCCCGCGGCTGCGTCGTCGTCGACAAGTCGAGCGCCTTCCGCATGGATCCGGAGGTGCCGCTGGTCGTTCCCGAGGTGAACCCGGATGCGCTCGACGCCCATCAGGGCATCGTCTCCAACCCGAACTGCTCCACCATCCAGCTCGTCGCGGCGCTGAAGCCCCTGCACGACGCCGCCGGCCTCGCCCATGTCACCGTCGCGACCTACCAGGCCGTCTCCGGCACGGGCGCAAACGCGGTGCAGGAGCTGCACGACCAGTCCCGGGCGGTGCTCGCCGGCGAGCCGGCGGCGCCGTCCGTCTACCCGCACCAGATCGCGTTCAACGTCCTCCCACAGTGCGACGCCTTCGAGGGCGACAGCACCACGGAGGAGACGAAGCTCGTGAACGAGACGCACAAGATCCTGGGGGACGCGAGCATCGCGATCAGCTCGACCTGCGTGCGCGTCCCGGTGTGGCGTGGCCACTCCGAGGCGGTGTGGGTCGAGACGCTCGAGCCGCTCGGCGCCGAGCGGGCGCGGTCGCTCCTGCGCGACGCGCCCGGCGTACGGGTCGTGGACGACCCGGCCGCGGGCGCCTACCCCCTTCCGTCTGCTGCGGCCGGCACCGATGATGTCCTCGTCGGACGCATCCGCGACGACGCCTCGCGCCCCAACGGGATCAGCCTGTTCGTGGTCGCCGACAACCTGCGCAAGGGCGCCGCCACGAACGGCGTCCAGATCGCCGAGCTCCTGGTTGCGCGAGGCCTCGTCCGTGTCCCCGACCGGGCGGCCGCTTGATGGCGGTTGCAGGGCGGGGCAGGCTGTGCCCCGTGTGTCTCCGGCCGGCCCGCGACGGCGCCTGCGTCCAGCACGGTCCGTGGCAGCCGCACCAGCTGGCCACGATCGACGACCGGCGGGCCGCGAGCCGCGGCGTCTGGCTCCCGTTCGAGCCGCTGCTGCACGCCTGTCCGCGCTGCCTCGGCGAGGTGGCCGAGGGCCGGCGCGGGTACGAGTGCGTCGAGAGCGCCCACGGGCGCGACCCACACGGTCCCTACGAGGTGGACGAGCTGCTCGGCGCCGCCGGCCAGCGCGACGGCGCCTCCTGCCGCGAGCGGTTCGCCCGCCGCGAGCGGGTGCGCCAGCGCTCCGGCCCGCAGCTTCCCGCCCTGCCCGCGATCGACGCCGCCCGGCTGTGGCGGCTCATCGCCGCGGCGACCGTGCTGGCGGCGACGGTCGCGTTCCTGTCGCGCTAGCCGTATGCAGACGGTCACCCCGTACCTGCTCTACGAGGACGCTGCGGCCGCGCTCGACTTCCTCTCACACGCATTCGGCTTCGAGGAGCTGGGGCGGATCACGGGGCCGGGAGGCCGCGTCGACCACGCCGAGATGCGACTCGGCGACGGCGAGGTGCACCTCGGCCAGCCCAGGGAGCCGACGAGCCCGAACCGCCTCGGCGGCACGGCAGTGCAGCTCTACGTCTACGTCCCCGACGTCGATGCCCACTGCACGCGGGCACGCGCGGCCGGAGCGGAGATCGTGGACGAGCCCGCCGACCAGGAGTACGGCGACCGGCGCTACCACGCCCGCGATCCCGAGGGCCACTCCTGGTACTTCGCGCAGCGGCTCGAGCCGCCGCGTCCCTAGCGTAGCTAGACGGTGTGCGCCGCGATCGGTGTCGCCGTCGGCTTCTTCGTGCCGCCCACCGGCTCGATCGTCACCGCGATCACGTCGCCCGGCCGGGCATCCCTCGTCAGCTGCAGATTGACCGTGCCGCCGCCCTGGAAGAGGCCGGCGGGCAGGGCGACCTTGCCCCGGATCACCCACGCCTCGTAGGTCTTGCCGGGCGGCGCCTGCCTGATGCTCGCGTAGAGCGTGGCGTTCCCGTCGGACTTCACGACCACGTTGCCGACGCCGCGCAGGTTCCCGGCCCTGCCGTGGAAGAGCTGGGAGTGCAGCCCCGAGAGGTCGTCGTGCAGCGAGACGTTCCAGATCGCCAGGCCGACGACCGCAGCGGCCAGGGCGGGCACCGCGACGGCGGCGACGCGCGGCCACCACGACCACGAGCGCCCGCGCCGGGCCGGCTGCCGCCGAGCCTCGGCGGGTCGCGCCGGGGCCGCGTCGACAACGGGCTCGACGGCCGCGAGCACGCGGTCGCGCAGGTCGGGCGGCGGCTCCGCGGCGGGCACGCCGTAGGCGAGCGATGCGGCCAGCGCCTCCGCCTCGCGCAGCTGGCGCCGGCAGCGGTCGCACTCGGCGACGTGCAGCGCGACGCGCTCCTCGTCGTCCGGGGACAGCGCGTACAGGGCCTGCCCTGCGATCAGCTCGTCGACGTGTTCCACTCGTCCTCCGGGTGCATGCCGGCAGCGGCCAGGGCGTCCTTCAGCGCGCGCATCGCCGCGAAGGTGCGGCTCTTGACGGTGCCGAGGGGAAGCGCCAGCCGGGCGGCGAGCTCCGACTGGCTGTAGCCGGCGAAGTACGCCAGCTCGATGACCTCGCGGTGCGGGTCGGGCAGGCGCGCCATGGCGGCGCGCACGTTCTCACGGGTGACGCCGCGCCAGGCCTGTTCCTCGACGGTCGGGTCCTCCGAAGGCGCGTCGCCCGCGACGTCGAGCGGCTCGGTGCGGCGGCGCTGCTCGCGGCGCACCATGTCGACCGACTTGTGATGTGTCATGGTCATGATCCAGGTCGACGGCTGACCGCGCGCCGGGTCGAACTGCGTCGCGCCCGTCCACACGGCCAGGAAGACGTTCTGGACGACGTCGGCCGCCAGCTCGCGGTCGCGCACGATCCGGACGGCGAGCGCGTACGCGGCCGCGCCGTACCGGTCGTACAGCCGCGCGAACGCATCTCGATCGCCGCGCCCGATGAGCGCGAGCACGCCATGATCTGACAGGTGTTCCACCCGTCCTTCCCTCGGAGAGCCGCCGGAGTGCATTCGCGTCCGCGCTCCCGCCGGTTCAGCGCACCGGCGCCGGGGTCGGGTTGATGACCGGCGCCAGCCGCTCCCGCAGGCGGACGAGGCGGACCCGTTCGGGCTCGAGCTCGATGGCGCGCAGGTCGAGCCGCATGAGCTCGATCCGGCCCGCCGTGCGCCTGCCGTTGAACCCGAAATCGGCCAGGAAATCGGCGGGGAAGATCGTCCGGTGGCCGAGGAAGCGCGTGGCGAAGCCCTCGCCGGAGGGGTACCGGTAGGCGAACGCCTCGAGCGCCGGATTGCCGTTGTCGCGGCACTCGCCGATCGCCGCCAGGAACAGGCTCTGCAGCACCCACGGGCTCTGTGCGTCGGTCAGGTAGGCGCAGGTGACGAGCACTGCATCGCGGCTCGGCGGGCCGGCGGGCATGGTCTGCGCGCGCGGGAAGGCCTGGGCCGGGCCGTACTGGATCAGGCCGATGACGCCCGTCTCGTCGCGGTACACCTTGCCCCAGGGCCCGAACTCGTCTTCGGCGTCGCGGATCCAGCGCTCACGGTCGCCCGCCGGGCGCCCCGGGCGCGTCTGCCACCACATGCAGCCGCGGCAGGGGTGCGGAGCCTCTCCGATCGTGGCGCCGGTGAGGTGGTCGACCGACGTCATCGGCCGGCCGGCTCCGGGGCGGCGACGTCGTCCACCACCACGGAGAGCGTACCCACGTCGAGGTCGACCATCGACGCCAGGTACGTCCGCACCGACCGGTCGACGCTCGCCGCGACGGACGGGATCGACGCGCCCCACTCCGTCACCAGATGGAGCTCCAGGTCTACACCCTCGCCGGCCGTTGCGACGCGGACCCCGAGCCGGTCGGGGTCGCCGCGCCGCTCCAGGCGGCCGAGGTGGCCGCCCGTGAGGGCGTGCACGCCCGACACCTCGCGCGCGGCGGCGGCGGCGTAGGCCGCGATCACGGCATGCGAGATGTGGGCCGAGACGCCGGCGGAGTGCACCGACTCCGCCGCACCGGCCGTCGGATCGGTCATGCGATCGAGTATACGGGCGTCCGCGCCCCAAACCGTTACGCGTTCGCCGTCTGCCCGCCGGGCCTCGCTGCTACGTTTGCGGAATGGTACGGAGGGCCAGGCTGGGCGTCCGGGTGGGCACGGCGATCGCCTCCGCCGTCGTCTGCCTCGGCGGCGGGGCCGCGACGGCCCGGGCGGCGCCGCCGACGCTCGCCCAGCTCGTCGGTCAGCGGCTCGTGGTGGCCATGAAGGGCACCCATCCCAACACGCCGCTCCTGGCCCGGATCCGGGCCGGGCAGGTGGGCGGCGTGATCCTGTTCTCCGGCAACGTCGTCTCGAGGGCGCAGGTCACGCGGCTCACCGCCAGGCTGCAGGCCGCCGCCCACGCCGGCGGCCGCCCACCGCTCCTGATCGCGACCGACCAGGAGGGCGGGATCGTGCGCCGCATCCCCTGGGCGCCGCCGAAGCGCTCGGCCGCCCAGCTCGGCGCGCTGCCCTCGTCGTTCTCCGGCGCGGCGGGCCGCAAGGCGGGGACGGCGCTGCATGCCGTCGGGATCAACCTCGACCTGGCGCCCGTCGCCGACGTGCCGGCGGGCCCCGCCGACTTCATCGAGGCGCAGGGACGCGCGTTCTCGACGAGCCGGTTCACCGTCGCGACCGACGCCGCGGCGTTCGCGGCCGGGCTCGAGCAAGGCGGAGCGCTGCCGGCGATGAAGCACTTCCCGGGCCTCGGCCTCGCGACCGTCTCGACCGACCAGGCCGTCGTGCGCATCACCGCCCCCCGGGCCACGCTCATGCGCGGGCTGCTGCCCTACCAGGTGGCGTTCCGGCGGTCGCTCGGCCCGGTCGTCATGCTCTCCACGGCGATCTACCCGGCGCTCGGCTCCCACGCCGCCGCCTGGTCGCGGTCGATCATCCACGAGCTGCTGCGCACGCGGCTCGGGTTCGGGGGCACCACCATCACCGACTCGCTCGACGCGGCCGCCGCCGCCCGCGGGCTGACCGACCCGGTGCTCGCGCTTCGCAGCGCCGAGGCAGGCGCCGACCTGCTGCTCGTGACCGGCTCGCAGGCTGCCAGCAAGGGCGTCTACAACGCGCTGCTCGCGGCGGCGAAGGCGGGAACGCTGCCGCGGTCGCACCTGACGGCCTCCTACAACCGCATCCTCGGGCTCAAGGGGCGGCTCTAGCGCGGCGGTGAAGGAGCACGCCTGCGATCAGCAGGCCGAGCCCCACCACGAGCCACGGCCAGGGGCTCCAGTCGCCCGGGTCGCGGTTGATGTATGCGACGAGCAGGAAGGGCAGCCCGAGGCCCGA